>NZ_CAUQHQ010000007.1:0-39565 GCF_963517995.1 uncultured Campylobacter sp.
AAGCGGCGAGAAATTTGAATTAAGCCTGTAAGTCTAAATTTAAGCATAAATTTAGCATTTTAATAGGATGAATGCGGGCAACATTATAAATTTGCTAAGGTTATACAAACCGTAGCTATCTTAAATTCGGGGTTTGCGGTTAATTTTAAAGTAGCATGGCTTATACCGTCTTAAATTTGATCCAAAAGCCAAAAAAGCAGAAAAATTCGCAAATTTGGGCAATCTTTTACGAATTTGAGCCTCAAGGATCATTTGCTTGGCGCCGTTAAATTTTAAATACATTTTAGGAAAAACGATGATTTATTTTACCTCCGATTTGCATTTCGGACATAGCAGTATCATGAAATTTCATCCGTGCTTTAGGCCTTTTTCTAGCGTAGAGGCGATGGATAGGGCGCTCATTCGTCTCTGGAACTCGCGCGTAAACCCCTGCGACACGGTCTATAACATAGGCGATCTAAGCTTTCACAAGGATATGCAGACTAATATATCCATCTTTAGCAAGCTAAACGGCAAGCACGTCCTAGTGCTAGGAAATCACGACGAAGCGATAAAAAAGCATAAAGACGAGCTGCTAGCCATGAAAAAGCAAGACGGCAACGCGCTATTTGAGGAAATTTGCGAATACAAAGAGATCACCGTGCAGCACGGACAGGATAAATTTTGCCTCGTACTCTTTCACTATCCGCTATCCGAGTGGAACGCAGACCACCACGGCTCTATCCATCTCTACGGCCACATCCACGCAAATATCGCAAATATAAAAGGCAAGGCGCTAAACGTCGGCTACGACCTGCACGGCAAGATTTTAAGCTTTGAGGAAATTTATGATTTCGTTAAAAACCTGCCGCCGTTTGAGTATAGCGAACACAGGATGTTTAGCGAGGAAGATAGCGTAGAGAGTAGAAGCGCAAGGATAAAAGAGGTTTTAGAAAGGCTAAATTTTGACCCGTCTTAGTCAAATTTGCGCTTTAAATTTATAAAGCAATTCGGACGGCAAATTTTAAATTCGCGCCCGAATTTACCGATTTATAAAAACGTTAGGAGCAAAAATACGCCCAAAATCAAGCGATAAATCACAAACGGCATCATCGAAATGCGCTGCAACATCGCCATAAATAGCCGTACGCAAAGATACGCGCTAACGCCGCTAATCGCCGCGCCGATAGCAAGGTCGCTCCAAGGTAGCGAATCAGGCATCTTAAAGACTTTAATAGCCTCCAAACCGCCTGCTAGCACGATAACCGGGATCGAGAGCAAAAACGAAAAATTTGCGCTCGCCGTTCGAGAAAAACCGAGCATCAGCGCCGCCGTCATCGTCACGCCCGAGCGCGAAACGCCCGGTATGAGCGCGATTGCCTGCGCTAGGCCGATGATTAGGGCGATTTTTATCGTGATGGCGGCTTCGTCCTTTGCGCCGCTTTTTTTGTCGGAAAAGCCTAAAATTAATCCAAAAACTATGGTCATAATAGCGATCAAAGCGCCGTTTCTAGCGTACTGCTCGATAAAATCGCCAAAGGCTAGGCCAAACAGTCCCACGGGGATCGTGCCAAAACCCGTCGCCCACACGAGTGTACTTTGTCCGACCGTCTTTTTTTGAGCGATCGAGGCGAAAAAATCTCTCAAAAGCGCGGCGATGCGGTCTTTAAAATAAATCAAAATCGCAACTAGCGTGCCTACGTGAACGGCGACGTCAAAGGCTAGCCCTTGATCGGCCCATCCTAGCAGCTTTGGCACCAGCACTAGATGCGCCGAGCTAGATACGGGCAAAAACTCGCTAATGCCCTGAACTAGGGCTAAAACGATGATATGCGAGAGTTCCATTTTATACCTTGATTAAAAATTTAGTCGTTTTACGCAAATTTAGCGGCGGATTTGAGATTTTTGCCGCGGGTTTAAAAGTCGTAAAGACGCGATTTTAGCAGAAAAATCATAAATTCTCGCAACTAAAATTTCGCGCCGGGTTCTTATATCCGTAAATTTGCCTCTTAGCGTCATCGTTTTTTGCGCTATTTGTATTTACATCGGCTTTTATTTTTTGCGTTTAAATTTCTTCGGTAGCAAAACGCCGCCTATCTCGTGTTTTTGCTCCAGTCTATCTAGCGCCGAAATATCTTGTAAATTTTTGGCCCAAGCAATCTCTAAATGCTCTAGGTTGGTCATATTTTCTATGCCGTCCAATGATTTTATTTCGCTGTGAAATAGCCTCAAATCGCGTAAATTTAACAAATCAGCAAATTCGTTCAAATCGCTATTTTTGTAGCCGTATAGGACGAGGACTTCTAGCTGCTTGGCTTTGCCGATATTATAAACGCAGGGCTTATAGCCGTCTAAAACCAGCTCTTTTAGCGCCGTTATTTTGGAGACGTCTATCTCAAATTTATGTATTTTTTCCGTGCTTATAGATAGCGTTTCTAAATTTTTGAGTCGGTAAAGAACGTCAAGGTCGCGCACCTGAATTAAATTAAAATTAGTCGTGATGGATAACCCGTACAAATCAGGATAAAGCGATAAATCTCGTAAATCCAAGACCACTTCGTCGCTAGTACGCGCGGTTTTGCCCTTCATGCGTTTTGGTATCATGAAATCAAAAGCCGACCAATCGCGTATTCGCAAGGAACATTGATTTTCCTTGGCGCAAAGAACGCCATCTTTGACGTACTGCGGTAGCGTCTCGACCCAGTTATCTTTTAGTGGCGAAGATAAATCTCGTTTAAAAAAATGCGTGAACATAATATTTCTTATTTCGGCGAGCGTTGATTTTTTGCGATTTTTATAGTTTGGCTCAAGTTAAAGAGACCGAAGTCTCGGATATCTTCGCACGGGATTTGTGCCGCTTAATATTGAGCGTCTTACTACTCGCAGGCTCAAAGATTACCCGTGCCGTATGCGGTAAAGCAAACACGGCTCGATAAATCGTAATCATAGCTTAGATCGCGCCCGTTTGAGCCCGGCTGCGATTTTAAGCTTTTTAGGGGCGCTTTCCTGCCGTAAATATTAGTCGCTATGGTTTGCGGGAAATTTACGGGAAATTGTTAAACCGATCTTTTAATATCTTCGCGCGTTTAAATTTGTAGATAGTTTAGATAAATTCGCATTTCAACTATCGCCGTAAATTTGGGTAAACTCGGCTCTATTTGTGGGCTTATAAAAACTGCGTATGGCCTTGCCCTTCGGCCGAATTTCCCTAGCTTTTGAGTCGTTAAATTTATGAAAATTAAAAACGGCGAGTGCGTAAAAATCGCTTAATAATTCCTAGGCAAACTTAAGCCAAAATCCTTTTTGTAAGCGTGGGCAAATTGGGCGTCCCGCAAACCGCGCAAAAGCGCAAATTTGCAGGCTAAATTTATAAAATTTACTCTTTTGTTTTTGCCATTCTGCGGCGCATAGTCGGATCTAGATAGCGCTTGCGCACGCGTATGTTTGTCGGCGTAACTTCGACTAGTTCGTCCTCCTCGATCCACTCCAGAGCTCGCTCTAGGCTGAGCTTTCTAGGCGGTACGAGCTTGATAGCATCGTCAGAGCCGCTGGCGCGTACGTTGGTTAGGTTTTTGCCTTTGATTGGATTTACGTCAAGGTCGTTTGGACGGCTGTGCTCGCCGATGATCATGCCCACGTAGGTCTTGGTCTGCGGATCGACGAAAAGGACGCCGCGATCTTGCAAGTTCCAGAGGCTATACGCTAGCGTCACGCCGTTTTCCATCGACACTAGAGCGCCGTTGCTGCGGTGCTCGACGCTACCTATAAGCGGACGAAACTCAAGGAAGCTGTGGTTCATGATGCCCTCGCCCTTCGTATCGGTCAAAAACTGACTTCTAAAGCCGATTAGACCGCGCGCCGGGATCTCAAACTCGATCCTCGTCTGTCCGTCGCCGGTCGGGTTCATCGATACCATCTCGGCTTTTCTGCGTCCGAGTTTTTCGATCACGGTGCCGCTAAACTCGTCAGGTACGTCGCACACTAGCAGCTCAAATGGCTCGCAGCGCACGCCCTCGATCTCTTTGATGATGACTTCCGGACGTCCGAGGCAAAACTCAAAGCCCTCGCGGCGCATGTTTTCGGCCAAAATCGTGATTTGCAGCTCGCCGCGTCCGCTAACCTTAAATTTACCTTCGCCGATGTTTTCGTAGCGCATCGCGATATTGGTTTTCATCTCGCTGGCTAGACGTTCATCTAGTTTGTTTGATGTTACGTGCTTGCCCTCGGTGCCCGCTAGCGGACTATCGTTTACGCTAAATACGACGCTAAGCGTAGGCTCCTCGATTTTTAGCGGATCAAGCGGCATCGGAGAGTTTGGATCCACGACGCTATCGCCGACGTCCAGCGCCTCAAAGCCTGCTATCGCCACGATATCGCCTACTTGCGCCTCGTCTATATCGCGGCGCTCAAGACCCAAAAAGCCGATGAGTTTTGAAATCCTACCCGTCGTTTTCGTGCCGTCGGCTTTAGCGAGCATCACGTTTTGGTTTTTAGAAATTTTACCGTTGAAGATACGCGCGATGCCGATTTTACCGACGTAGTTGTCGTAATCAAGCGTGAAAACCTGAAGCTGCAAAGGGTTGTTTACGTCGCCGCTAGGAGCCGGAACGTGAGACAAAATCGTCTCGAAAAGCGGCTGCATATTTACGTTTTCGTCGCTCAAATTTAGCTTCGCGTAGCCGTTTCTAGCCGCCGCGTAAACGACGGGGAACTCTAGCTGCTCGTCGTTTGCCTCAAGCGCTACGAAAAGGTCGAAAATCTCGTTTATCACGCGGTCCGGATCGGCTGCTGGTTTGTCGATTTTATTTACGACGACGATCGGGCGAAGGCCGAGCGAGAGAGCCTTTTTCACGACGAATTTAGTCTGCGGCATTACGCCTTCTTGCGCGTCTACGAGCAACAAAACGCCGTCGACCATCTTTAGCACGCGCTCCACTTCGCCGCCAAAATCGGCATGGCCCGGGGTGTCGATGATGTTGATTTTGGTGTCTTTGTAGCGGATCGCGGTGTTTTTTGATAGTATCGTGATGCCGCGCTCGCGCTCGATGTCGTTGCTATCCATCACGCGTTCGCCGACGGTTTGGTGCTCGTTAAAAGTACCCGATTGTTTCAAAAGCTCGTCAACCATCGTAGTTTTGCCGTGATCGACGTGAGCGATGACGGCGATGTTTCGTATCTTTTCCAAATTTTTCTCCGTTATTAAAATGGGGCTGATTTTAGCCAAATTTTCCTTATAAAAATAATAAAGCAGTTATGGAACGTTTCTTGCATAGCTCATAAAAGCTAAATTTAAAGGGTTTTTATGCAGACAACTCAAAACGATATTTTATCATTTGACGCGAGCATCAAAGGCGGAGTGAAAAAACAGAGCAAAAATGCGCAAAAAGGCGGCAAAGAAGACGGCGTATTTCTCTCTATGGTGCTAGACGCGGCCGCTAAAAAGGGCGAAAATTTAAGCGAAAAAGATCTAAAAGAGATGGCAAAAGCCGTAAATTTATCCGCCCAAACGGCTCAAAACGGGCAAATCAAAGCGCCTATCCAAAGCACGGACGTAAAAGAAATTTTGGGCGAAGAAGCGGCGGAAAATTTGTTTGAAAATGCGACCTTTATGCAGCTCTTGCAAATTTTAGAGATGCTTAGCGGAGGCGAGAAAATCAGCAAATTTCCAAATTTCGAAAACCGCCTAGCCAAAGCGCTATCAAGCGAAACGACGCTAAACGAGCTAAGGGGAGCCAAAAATCTAAACGAGCTCATCGAGATCGCAAACAAGCTAAATTTGGGTCTGGAAAATATCGAAGTAACGCAAGCTCAGGCGGACGAACTGGGCGAGAAATTTCCGAGTTTGGCGAAAAAAGATTTCTTTGAACCCGTAACGCCTAAGAAAAATTTTGCATTTAGCGAGCTAAAAAACAAGGTCGAAGAGGCCATAAACGCAAACGAGCCAGAGCCAAAAGATACGCTAAATAAGCTACTAGCCGCCGTGCAAGAAGAGCAAAATAAAGCACAACCCAAAGACGCCAATACAAAAGCGCAAGATACGCAAAATTTGGCTCAAAACTCCAAAATCATAAAAGAAGCGGTAAAAAACGAGGACGAGAAAGAGGTAAATTTAAAAGACGAAAAGCCAAACCTCAAAGCCGAAAGCGAGCTAAATTTAACCGCCGTAAAAAGCGAAAAATCAGGGCTCGGCCAAGACTCTAAAAAGATAAATTTACAAAATTTGCTATTTCCGGAGCGCGAGAGCGTCGAGGAGCAAGTTTTGACCGAACCGCAAAGCGACGGTAGCGAAAATAGCGAGCTAAACGCGATGGTAAAAGACGTAATCTCAAACGCCAAAGCGCAAACTAGAAATTTCCAAGCCGTGCGCGAGACGCTTGATAACTTTAGCTCAAATTTAAAAGAGCAAGTCGCAGCCTACAAATCGCCTTTCATGCGCTTTAACATCACTCTAAATCCGCTAAATTTGGGCGAAGTCGAGATCACGATGGTAAATCGCGGCAACAATCTGCACATAAATTTTAGCTCCAACACGCAGACGATGAACCTCTTTTTACAAAATCAGGCCGAGTTTAAAAACAGCCTCGTCAATATGGGTTTTACCGAGCTTGAGATGAACTTTAGCGATCAAAATCAGCAAAAAAAAGAGCAAGGGCAAAAGAGCTACAAAGGCTCAAAATTTAATGCAGACGGCACAGAACAAGTCGAAGCGGCGGCGCCTCGTTTAGAGCTTGTCGTTCCGCGCTACGTGTAAATTTGGAATCAAATTTGCTTGAGATATAAAAATTTAAAGGATAAAAGATGGCAAACGGACTAGAAACCAATAACTTCACGGTAAACAACCAAGCCGCTAAAAAATCGGCGGACGCCCTACAAAAGGCCGCAGGAACCAATCCAAACGCCCAGCTAGACAAGGACGCTTTTATGAAACTTCTTTTAACCGAGCTTCAGTATCAAGACCCGACAAGCCCGATGGATACGGAAAAAATGCTAACTCAAACCAGTCAGCTAGCTTCGCTTGAAATGCAAGAAAATACGAACAAAATGATGCAAAAGCTAGCCGACCAGCTAAAAAATAGCACCAACATGTACGCCGTCGGAGTACTCGGCAAGATGGCTAAAATCGGCGATAGCGGTATCGTAAAAGAAGAGGGCTCGGGCGTCAAATTTGCGGGATTTTTAGAAAGCGCGGCAAAAGGCGGTACGATAAATATCAAAGACGGCACCGGCAAACTCGTAAGAAAGCTAGAATTCGGACAAGCTAGCGCCGGAGCCAATACCTTCGAGTGGGACGGCAAGGACAGCGCCGGCAACGATGCTAGAGCCGGCTCATACACGGTCGAGATCAGCTACACCGATGCAGCGGGCAACGTCAAAAACGGCGGCGTAGGCAACTATCTCGTAGAAGGTGTCAAATTTATCGACGGCATCGCGCAGGTAAAGGTCGGCGGACAATACGTCAGCATCGACAAAGTAAAAGAATTTACCGAGCCGAAAAAAGGATAGGACGATGGTAAGAAGCCTGTATAACGGCGTTAGCGGCGTCAGAACCCAGGGGTTTAGTATGGACGTGTGGGCGAACAATATCGCCAATATAAATAACGTCGGCTTTACTGCTTCGATACCGGAATTTAAGAGCATTTTTTACCAAACCTCCTTTGCTGCGGGCAACAACCCGACTCAAGACCAAGTTGGCCTCGGCGCTACGGGTATGACGACGGCGCTTAGCTTTTACAAGCAAGGCCCGTTTATGAAAACCGATAACGTCTTAGATATGGCCATCGGCGGCAAGGGGTTTTTCGGCGTAACGAACGGCTCAGGCACCTACTACACGCGTGCCGGTAGCTTTGGCGTAGACAAAGAAAGATATCTCGTAACAAATCAAGGCAACTACGTCCTAGGCACGCAAAATACGCTAACGCAGGTCGCTCCTAGCCAGGGCGCGATAGAGGCTTTCGGTAGAGTAAACGGACGAGCCGCCGTCACGCAGGCCTATACGCTAGGCTCAGACACGACCGACCTTGACGTCGGCGATATCGGCTCTCAGGGCAAGATTCGCCTACCGGAGTTTTTATATCTGCCGACTAAACCGACGTCAAAGGTAACTTTTAAGGGCAATCTCGACTCGTCTTTTAAAACCGAACCTACTACTTTGCCAGTAGATGCCGCAACCTATACGAGCAACATAGATAATGTTTCTAGAACTATAAATTTACGCGGACGAGTCACGCCTGGTGCCGATATAACTCGCCCTAGAAAAGGCGATCTCGTTACCGTAACGGCAACCGACGTAAACGGCAAAACGGCTGAATTTAGCGCTCCGATCGATGAAAACGGCAACTGGAGCATAAGCAGGAGCTTTGAGAGGGATTTTGATCTAACGACGGCGCCGAATTTGACCGCTAAGATAAATACGACCAAAGAAGCGGCAAATCGGGAAAAATTCGTAACCGAGCTTTTAAATGCGGACGGCACGAAAAATACTCTGGAACTAACGCTAACAAAACGCGTCCCTCAGGGCGCTAACGGTACGGTTTGGGAAGCGGCGGCAACCGTAAAAAACGCGAGCGGCGCAACGATCTCAAACGCTAACGGAGAGTTAAATTTCGACCACGAGGGTAGGCTTGTTAGCTCTACATTAGGCGCTCTAGATAATAACGGCTCGCAAGTCGAGCTAGACTTCGGCACTCCTGCGGCTGCGGGTCAAATTTACTCGGGCGTTACCAGCACCGCGCAAGCAAAAAGTATCTCGGTCACCCAAAACGGCGTATATGAGGGGATTTTAAAGGATTATTACACCAACGACTCGGGAAATATCCTGGCTAAATTTACCAACGGAGAGGTTCGCTCCGTCGGCAAAGTCGCGCTCTATCACTTCCAAAACGAGCAAGGCCTTGCAAAAATGGGCGATAATATCTATTCGCAAAGCGCGAATTCCGGCGCTGCCTTTTTTTACAAAGACGCGGGCGGCAAAAGCATCTACGGCGCCAAACTGGCTAGCAGCACGCTAGAGCAGTCAAACGTCGATCTAGCCCAGGCCTTAACGGAGGTCATCGTCACGCAAAAAGCCTACGACGCTAATGCCAAGAGCATCACGACCAGCAACGAAATGCTCCAGCGCGCAATCGAGCTAAAGCGCTAAATTTAACTCACAAATTTGATGCGGGTTAAATTTGGCCGTAACCGTAAAAGCCAAATTTAACGCGCTCAAATAGCTTGCTTTTAAGATATCTAACATAAATTTTTAGCTAAAATCAGCCCCAAATTTTATGAATAAAGAAAAAATTATGAACCGAAAACGAATCTACAACCCGAGCTCAAACGAGAATTTGACCGATCGCCGCGTATTTAACGGCAATCCGCACGGCATTTTAAATTTCACCAAGGCAAAATACCAGTGGGCGCTCAAGCTCTGGGACCTGATGGAAGCCAACACGTGGTTTCCAAAAGAGGTCGACACCACGGACGACGTACGCGACTACGCCTACAACCTCACGCAGGCCGAAAAGCGCATGTACGATCTAGTTTGGAGTCAGCTCATCTCGATGGATAGCTTCCAGACGAACAACCTAGCTGACAACATCAACCCTTACATCACCGCGCCCGAGATCAACGCCTGCCTAGCGCGCCAAGCCTACGAGGAGGCCAACCACTCCAAGTCCTACGCCGTCATGGTCGAGGCCATCTGCGACAACACGGACCTCATCTACGAGATGGAGAAGCACGACGAGGTTTTGCGCGAGAAAAACGACTACATCTCAAGCGTTTACGAGGAGCTTGCGGGCGAAGTGACGGACGAAAAGCTACTGCTGGCCATGGTAGCCAATCAAATTTTAGAGGGCATTTACTTTTACAGCGGTTTTACGGCGATTTATGCGCTGGCGCGTGCGGGCAAGATGCTAGGCAGCGCGCAGATGATCCGCTTTATCCAGCGCGACGAGATCACGCATCTGCTGCTATTTCAAAACATGATAAACAGCGTTCGCGCCGAGCGTCCCGATCTTTTCACGCCTGAGACCGAGGCTAAAATTTACGACATGTTCGAGCGCGCCGGCGAGCTTGAGATAAAATGGGGCAAATACATCACGCAAAACCAGATCATGGGCTTTACCGACGACATCATCGAGCAATACATCCGCTACCTCATCGATCAGCGCCTAGTCGCCATCGGACTAAAACGCCGCTACGACGCCCGCCACCCGATCAAGTGGGTCGATGATTTTGCTAAATTTAACGACCAAAAGAGTAACTTTTTTGAGGCGAAGGTAACAAATTACAGCAAAGGAAGCATCAGCTTTGACGACTTTTAGTCCGAATTTATACCCTATCATCCTAACGGCGTCCTCTTGCTCCCAGCGTCAAGACGAGCTACTCGAAAAAATCGCCGCCGCGCCCGAAAATTCGATCATCCTAGCTAGCGAGCTGTGCGTTAGCGGATATGATTTCGACGGATTTTTTAGCGGGGCGAACCGAGCAATGCTCGGCGGTTCGATCGGTAGCTTTGACGCCATACTTTTTGAAGCGATCCAAGAAGCGCTAACCCCCGATAAATTCCTCGGACTCACGCATCTAACGAGCCTAAACCGCGCCAAAGGACTCGCGCAAATTTCAATCACGCAGACGCAAAAAAACGAAATTTACAACGAATTTATCCTGCTAAACAGCCAAAACGTCTTTTACGCGCAAAATAAATCAAAGCTTTTTCGTCCGAATTTAGAGCATGAAATTTTTGCTGCGGGTGACGAGTCGGCGATAAAGCCGTTTGATTTTAAAGGGCTAAAAATCGGCGTTTTAATTTGCTTTGAGCTTAGATTTGCAAAGCTTTGGGCACAGCTAAAGGGCTGCGATATCATTTTGGCGCCCGCGATGTGGGGCAAGGCGCGCGATGATGCGTATTTTACCCTTTGTAAGGCTCTAGCGCTTGCTAACAGCTGCTACGTCGTAGCCGCAAGCTCGCTTGATCTGGAGTTTTCGGGAGTGTTTTTGCCGAGCGGAGAATTTGCAAAAGAGGCCAAATTCGACTCAAATTTGATCCTTGAAACCAAACGAAATTTGGGGCTTTTATGACCGCTCTTGAAAAATCAAAATGCACAAACATGGCCGACGAGATCGGCGATATACTCACTCTGACGCCCTCGCTTTATAAGGCTCTTTGCGACACTCCGCGCGAGATATTCGCTTCCGTCGCGCACCGCGCATACAGTCTAGACGCTCAGCCCATCGGCGGCAATCAATGGATCAGCTCGCCTCTAACGGTAGCCAAGATGACGCTAGCGCTTGAGGCCGAAGGCATCGATAATGCCCTAGAGATCGGCTGCGGCAGCGGTTATCAGGCGGCGATTTTATCGCATTTGGCGCACAGGGTTTTTAGCGTAGAGCGTATAGAAAAGCTAGCAACCGAGGCTAAAAAACGCTTTGAAGCGCTTGAAATACGCAACATTCACGTGAGATTTGACGACGGAAACGTCGGCTGGAAAAGCTACGCGCCCTACGACCGCATTTTGCTCTCGGCAGCGGCGCAGCAGGTGCCGCAGACGCTTTTTAACCAGCTAAAAAACGGCGGCATTTTAGTAGCCCCTATCGAAAAAAACGGCAAGCAGTTTATCGTCAAATTTACAAAAGACTCTCGCGGCGAGATAACGCAAAAGGCGCTTGACGAGTGCCTTTTCGTGCCGCTTTTGGGCGGGATAGAGTAGGGCGGAGCGTCAAATTTGACGCCTTTTTCGCATTTAAAGCCTGCGGCGCAAATTTCGCTGCTCCCGCAAAGCCATAAATCTTAATGGCGAAACAAACCCAAACTAACCGAGGTAATTCGCAAAAGGTATCTTGGCTAGACTGCGCGGCTAAAAATCAAGAGCGTAAGAAAATCGCTTTTACATGAGGCCTTTGAGGTATTATGCGAATTTATCCGAAAGCAAACCCGTATCTTGCTCGTAAATTTATATTTTCGCGTCTAAATCGTCCGCATTCATCGCTAAATTTTGCGCCATTTTTGGTCGCGGCGCCGTTAGCGTTCCTTGCCCCATCTACGCTTTTTAATTTGATTCTTGGGGCGCGTTATTTTAAAATGCTCGCGTTTTAGAAAAAGCAAATTTAGCAGTCTTTTCTCACGCAAGCTTGGTTTAAAGGCTAAACGGGCTAAAACAAATCAAGCGCTCCGCCGCCTGCTAAATTTAACAAAACCGCCTAAATTTAGCTGCGCTTAGAAGGTGCGCAGTTGCTGCTCGCCTGCGATTTGGAGTATCCACTCGGCAGATTTTACGAAGCGTTTTACGACGTCGTCGCTCCAGCTAGATATAGTAAAATCATGATACGTAAGCGAGTCCAGCCGTAAAATCTCGGCTGCGACCGCGGCTAACGCCTCTTCGCCCAGCTCGCCTTTTAGCTCGTTAAATTTATTTTGCCAGCCGATTGGCGCAGCCGCGCCCCGCGCGCTATCTAGCCATTTTAGAGCCTTGACGCTTAGGCTAAATTTACCATCAAAACACGCGGCGTTCAGGACTTTATTTACGACTAGATAGCAGCCTTGGCGGTTTTTGGGATAAAGTTTTTAAACAGCCGTACGCCCCTTTCGTCGCCGTCTTTTACCTCGCAGGCTAGCTTTTTAAATACGGCTATATCGTGTTGAAACTCCTTGTCGTCGATGATGCAAAGCAAATTTTGTATGATTTCTAGCTTTGCTTCGTCGTCCGCGCGCGCGAAAATTTTATTTTGTTTTTCGATTTTTAGGGCGTTTTCTAGCAAATAGCCGTTTGGAGAGACGTAAAAATTATGCTTTATGTACCGCGTAAGCGCCGTAAATTCGGCAAAGCAAAAGCTTGCTTCCGATATGCGCCGCTTTATCTCGTCGTATAAAAATTTGCTCATGATTCCGCAAACCGCAGAATTCAAATGCCCGCTTTGGATAATGTTGTTGTAGTAAATAAGCTTGGCTAGAACGAAATTTCGCGCGCTTTGGCTAAGGCTTGCGGCGAGAGTTTCTAGTCGCGAGGCCAGATCTTTGATGACGTCGTCGCCAAAAATATCTAGCTTGCTTTGCCTTTGCAAAAGTAGCAAAAACCAGCTCCAAACCGCGTCAAATTCGGCTTGAGGGACGTTTAGCGCGCTTGCTAGGATTTTTGACTTTTCCTCATCGTCGCTCAAAAATTTAATATATTTTGCGTTTAGATTTTGATGCATTCGTTTTCCTTCGTATCTATGTTTTAGTCGCTTTTTACGGCTTTTAAACGGATTTAAACAAGCCTTTATGTTTAAAAAACACTTAAATTTGAGCATCTTGCGTTAAAACGGCAAAATTTGCCGCAAAGCTACTTTAAAGCCGGGCAAGGCCTGCCCGCTAAATGGTAATGCTCGCAACCGGCGTAAATTTAGCGTTTTTAGGCTAAAAATCGCATTTGAGCGGCTTATTTTATATGCGAGCAAATAAGATGTATTCGGCGAAATACGGCTTAGGCAAAGACCAAAACCGGCTCTTGCCGTCGCCGGTAGCTTGGCGATTTCGGTGAGGCGCACTAGTTTTTTACTCGCCCGCTGCTACGCTTTGCTGGGTTTTGACGAGTTTTTGTTGCATTACTAGAGCTAGACGAATCATCCGTATGCGGCCAAAGACGCTAAATTTGGCGGTAAATTTCGTAAAAGCGGCCGCAGTTTGTTTAAAAATCGCTCTGCGACGGCACCTTGTTAAAAAGCTTATTAAATTTAAAAATCGCGCTTGCGTCTTGTCGCCAAATCAGCGTGGGGCGACGAATTTAGAAACGGCGTTTCCTACGACGTGCAAAATTTTAAAAACTCCCGAAATTTCTATATATATTTTACGCTCTTTTGCCCAGCTTTTGGCTTCTGTTCGCCCAAAATCCCGCCAGCAGCGCGCCTGAGACGTTATGCCAGATGCTAAAAATAGCGCCCGGAAGCGCGCTAAGCCCAGAGAAGTATTTAATCGCGAGCGCGACGCTAAGCCCCGAGTTTTGCATGCCGACTTCGATACTGATGGTGCGCGCGATCCGCTCATCAAACCCTAGCGCCCTAGCGCCTAGATATCCGCATATCAGCCCTGCCGCATTGTGCGCCATAACGGCGAAAACGACCGTTAGCCCGACCTTTTCGACGTTTGCGTGGTTAAGCGCTACGACGATCGCGATAATTAGCACGATAGCGCCGATCGAGACGGCGGGCAGGGCGCTTTGTAGGCGCGCTACGACGCGGTGCGCGAAGGTATTTAAACTAACGCCTACGGCTAGCGGTACGAGCGTGATTTTAACGAGGTCGATCAGCATGTCAGTCGCCGGTACCGGCACTTTTTGCCCGATATACAGCCACGTAAGCAGCGGCATCAATACGATGGATAGTAGCGTCGAGCATAGCGTCATACTCACCGACAGCGCGACGTTACCGCGAGCCAGATAGGTGATGACGTTACTCGCCGTCCCGCCCGCACTCGTGCCTACTAGCATCATGCCTGCGGTGAGTTCGTCGTTTAAATTTAATAACCTAGAAACGCCTAGCCCCGCCAGCGGCATGACGATAAATTGCAGCGCGACGCCCAGAATAAGCGCGCGCTTTTTGCTAAAAATGTCCGCAAAATCGCGCAACGTAAGCGTCATGCCCATTCCTAGCATTATCGTTATTAAAAGTGGCACTATGAGGGTTTTTAGCGGCGTAAAAACGCCTGGCAGCGCGTATCCTAGCGCGGCGCAAAGTAGCGCCGTAACCGGGAAAATAAAAGCGTTCATTTTTTTCCTTTAAGCTTCCCGCGCGCTTTTACGTTGCGGATCGCCTGAAATTTAGGGCGTATTTTAGCGAGTGAAAATTTAAGTGTCGGTAAAACCTGCTAAATTTCGGGCTTATTCGTCTCAAAACGGCGGCATAAGGCAAAGTGCGGTATAAATTTGCGCGAGCGCCCGAATAAGCGGCGTCAAAATCGTACAAAAATTTTGCGCCTAAGCGTTAAATTCTAATCAAAAAGCGAATTTCGCCTTGCTTTTATCGCAAAGCTCTTGCGGTGGATATCGCAGTATCCGCGCGCGGCGATCGCGTCCAGGTGGGCTTTCGTACCGTAGCCTTTATGCGCGGCAAAGCCGTATCCCTCGTAAACGCCGTCCCACGCCGTCATCAGTGCGTCGCGGCTTACTTTGGCTAGGATGCTGGCTGCGCTTACTTGTGCCACTTTGCCGTCAGCTCCGACCATGGTTTTTACGCCCGTGCCGTAGTTGGCGTTGCCGTCATAAAGCAACTCGTAGTCCGCAAAATGCGACTTAAACAGCCGCAGCGCGCGCCTGAGACACTCGCTAAGGCCTAGCCGGTCGATTTGCTCGTTTGAAAAATACGCGATGAGAAATTCCGAGTTTCCCGCGACCTCTTTAAACAGCTCCTCGCGCCGCTTCGCGGTCAGTTTTTTTGAGTCGTTTAGCCCGGCTATCTCGCGCCTTAGAACGCATGCGGCTACCGCCATGGGGCCTGCTAGCGCGCCGCGTCCCGCTTCGTCGATACCGCAAATTTGGGCGTTAGATTTGTTTTTCATTTTTATGCTTTTGCGTAAGTTTTTTGTAATTTAAGCCGTCAAATTTCGGGTTGCTTTGTATCAAATTTTGCCTTCCATTTTTAAAGTTCCCTTTTTATAGCGGTAATTTGCCTAAAACAGCCCGAAATTTTGCTTTAAATGCTCTTTGATGGGCTCAAGCGGTAGCGAAATTTCGCTGTTTTTGCCGCCGGTCGCACTGTCAAAAAACGTAATCCCGCTTGGCGAGAGCGTAAAATTTTCGCTCGGAGTTATCTTTTCTTTTGCGAAGATCGCAGTCAAATTTGCGTCGTTTAAATCCTTAAAAACGTCGCTCAAATTTATCTTTTTTAGGTTTTTTAGCCAGACGGTTTTGCAGATTTTCCCGCCCTCTCCGAGCTCGCAGACGCTTCTTATTTTGCCGTTTTGGTACTCGAGGTTATTTAGCGTGTTTGCGGCGTTTTTTGATGGATCTTTGAGCCATGTCGTTTTAAAATTTTCAAGTTTTGCGGCGAGAGATTTTTTGTTATTTTGCGCTAATTTAGGCGCGTAAAAGTCGCTCGCGACGGCTTCAAATCGTGCCCCGTCTTGCCCGATCTCTTGCAGTCCGAGTGCGGCAAAATCATAGCTCGCGACCTGTTTTAGCACGGCTTTTCGCGCCTTGCCTCTGATTGCTAGCTTGCCCGTTAGTTCGCCGTTATCCGCTTTTACGCTTAGATTTAGCCACTCGGCGACTGCGCTTACGGCCGTTATAGCGGCGCCCGATTTTTTGATACTGCCTTTACTGAAGTCGTATCTGGCGCCCTCAAAAAATGCGTGCCCTTGAAATTTAGGCGGTAAAACGACGCCCTTATCGCTAAAATTTTCAAACTCGGCCTCAAGCTCGCTGATGTAGAGCTCAAATTTACTCCCGTCCGCTTCGCCTGCAAATTTATAAATTTTGCCCTCGTTTTCGTGTCTGATCTCGTAGCCTAGCGCCAAAACGCAGGCTAAAAATAGCGCCGCAACCGCTCTCATAACCGCTCCTTATATGCCCAGCGCCCAGCGCGAAAACGGCGCGACTTCGCATTTTATGCCCTCTATGCTCGTCTCGCCGGAGTTCGCCACGCTGATTGCTTGTAGCCTATTTATACCTAAATTTTTTAAATTTGCGTGCAGTTTTTTAAATTTTAAAAAGACCAAATCCGCATCGCTAAACGGCGAGCAAATGATAGCAAGTTTCCTTTTTGGCAGGAAAAAGTCAAGCTCTTTGGTGTAAAAAATCTGCTCGTTAAATTTGGCCAACTCGCAAAAAACCGTGTTATTAAAATTTTTAGCGAAGTCCTTTTTTAGGCTTAGCGCACTTTTAAACGCAAAGTCGTTAAAATAAAGCCTTTTCGCGGCGTTTGGCTCGTTAAATTTTTCCACTAGGCTAACCACGCTCATATTTTCCAGCTCGCTAAGCGCGCCGTAAACGCTATCTTTTGAGATTTTGCGGGCGGATTTTAGCGTGCTAAAAATCTCAAAAACGCTCACGTTTTGCGCCTGAGCCTTCGCGCACTCTTTTAGTACGGCCAGCTGTGTGGCGGAGAGTGAGGATTTTAGCGCGGTTTGTAGATTTGCCGTGACGTTTTCGGCATCGCAAAAGGCCGAAGCGGGACTCCTACCGTGAAGTAAAAAGTAGCTAAAAAGCGTCTGTGGATCGATCTTTTTTGAAAAAAATGCGATAAATTCCTCGTAGTCTAAAAAATCCAAATTTAGCTCGCTAAAGCTATTTAAATTTGCGTTTTTAAACCGAGAGGCGACGATAAAATTTTGCAAATTTAGCTCTAAAATCGGCTCAAATTTATCCCAAAATCTCTGCTCGAAATCATCGATCGCTAGAGCTTTTATCTGCGGACTTTGGCGTAAAAACTCGGGCAAATTTGACAAAATATCATCCGCATCTATGCGAAGGTCGCCTAAATTTACGTACAAAAACTCTTTGCTCTCAAATGCCGATAAAAAGCCCGCGATCAGCGAGGTTTTGCCGCTTCCTACGCCGCCTTTTATCAGCGTTTTGGGTGCCGTGATTTCAAATTTTCTATTTATAAATTTGATATTTTTCGGCGGATTTTGATAAAGCGCGTTTAGAATTTGCATTTTTAGCCTTTAAAATTTGGAAAATTATATCGAAGTTTCCTTATAAAGAGGAAGATAATTAAAATTTTACGTCAAAAAATAAGGGCAAATTTAACGATTTTTTAAGGGGGGAGGTAGAATGCGTTAAATTTTTATTTGAAAGGCGAATATGTATGAAGAAGGTTATGGCTATTGGTTTTATGTTAATAAGTGCTTTTGCAGCAGATAATCCTATGCTGGATTTGCTAAAAAGCTATGAAAATAAGTGCAATGCGGGAGATGAAATGGCGTGTGGCGTGGCGGGCGGAGTTTATGATTTTGCCTTTGAGGCGTATGGAGTAAAGCAAGACTACGGCAAGGCGATGAAATTTTATAAAAAGGGTTGCGATAATGGAAACTACAGGTCGTGCAATAATCTAAGCTTCATGTATGAAAATGAGAAAGGCGTAAAACTAGACTATAAAAAGACGTTTGAGTTATATACTAAGTCTTGCGACATCGGAAGCGACGCGCTCGGTTGTAGAAATCTCGGATTTTTGTATATCAATAAGCATGTTTCAGACATAAATGAGAAGCAAGCGTTTTTGGAAGGGTTTGGGCGTGTTAAAAAAGCTGCGACATCACGCCGGATTTTACTGCTTGCAGCTTTTTGGGCGATGTATACTTAAAAATAAATGAGAAAAACGACGCAATGAAATATTATCAAAGAGCATGTACCGCCGGGGCTACCGATAATGTTGTTCAATCTTTTGAAGAAGGTGTTAAGCTTTGGCAACTAACCTGCGGAATGTACGAACTTTTAAAACAAGGCTCAAGATAATTTTAAAATTTGGACACGATTTTTATCTGTCCAAATTTATCCCAAATCAAATTTAAATATTTCGCTTCAAATTTTTAGCCAAATTTACAAAAGCTTCCTTGTAAAAAGGAAATAAATCTATTAAATTTTACTAAATTTGCTCAAAATATTGACTTTAAAAAGCCATTTGGATAAAATCCGAGTCTCTTACACAAGTAAGAAGTGTCGTATGTTTGCGACAAGTTCTATTCAAAGGAAAAAAAAATGGAAAGAATCAGGCTTAAGCTTAAAGCTTATGACCATAGAGTTCTCGACCGCACAGTTGCAGCCATAGTAGAAGCTGTCAAACGAACGGGCGCCGACGTCAGAGGTCCGGTGCCGATGCCTACGAAGATCAAACGCTACACGGTCTTAAAATCACCACACATCAACAAAGACTCACGCGAGCAGTTTGAAATGAGAATTCACGCTAGAATGCTAGATATCGTAGCGGCTACGCCCGATACCGTCGACTCGCTAACAAAGCTTGACTTAGCCCCTGAGGTTAACGTCGAAGTCCGCGCGATGGGCAAATAAAGGCGAGGTGAAAGATGGAATATATCGTAGAAAAAATAGGCATGAGCAGAACGGTTAATAACCCGAGCATTCCCGTTACGCTTCTAAAGGTCGTAAACGCTAAAGTTTGCGAAGTGAGCGAATGTGGCTGCGCTATAGTAGCTTATGCTAAAGGTAAAGCAAAAAATAAAGCCATAGAGGGTCAGCAAAAAAAATATAGCCTAACGGCGGAATTTAATAAATTCGCAACCCTACAAGTCGCCAATAAAGAGGCGGGCGATCTTGATATTAGTCCGCTTAGCTCGGCTAAAATTTTAAAAGTTAGCTTCAGCTCAAAAGGTAAAGGCTATCAAGGCGTCGTAAAAAGACACGGGTTTGCGGGCGGTCCAAAAAGCCACGGTTCTCGCTTCCACAAAAGACACGGCTCTATCGGTAACCGCGAGTGGCCGGGACGCGTTCAGCCTGGTATGAAGATGGCCGGACACACCGGAAACGAAAAAGTTACCGTTAAAAACGAGATCGTAAGCTTTGACGCCGAAAACGGAATTTTGGTTTTAAAAGGCAGCGTCGCTGGCTATAACGGTGCAATGGGCAGAATAAGGATAGTAAAATGAGTAAAGTTTGCGTATTAAACGAAAAATTTGAAAAAGCTAGCGAGCTTGACCTACCGGCTAATTACGCTGAGATTAACCCGCACAACCTATATCTTTACGTTAAGTCTTATTTGTCCGGCATGCGTTCAAATTCGGCTCACACCAAAACCAGAGCTTTCGTAAGCGGCGGCGGTAAAAAACCGTGGAGACAAAAAGGTCGCGGCGGCGCTAGAGCGGGCTCAACCAGAACTAACGTCTGGGTAGGCGGCGCAGTGGCGTTTGGTCCGAGCAACGAGCGAAACTATTTCCAAAAGGTCAATAAAAAGCAAAAAAGATTGGCGCTTGAGTTCGCGCTAAACGAAAAAGCTAACGCGGGTAAAATTTTCGCGGTAGATAGCATAGAGATCGCAAGCGGCAAGACTAAAGACGCGGCTAAAATAATCAGCGCGTTAAATTTGAGAGACGCTTTGGTCGTAAAAGATCTGCTTGACGACAACACGTTACTCGCGTTTAGAAATCTATCAAACTGCTATCTAATCGATGCGAGCGAGATAAACGCTTACTTAGTGGCGACTTACGGTGCCGTCGTTATCGAGAAGGCCGCACTTGAAACTATAATAAAAGAGGGCTGAAATGGCAGATATAACTGATATCAAAACGATTTTATATACGGAAAAAACTCTCGGTCTTCAAGAGCAAGGCGTGGTTGTTATACAAACTTCGCCTAAGATGACTAAAAATAGGCTGAAAGAAATTTTGAAAGAGTATTTTGGAGTAACGCCGCTTCGCGTAAATTCGCTTAGAATCGACGGAAAAGTTAAGCGTTTCAAAGGAAGAGAAGGACAACGAAGCGAGATAAAGAAATTTTACGTTAAGTTGCCTGAAGGCTCAAGCCTAGAAAACACGGAGGCGTAAGATGGCGATAAAAACCTATAAACCTTATACACCTAGCCGCAGATTTATGACGGGCTTATCAAGCGAAGATATCACCGCTAAACCTAGCGTGAGAAGCTTGCTTGTAAAGATCCCCGTAAGCGGCGGTAGAAATAATAACGGAAGAATAACTTCTAGACATAAAGAAGGCGGAGCGAAGAAACTTTATAGAATCATCGACTTTAAACGCCGTAAATTCGGTATCGAAGGCAAGGTCGAAGCTATCGAGTACGATCCGAACAGAAACTGCCGCATCGCGCTTATCGCTTATAAAGACGGCGAAAAACGCTATATCATCAGACCAAACGGACTAAACGTTGGCGATGTCGTAGCAGCAGCCGAGGCGGGCCTAGACATAAAACCAGGCAACGCGATGAAACTAAGAAATATCCCAGTCGGTACTATCGTACACAACGTGGAGCTAAAACCAGGCAAAGGCGCTCAGATGGCTCGTTCAGCCGGCGGTTATGCTCAGCTAATGGGTAAAGAGGAAAAATACGTAATGCTTCGCTTGCCAAGCGGCGAGATGAGACAAGTACTTGCAGAGTGCATGGCTAGTATCGGCGTAGTAGGTAACGAAGATTGGGCGAACGTAACTATCGGTAAAGCCGGACGTAATCGCCACAGAGGTATCCGTCCTCAAACTCGCGGTTCTGCGATGAACCCGGTAGATCACCCGCACGGCGGTGGTGAGGGTAAGAAAAACTCAGGCCGTCATCCTGTTACTCCATGGGGTAAACCGACCAAAGGTGCTAAGACTCGCCGCAAGAAGGCTAGCGATAAGCTTATAATTTCAAGAAGGAAAGGTAAATAGAGATGGCAAGATCACTCAAAAAAGGACCTTTTGTCGATGAGCATGTAATGAAAAAAGTCGTTGCCGCCAAAAAGGCTAACGACAACAAACCGATAAAAACATGGTCTAGACGCAGCACGATAGTGCCTGAAATGATAGGCCTAACGTTTAACGTTCATAACGGCAAGAGCTTCATTCCAGTATACGTTACGGAAAACCACATCGGATATAAACTAGGCGAATTTGCTCCTACGCGCACATTTAAAGGCCACAAAGGCTCAGTGCAAAAGAAAATCGGTAAGTAAGGGGATAAGATGAGCAAATCAGTTATTAAATTCGTAAGATTATCTCCGACTAAAGCTAGACTAATCGCAAGAGAAGTACAAGGCATGAACGCAGAATTTGCGCTAGCCAGCCTTAGCTTTATGCCAAACCGCGGCGCCAAATTTATCGCTACGGCTATCAGCTCTGCGGTAGCTAACGGCGGATTCGAGCCTGAAGAGGTTATCGTAACAAGCTGCCGCGTGGATGCGGGCCCAGTATTAAAAAGATTTAGACCGCGAGCGAGAGGAAGCGCAAGCAGAATCCGCAAACCGACTTCTCATATCTTAGTAGAAGTATCTAAACCTGAAAAGAAGGAAGCGTAATATGGGTCAGAAAGTAAATCCGATAGGTCTAAGACTAGGAATAAACCGCAACTGGGAGTCAAGATGGTTTCCTGCTAAAGGAACTTTGGCTGAAAATATCGGCGAAGACTACAAAATTCGCGCTTTCTTGAAAAAGAAACTTTACTACGCGGGTGTTTCTCAAATTTTGATCGAGAGAACCGCTAAAAAAATTCGCGTAACCGTCGTAGCAGCTCGCCCTGGTATTATCATCGGCAAAAAGGGCTCTGACGTAGAGAAGCTTAAAGAGGATATCCAAAAGCTGATCAACAAAGAAGTAAACGTAAATATCAAAGAAGAAAGAAAAGCTCAAGCTTCGGCTCAGCTAGCTGCCGAAAACGTAGCGATGCAGCTTGAAAAACGCGTTGCATTTAGACGCGCGATGAAAAAAGTTATCCAAGGCGCTCAAAAATCAGGCGCTAAAGGTATCAAAATTTCAGTTGCAGGACGTCTTGGCGGCGCTGAGATCGCTAGAACCGAGTGGTACTTAGAGGGTCGCGTTCCGCTTCACACTCTAAGAGCTAAAATCGATTACGGCGTTGCTGAAGCGCATACGACTTATGGAAACATAGGTATAAAAGTGTGGATATTTAAAGGCGAGGTTCTTCAAAAAGGCGTTCAACCTGAAAAGAACGAAGAAGAAAAAGCCGATAAAAAACCGCGCAGAGCAAGAAGAGGTAAATAATCATGTTGATGCCAAAACGAACTAAATTTCGCAAACAGATGAAAGGCAGAAACCGCGGTAAAGCTACTCGCGGCGCTGATCTTGCTATGGGCGAGATCGGAATCAAAGCCGTAGAAGCAGGCCGCGTAAATTCGCGCCAGATCGAAGCGGCTCGTGTGGCTCTAACCCGCCATGTAAAACGCCAGGCTAAAACTTGGATCAGAGTTTTTCCGGATAAGCCGCTAACCAAAAAACCTCTACAAACTCGTATGGGTAAAGGTAAAGCCGGAGTCGAAGAGTGGGTTATGAATATAAAACCAGGTCGTATAATAGTCGAAATGGCGGGCGTAGATGAGGAATTAGCGCGCGAAGCTCTAACTCTAGCCATCCACAAACTTCCGTTTAAGACTAAAATCGTAACGCGAGAGAGTGAAAATGAAATATACTGATATTAAAGACAAAAGCGTTGCAGAACTTAACGCGTTATTGAAAGAGAAAAAGGTGCTTTTATTTACTTTAAGACAAAAGCTAAAAACCATGCAGCTAAGCAACCCTAACGAGATTCGCGCTGTCCGCAAGGAAATAGCGCAAATCAACACTGCAATTAGCGCTTCAAAGTAAGGGGTGAGAAATGGCATTAAAAAGAGAAATTCAAGGTGTCGTTTTACAAAAAGCCGGCGATAAGACGGCTACGATTTTGGTTGAGAGACGCGTTATGCACCCAAGATACCACAAATTCGTAAAACGCTTTAAAAAATATATGATTCACGACGAAAAGAACGAAACTAAAGCGGGCGATACTGTCGTAGCTATCGAATGCAGACCGCTAAGCGCGAGAAAATCTTTCCGCTTAAAGACTATTTTAGCGACGGGGGTTGAGTAATGATACAATCTTTTACGAGGCTTACGGTCGCCGACAATAGCGGCGCGAAAGAGCTAATGTGTATTAAAGTTTTGGGCGGTAGCAAGAGAAGATACGCGACGCTTGGCGACGTTATCATCTGCTCGGTCAAAAAGGCGCTTCCAAACGGTAAGATCAAAAAAGGTCAAGTGGTAAAAGCGGTCGTCGTTAGAACTAAAAAAGAGGTTCAAAGAGATAACGGCTCGCTAATCCGCTTCGACGAAAACGCAGCCGTCATCCTAGATAACAAACGCGAGCCTATCGGTACTCGTATCTTTGGACCGGTCGGCCGTGAGGTTAGATACGCTAACTTTATGAAAATCGTTTCGCTTGCTCCGGAGGTGTTATAATGGCTAACGTTAAATTTAAAGTAAAAAAAGGCGATACCGTTAAGATCATCGCAGGCGACGACAAAGGTAAAACAGGTAAAATTTTATCCGTCCTAGCCAAAAAAGGACAAGTCATCGTCGAGGGCTGCAAGGTAGCTAAAAAAGCTATAAAACCTAGCGAAAAGACCCCAAACGGCGGCTTTATCAATAAAGAGATGCCTATAGATATCTCAAACGTTGCAAAAGTTGAGGGCTGAAAATGAATAGATTAAAAGCTAAATATAACGAGGTCGTAAAGCCTGCTTTGGCTAAAGAATTCGACATCAAGAATCCTATGCTAATCCCTGCGATCGAAAAGATCGTGATAAGCGTAGGCGCTGGCGAATCGGCTAAAGATCAAAAGCAACTTCAAAATATCGCCGATACTATTTCGCTAATCGCAGGGCAAAAAGCCGTAGTTACCGATGCTAAAAAATCGGTCGCGGGCTTTAAAGTGCGCGAGGGATTTCCCGTCGGCGTAAAAGTAACGCTTAGAAAAGAGAATATGTTTGCGTTTTTGGACAAACTAATCTCTATCGCGCTACCGAGAGTTAAGGACTTTAGAGGCCTTCCAAAAGACGGCTTTGACGGACGCGGAAACTACAACTTCGGCCTTGACGAGCAGCTAATGTTCCCAGAGGTCGAGTACGATAAAATTTTACGCACTCACGGTATGAATATAGTTATAGTCACGACGACAAACAGCGACAAAGAGGCATTCAAATTGCTTGAGCTATTTGGTTTGCCGTTTGCGAAAGGAAAGTAATATGGCGAAAAAATCAATGATAGCAAAGGCTGCCAGAAAGCCTAAATTTACGGTTCGCGGCTATACGAGATGCCAAATTTGCGGTCGCCCGCATTCGGTTTATAAAGATTTTGGAATTTGCCGCGTATGCCTAAGGAAAATGGCTAACGAGGGACTAATCCCGGGTCTAAAAAAAGCAAGCTGGTAAGGAAGAGAAATGTTAAACGACTTAATTTCAGACGGACTAACTCGCATTAGAAACGCCGCAATGAGAAGACTCGAGACTACGAAGCTTCTTCATTCAAACGTCGTCGAGGCTACTTTATCTATCCTTGCGGCTAAAGGCTATATCGAGAGCTACAACGTCGTAGAAGAAGATAAAAAGAAATTTATAAACGTAGTTTTAAAATACGACGAGCACGGCAGAAGCGTGATTAACGAGCTTAAGCGCGTATCAAGCCCGGGTCGCCGCGTTTATAAGGGAAAAGACGAGATCAAGAGATTTAAAAACGGCTACGGAACGATCATCGTAAGCACCAGCAAAGGCGTTTTGAGTAACGAAGACGCCCACAAAGCTGGTGTAGGCGGCGAAATCCTCTGCTCTGTGTGGTAATTGTCTAAAACGCTACGGGGTAGCGTTTTAGATTACCTTGAAATAAAGTTTGAACTGATGGGCTTGTTTTTGTAGCAAGACGTCAATTCGACATCATTAGAATGAAGTTTGAAACGGTGGGCTTGCTAGATTTATGGCCGTGCATCGTTTTTGAATCTTTGAAATAAAAATTTGACTCGGTATGTTTTCGTAATTTATAAAATTTACTGGAAACTTCCGCCGTCAAATTTATAAAATTTAAAATCGGAAGTTTAAATTTAAAAAGCTTCCCGAATTTAGCTCGACATGCAAATTTATCCAAATTTGCGAAAGCTAAATTTAAAAACGACTATGTCAAATTTGACGGCAAATTTTAGGAAGTAGATCCAATAAAGCAAGTCAAATTTGACGAGAAAATTAAAGTGTTTGAAGCGGTTTTTTATCGCTTCGATTCATTTCTATTTTTATGGTATTGCGGTATCCATTCGTAAAAGTAGACATACCCTAGACAAGTAAAAAAGGAAAAAAATGTCACGTATAGGAAAACAGCCGATAGCTATTCCAAGCGGAGTAGAAGTCAGCGTAGAAGGCAACGTCCTTAAATTTAAAAAAGGCGCTCATTCAAAAGAGCTTGACACAAAAGGGCACGTAGACGTTAAAGTCGAAGATGCTCACATAGTATTTTCTCCAAAGAGCGACGAGAGACAAGATAGAGCCTACTGGGGCACCTATAGAGCGCTTGCAAACAATATCGTCATCGGCATCACAAAAGGTTTTGTTCGCCAGCTTGAGATCAACGGCGTCGGTTACAAAGCCGCAGCTAAAGGCCAGGTACTTGAGCTTACTTTAGGATTTTCTCACCCGATAAATCACGAAGTGCCAAAAGGCGTCGAAATCAGCGTAGAGAAGAACATCATAACTATCAAGGGCGACGATAAGCAAGTGGTAGGCCAGATCGCAGCTCAAGTCAGGGCGTATAGACCGCCTGAACCGTATAAGGGTAAAGGCGTTAAATACGTAGAAGAGCGCATCATCCGCAAAGCCGGTAAGACATCTAAGAAGTAAGGGATAGATAATGACAGCAAATGTATTAAAAAGAAAACTCGCTCTTAGAATCAAGAGAAAAAGAAGAATCAGAGCCAAAATTTCCGGCACTGCGGTATTGCCTAGAATTTCTATCTTCAAATCAAACAGAACTCTTTACGTCCAAGCTATCGACGACGTAGCAGCCGTAACTCTAGCGGCGGCAGACGGCAGAAAACTAGGCGTAAAAGCAAACAAAGAAGGCGCCGTAACTTTGGCTAAAGAATTTGCAAAAACTCTAAAAGCTAAAAAAATAGAAACGGCATTATTCGACAGAAACGGCTATTTGTATCACGGTGTTATAGCGGCTTTTGCGGACGCATTACGTGAAAACGGTATCAAACTATAAGGAAAATCGCTATGGAAAAATATAACAGAGAAGAATTCGAAGAAGTAATGGTTGATATCGGCCGCGTTACAAAGGTCGTAAAGGGCGGTCGTAGATTTAGATTTACTGCTCTTGTCGTAGTGGGAAACAGAAACGGCCTAGTGGGCTTTGGCTTCGGTAAAGCAAAAGAGGTACCGGACGCTATGAGAAAAGCCGTCGACGACGCGTTTAAAAATATCATCGAGGTAAAAAGAAAAGGATCTACTATACCTCATGACGTAGAGGTTAAATTTAACGCTAGCCGCGTTTTGCTTCGCCCTGCTAGCGAAGGTACGGGCGTGATCGCGGGCGGTAGCGCTCGTCCTATTTTAGAGCTTGCGGGCATCAAGGACATCCTAACAAAATCGCTTGGCTCAAACAACTCGGCAAACGTCGTTCGCGCTACTTTAAAAGCGCTAAGCATGCTTAAAGGCTAAGGAGAAGATATGGGACTAGAAAATTTAAAACCTGCCGAGGGCTCGACTAGGCAAACCAAAAGACTAGGTCGCGGTCAAGGTAGCGGTCAAGGTAAAACCGCAGGCAAAGGACACAAAGGTCAAAGAGCTAGAAAAGGCTACAACGAGAAAAGAGGCTTCGAGGGCGGTCAGCAACCGCTTCAAAGACGCCTTCCAAAAGTAGGCTTCACTTCTAAATTTGAAAAACCTTACGTAATCAACGTAGAAAAAATCGTTGCGGTAAAAGAGCTAAGCGAGATCACTATCGCCACCATCGCCACCGTACACAAAATTTCAAGCAGCGTCAAGAAAATCAAATTGATCGGAGTGAGCGCGAAAGATTTGGCTTCGAAAATCAAAGACGAGAACGTAACCGTTAGCGGACGTGCGTAATGAATAAGACATTGACCAACAAGATTTTAATCACGTTGGCATTTTTATTTGCTTACAGGATACTGGCATACGTGCCGGTTCCTGGCGTAAACGTCAATGTTATTAAAGAGTTTTTCGATTCGAATTCCTCAAACGCGCTTGGGCTATTTAATATGTTCAGCGGTAAGGCGGCAGAGCGCCTTAGCATCATCTCTCTAGGCATTATGCCATACATTACGGCATCTATCATCATGGAGCTTTTGGCGGCTACTTTTCCAAATTTGGGCAAGATGAAAAAAGATCGCGACGGCATGCAAAAATATATGCAGATCATCCGCTATGCTACTATCGTTATTACGCTCGTTCAAGCAGTGGGCGTTAGTATGGGGCTTCAGAGCCTTCACGGCAGAGGCGGAGAGGACGCGATAATGATAGATATGAATTTATTTATCGCCATCGCAGCGGCTTCGATGCTAACCGGAACTATGCTTTTGATGTGGATAGGCGAGCAGATCACTCAGCGCGGTATCGGCAACGGTATCAGCCTTATCATCTTCGCAGGTATCGTTAGCGGCATACCTTCAGCCATCGGCGGAACGGTAAATTTGGTAAATACGGGCGAGATGAACTTCCTCGTGGTTATCGGAATTTTGCTTGTTATTTTGGTCACGGTGGGCATAGTTATCTACGTCGAGATGGGTGAGAGACGCGTACCGGTGAGCTATTCGCGTAAGGTAGTGATGGAAAATCAAAACAAACGCATCATGAACTATATACCTATCAAGGTAAATTTAAGCGGCGTTATTCCTCCGATTTTCGCTAGTGCGATTTTGATGTTCCCAAGCACCATTTTGCAGGCCAGCACAAATCCTTACATCCAAGCTATTCACGATTTTTTAAATCCAAATAGTTATTTTTTCAACTTTTTAACGTTCTTGCTGGTTGTATTTTTTGCATATTTTTACGCTTCGATCGCGTTTAACGCAAAAGATATCAGCGAAAATTTAAAAAGACAGGGGGGATTTATCCCGGGTATTAGACCGGGCGAGGGTACGGCCGGATATCTAAACGAAGTCGCATCGAGGCTGACTTTTAGCGGCGCGATCTATCTCGGACTTATCTCGACGCTACCTTGGGTGCTTGTTAAATTTATGGGCGTTCCGTTTTATTTCGGTGGCACGTCGGTGCTGATCGTGGTTTCCGTCGCGCTTGATACGATGCGAAGGATAGAAGCTCAAATTTATATGAATAAATATCAAACTCTAAGCGCGGTAGGTTTGTAATGGCTATAACCATCATGCAGCCAAACGACATAGAGAAAATGCGAGCGGCGAATAAAATCGTCGCTCAAACCCTCGATTACGTAGAAAGCGTGATCAAGCCCGGCATTTCGCTACTCGAAATAGATAAAATTTGCGAGGATATGATAAGAGCCGCAGGCGCAAAGCCCGCGTTTAAGGGGCTTTACGGCTTTCCAAACGCCGCTTGCATCAGCGTAAACGAAGTGGTCATCCACGGCATCCCAAACGAATATAAATTGCAAGAAGGCGACATCGTAAGCGTCGATATCGGCTCAAATTTAAACGGATATTTCGGCGACTCGGCGAGGACTTGGGGCGTGGGTCAAATTTCGCGCGAGGACGAAAAACTAATCGCTTGCGCTAAAGACGCGCTATATTTTGCGATAGATACCGTAAAAGCAGGAATGCACTTTAAAGAGCTTAGTTTTGAAATCGAGAAATTTATAAGAGCTCGCGGATTCGTTCCGCTAACCGGATTTTGCGGTCACGGTATCGGTAGACGCCCGCACGAAGATCCGCAAATTTTAAATTATTTAGAGGGCGGTAGTCCGAAATCCGGACCGAAAATAAAAAACGGAATGGTATTTTGCGTGGAGCCGATGATCTGCCAAAAAGACGGCACTCCAGTGATCGGTCACGACAAATGGAAAGTAACCAGCAAAGACGGGCTAAGAACCAGCCACTATGAGCACTGCATGGCAGTCGTAAACGGACGTGCGGAGATCTTAAGCCTAGCGTAAAATTTTAAAATTTACAAATCGTTTGCGCGACTTGTAAATTTTAAAATTTTAATTTGTGGTGAGTTAAAATTTTAATTTCAAACTTCCGCCGATCGGTGAAAGTAAATTTAATAAAAAGGAGTTAAGTGGCAAAAGACGACGTCATAGAGATCGACGGCAACGTCATCGAGGCGCTGCCAAACGCGACGTTTAAGGTCGAGCTCGACAACAAACACGTGATTTTGTGTCATATTGCGGGCAAGATGAGGATGCATTATATAAAAATAATGCCTGGAGACCGCGTAAAGGTGGAGCTAACGCCCTACAGTCTGGATAAGGGTAGGATAATTTACCGACATAAGTAAGTTAAAAGCTAAATTTGGCTATACTCAGCCCTTTGCGACAAATTGCTGTATGAAGAATTGTTTTCAAAGCCCACCACTTGTTTTGAAAATAGTTGGTTTAAAATTTCGTTAAACCTGATGCAGCCTAAAAGTGGAATAAATTTTTAGGAGACTAGAATGAAAGTTCGTCCTTCTGTAAAGAAGATGTGTGACAAGTGCAAAATTGTCAAGCGCCAAGGCGTAGTTCGCATAATCTGCGAAAATCCAAAACATAAACAAAGACAAGGATAAAGCATGGCACGTATCGCAGGTGTGGATTTACCAAAGAAAAAGAGAATCGAATACGGTTTGACCTATATTTACGGTATCGGTCTTCACAAATCTCGTCAAATTTTGGATGCTACCAAAATTTCTTACGATAAAAGAGTAAACGATCTAACCGAAGACGAAGCTGCGGCTATCCGCAAAGAGATCCAAGAGCATCACGTGGTGGAAGGCGACCTTAGAAAAAGCGTCGCTATGGATATCAAGGCTCTTATGGACTTAGGAAGCTACCGCGGTCTAAGACACAGAAAAGGTCTTCCGGTACGCGGTCAAAAGACTAAAACAAACGCTAGAACTAGAAAAGGCAAGCGCAAAACAGTCGGCGCTGCGACTAAATAAGGATAAGCGATGGCAAAAAGAAAAGTAGTTAAAAAGAAAATTGTAAGAAAAAGTATCGCTAAAGGTATCGTTTATATAAGCGCGACTTTTAACAACACTATGGTAACGGTTACCGATGAGATGGGAAATGCTATCGCTTGGAGCAGTGCCGGCGGACTAGGCTTTAAAGGAAGTAAAAAATCAACTCCTTATGCAGCCCAACAAGCAGTAGAAGACGCTCTAACAAAAGCAAAAGAGCACGGTATAAAAGAAGTAGGCATCAAAGTACAAGGTCCTGGCAGCGGCAGAGAGACCGCAGTCAAGAGCGTAGGCGCGGTAGAGGGCATAAAAGTAACGTTTTTAAAAGATATAACTCCGCTTCCGCATAACGGTTGCAGACCGCCGAAACGCCGCCGCGTATAATTAGAAATTTAGGAGAATTATTATGGCTAGATATAGAGGACCCGTTGAAAAATTAGAAAGAAGACTCGGTGTTAGTTTGGCGCTAAAGGGCGAGCGTCGCTTGGCAGGTAAAAGCGCGCTTGATAAAAGACCTTACGCTCCGGGACAACACGGACAAAGAAGAAGCAAGATAAGCGAATACGGCTTGCAGCTTCGCGAAAAACAAAAAGCTAAATTTATGTACGGCATTAGCGAGAAGCAATTCCGCCGCTTATTCCAAGAAGCCGCTCGCCGCGAGGGAAATACCGGTGCGCTTTTGGTACAGCTTTTAGAGCAAAGATTAGATAACGTAGTTTACAGAATGGGCTTTGCGACGACTCGCCGCTTCGCTCGTCAGCTAGTTACTCACGGACATATTTTAGTAAACGGCAAGAGAGTAGATATTCCTTCTTACAGAGTTCAAGCTGGCGCTAAAGTAGAGGTTATCGAGAAGTCTAAAAACAATCCACAAATCGTTCGCGCGATCGATCTTACGGCACAAACCGGCATCGTAGCTTGGGTTGACGTCGAAAAAGATAAAAAATTCGGAATTTTCACAAGAACTCCGGAAAGGGAAGAGGTCGTCATTCCTGTCGAGGAAAGATTCATAGTAGAGCTTTATTCGAAATAATAAGGGGTATAACGATGAGAAAAATTACCACATCAGCTTATATGCCTACCGAAATTTCAGTAGAGAGTATAAGCGAGAATGTCGCCAGAATAACCGCGTATCCGTTTGAGACGGGTTATGCGGTCACTTTGGCTCATCCGCTAAGACGACTTTTATATAGCAGCACGGTTGGATTTGCGGCTACGGGCGTCAAGATAGAGGGCGTATCCCACGAATTTGATTCGATGAGAGGCATGCTCGAGGACGTAGCGCAGTTTATTATAAATTTAAAAAATATCCGCTTTAAGCTAAAAAACGAGTCTGAGCGCGAGGTGGTCGAGTATTCGTTTAAAGGTCCAAAAGAGATAAAAGCCGGCGATCTAAAAAGCGATGTCGTAGATATCGTAAATCCGGACGCTTATCTTGCGACCATAAACGAGGACGCGGAGCTTAAATTTTCCGTAATCATCCAAAAAGGTATCGGATACGTCCCGAGTGAAGAGATAAGAGACAATACCGAAGAGGGTTATATAGCCCTTGACGCGTTCTTTACGCCTGTTAAAAAAGCAGTTTACGAGCTAGAAAACGTCCTAGTAGAGGACAATCCCGACTATGAAAAGATTATTTTTACGGTTACGACGGACGGGCAAGTGGGTGCGATCGAGGCGTTCAAACACGCGATCGAGGCGATGTATCAGCAGATGTCAGTGTTTAAAGGTGTTTTAAACATCGATGTTTCGGCAGGTCTAAATGCTCAAACTTCAGGCAGCGAGCACGCAAAGTTACTTCAAAGCATAGAAGAGCTCAATTTGAGCGCTAGAAGTTCTAATTGCCTTGATAAAGCTGAAATTAGATTTATCGGCGAGCTTGCTTTGATGGACGAAAACGAGCTAAAAGAGCTTAAAAATTTAGGTAAAAAATCTCTCGAAGAGATTAAAGCCGTTATGCAAGAGATCGGATATCCGGTCGGCGGCGACCTAGGCGGCGGCAAAGAGCAACTCAAGAAAAAGATCGCCGACCTAAAATCACAAATGAGTGCAAAAGAGTAAAAGGAATATAAATGAGACACGGTCACGGATATAGAAAACTAGGTAGGACGTCGGCTCACCGCTCGGCTCTACTTAAAAACTTAGCTATCGCTATCATCAAAAGCGAAAAGATAGAGACGACCTTGCCTAAGGCAAAAGAGTTAAGAAGCTACATTGAAAAGCTAATCACAAGGGCAAGAAAAGGCGATAGCAACGCTCACAGAGCAGTTTTTGCCAACTTGCAGGATAAAGAAACTACAAACAAGCTAGTAACTGAGCTTGCTCCGAAATTCGTAGGTAAAAACGGCGGATATACGCGCATCGTTAAGACTCGCGTTCGCCGAGGCGATGCTGCCGAGATGGCTTATATCGAGCTAATCAAAGAGTAATTTTTTAGAGAGCTTCGGCTCTCTTTTTCTGTCTTATTTAAGATATAATCATATATAAACGACTTTTTAAAGAGATTGAAACCTAGGGCCTATTTTTTACTTCTTTAAAATCTCTTATTGATTTTTTGAAGTATTTACCTTTATTTTTAAGCATATAGCGGTACAGTCTTATTATCGCATTAGAATTAACTGCGAATTTAATGCAAATAAAGGAAGCGTAAGCTTATACAATGACAACTATTGTTCCTGCAGATGACAAAGACTATAGTAAATTTAGAAATGTGCACATAAGCCCTTTCAAATTTTTGTTGAAAAATTTTAGGGAAAATTTTAAAAAATTATCCCTACCAGCAACATATGACAGTATTTGTCTTTCATTGTAGTCGTATTCGACAAACTCGTATTCTGATGAGTTACGGCAAAATCGTATTATAGCGAGCCATTTGACCATTTTTTAATTAAATTTAGGCTCAATTAATATTAAGCGGATTTTTTACTACGAATTTCATCTTACTATTTATAAGACCTTTTATCAATTGTAGTAGCTTTCGATATAAGTTTTCTTGTGTAGTTTTAGTGTTGTATCTAAACTCTGCTTTGCTTCGCTTGCGGCTACAAGTTAAGATGAAGTAAGAAATTCTTTTTCTACTAGCCCCTCTGTGGTTGCTACTGTCGTTACAATTGAGAAGATATTGGCATAATCTCAGAAGCTTTCTGTACCGATTTATTCTTTGAATGGTTCACTCTATAATGGACACTAATATATCACGAAATTTCCAGCAATCAGAGCATACAGTAGAACCATCAAGCTTGCCATAATGAGGTAATATGAGTATTGGTTCATAACCATCCGGGCATCACATTTTAGTGTACCATTTCACTCTACTCCATCCACTACGCTTGTAGATTTTCAAGACACAGCTACGAGCGAAGCGAAGTAAAAGTAGCTTTCGTTAGTCTCAAAGTAAAGAGTACCTAGGCGGAACCGGAAATCTCGCCGCTAAATTTACTTATTTTTCACGTACTTTTTAGGATTTGAATTCTATCTGCGGGGATTTCTGAAATTTTTATTAAAAAATAGTTTATAATAGAGCGTCAAAATAAGCTGCGAACAAAGTAAATTTTAAGCCGCTAAAGATAAAATTTACGCACGAGATCGTACGAAAATAAATTAAAAGCGAGCGAATTTGCATAAAGCGCATAAAGACCGCCGCGATAGAGGGAAAATGAAAATAGACTGGGAAAAAACGGGCGGACTTTTGCCCGTCGTCGTTCAAGAGGTCGCGAGCAGCGAGGTTTTGATGCTTGCTTATATGGACGAAGAAGCGCTAAATTTGAGCCTAGAAACGGGCTTTGCGCACTATTTTTCGCGCACGAAAAACCGCATCTGGAAAAAGGGCGAACAAAGCGGCAACGTCCAAAAAATTGCGGACGCCTATCTTGACTGCGACAACGATACTCTGCTAATCAAAGTCGAGCAAAAAGGCGGCGCGGCATGCCATACGGGAGCGAAATCTTGTTTTTTTAGGAAAATCACAGACGCGAATTTAGGCGGCGAGAGCGAGCGAAATTTAACGGGCGCAGACGGGCGGATTTTGACGAGCGAGTTAAATTTAGCGGACGAAAACGGGCAAATTTTAGAGCGCGAGCAAAATTTAGCGCACGAACAAAATTTAGCCGCTTTTACAGTGCAAGCTAAAAAGCCCGCCTACGGCATCATAGACGAGATCTATCACGTGATCTTGGAGCGCAAACTAAACGCCGATCCGCAGACTTCATACGTGGCAAGCCTGTTTAAAAAGGGCGAAAACGCCGTCTTAAAAAAAGTCGGCGAGGAGGCCGGCGAGCTAATCATGGCGTGCAAAGACGCGAGCGCGGCGAGAAGATTTGAAAATTTAACCGAAAAACATACGAGCGAAAGCTCAAATCTCAAAAAAGCGCAGCAAATTTTAAGCCGCGACGAGCAGGATTTAAATTCGCGAAATTTAACGCAGAGCGCAAAAGAGCAAGGCGAAAAAGACGAGCTCAAAAAGGCCCTAGAGGGCGTAGTTTACGAGGCGGCGGATTTATGCTTTCACTCGCTCGTCGCTCTTGCCGCGCACGGCATACACCCAGAGCGCGTTAAAGCCGAGCTTGCGCGCAGGTTTGGGCTTAGCGGTATCGAGGAGAAAAACTCGCGCAAAGATTAGCGCGGCCAAATTTGGCACGCTTTATGCAAGCGGATTTTAAATTTAGCTCGCAATAAGCAAACGAGATGAAGAGGCAAGATGATAAACGAACTAAAACAAGGCTTAAATTTCTACATAACGCACCTTAGTTGGGCGGATTTTGCGGGCTATATCTGGATGTTTTTGACCTTTTTAGCGGTTCTTGCACTTTGCATTTATATCGCTTCAAAGTCTTATTTCGCCGGTTTTGCGCTCACGGTCGTTAGTATCGCGGCGCTTGGGTACGGGGCGCATTTTATGCCTAAATTTTTAGATCAAAATTTGAGGGCGCGAGAGCTGGAGATAGTCTCTACCAAGCAGCTTGAGTACTCAAATACGCTTCTTGTGGATATGCGCCTTAAAAATCTTTCAAAAAAGCCCTTTAACTACTGCGAGATCGGACTTGTTTTTTATAAAAACTCGGACAATATCTTGCGCCGCTACGCCAATGAACTAAAGCCGTTTTTAAAGGAAAATATCGTACTAAAGGACGTGCTGGACGTAAATGCCACGCGCGAGATCACGCACGTCGTAAACGATTTTCGCGTAAATGACTACAACGTCACGGCAAGTTCGGAGTGTTTTTGATGCAAGGGTATTTTAACGTCTTTCACCTTATCGCGCTCGCGGTTTTAGCGCTGCTATCGGTGCTTTTTATGCTTCTTTCGCGCGGAGAAAAAGACCCGAAACTGTTTAAAATTTACCTCTTGATAAACATCGCCGCGACATTGATAATGGGGTATTTTTTTATGTTGGTCGTGGATAAATACACAAAAAAAGCCGCCCTAACCGAGTTTGCCGCTCATAGGGTGCTTAGAAACGAGACCGTCGTGTTTAAGGGCTCGCTGAAAAATACGGGCGAATTTAGCATCGCAAACTGCGACCTCACCGTCAAGGTCGTCAATAATCCGGTCAGCAAAGACACGATCGCCGGCGCGGTTTTTAAGCCTAGCGGATGGTCGCTATTTTCGCATGACGAGCGCACGAACGTCGCTGAGATCACGGCTAGCGTCGCTAAAAACATCGCGCCTGGACAAATGCGAAATTTTAGCCTTTCTATGCTCTATCCGCCGCATTTTACAAATACACAAACAATAACGAATTTAGAGTGTAGATGAGCGCGGCCTGCGGTCGAGATAAATTTACGGCTTGCCGGATAGTCGGCGTAGCTATTTGTTTTAGGGCGAATAACGTTAGGAGCATAGCTATTTTTGTGGCTTATCTTTGCGTGTCTATACCTGCTTGGCTTTATCCGCTTTGTACGTTCCTTTCTTTACGAATGCGCTAATTTTAATATCTTTTTCAAATTATCCTTAAAAAAGAGCCTAGTAGCGACTTTACTCGCGTCTTTCCTAAAAATCAAAGACCTTTGCGCTTCGTTATCGTCGTAGTTTTCGTTTGGCTTTTTATAAGTTGCGGCATTAAGATCTTTATCGAGGTGGATATAGCGCCGCCTTTTGGATTTATTTGCGCCGTTAAATTTAGGGTTGCCGCGATTAGAAAACTCGCTTTGGCTTATCGGTTTAAAGCTGCCTATGTCCGCAGGGACGCTTGTCTTTTTTTAATTGGACGCTAGAGAGCCTATGGGCGCATTAGCCGTGGCGGGGATACATCCTCGTATAACTTTGTCCGTACCGCCATTTAAGCGTAGTCTAGCTTGTGGGAAAAGATTAGAAAGCTCTTACGCGTCGCTCCCGAATGGAAGTTAAGACCGAGGCCTTGAGCTTTAGCGACCGCATAAATTTACTCATTTCCTCTTTTTATGAGTTAAATTTTAGTCTTATATTTTTTATTGCTTTGGGATTATGCTTGGTTAAAATTTCCTTTTACGAAACTCTAAAAGGCGAATACTTAGAGAAAATAGTCAAATTTAAGCCCGAGCGGGCTTAAATTTATAGGTCTTCTTTGACCTCGTCGTTGCTGCGAACGACTAGGCCAGAGCCGTGGATGACGCTAGGGATGCACGCCGTGCAGATATCGACCTCTTCGCCGTTTTTGTGAGCGCGGACGAATACGGCGTTTTCGTTTTCCGTGCTTTTTTGTCCGCAGACGTTGCAAACTACGATATTTTCGGTTCTCATTTGACTTCCTTCGTAAAAAATTCGGGCGTATTTTATTTAGTTTTTCACCGATTTGAAATGATTTACGTCAAGCGCGAAGTCTCGCGTAAAAAGAAAAAATGCGAAAAATAAATAACGAAAAAAACCTGCAAGAAAAGCCCGAAAATAGGCACCAAACATAGTAGGTAAAAGCATAGCGCGGCGGCTTTAAATTTATATCCGCCGTAGTCCAGCAAGTAAAGCTCGAATTTGCGCCGCGAGAGGGCGTTTGGCGCGACGTCGATGAAAAGCAGCGAATAATAAAGGTAAAAAAACGCCGGGTGCAGGGCGAGGAAATTTAGCGCGGGCACGGCTAAAATCGGCAAACAAATAAGCGCGATCAGGATAAATTTGAGCAAAATTTTGCCCGTAAGAGCCGTTTGGTGCGCTAGACTAACGTTTGCCAGCTGCGCCTCGTCCACGCGGTAGTGCCTGCGGTTTATCTCTCGCGCGATCGTAGGAGTTAGAAAGCCCGCGACCGCGAGCGCGCAAAAAATTGAGAGCATGACGACTAGATAGGCGCCGACCGCGTAAAATATCGCGCCGATGAGCCACTTTGCGATGCCTAGGCTAAGGATTTTAGCCGCCATCGGATACTCGGCCAGAGCGCCTGCCTCTCCCGATACGGCGGCGTTTAGCGCCTCGTATAGCTCGCGGCCGCCAAACATCGCAATAGCCGCGATAATAAGCGCGGAAAAAACGAGCGGCAGGATAGAGAGCGCGATAAATTTGGGCGTGAAAAGGTCCTTTAGCGAAAGGCGTAAAATATCAGCGAACAACGAAACTCCATTTGTTTAAATTTATAGCCCTCATGCGGCAAAATGGCGTTTGGGTGCGACAGATTTTCTAAATTTGACGCGCATTTTTTGCCAGCAAAAGCGACACGGCAAATGCTTTTAACAGCACATAAAATTTAATGCGAGCATAGACTTCGCGACTAAATTTGACCGCTTTAAATTTGGTCGCAAATTTAGCTAAATTTATTAAATTTGGCCCGCTTTTACTCTAGTTTGGGCTATCGGCGCGAGAGCTTGCAAGCGGTCTAAATTTTGCCGGCTAAACGGCGATATTTTAGCTAGCTCGGCTAAAGTGCTCTCAAATTTAATCGCCTGCGACTTAAGGTGCCAAAAATAAACTAAATCGCAAAATTTTGGCTAAAATTGCTAAATTTATCAGCCAAAGCGGCGCAAATTTAGCCCGCAAAGCCGTCAAATTTTATTTTACGCCTTATACTCGGCCTCGAGCGCAGCGTAGATCTCGTCCACGCTTTTTAGTCCGCGAGCGAGGATCTCGTTCATCACGGCGTTATCCTCCTTGCCGTTCCAGACTTTTTTATACGCGCCCTCTTTGTAGCCGTGATCTTGGCGGAAGCGATTTAGGACGTTTTTGCCGACGTAGCATTCGTAAAGCGAGCTTAAATTTACGCCGCATTTTAGGCTCATAGAAAAGTAAATTTTAAGCAGGTCAAAGAGCGAATACTCAAAGCCAGAGCACTTATTTATGAGCATTTCGACGTCGTTTATGATCTCGTAGATGTTTTCATCAGCGACGTTAAACGGCTCGCGGCAAAACGCCTCAAAGCCGCTGCTAGCGCAGATGTCGCTTGAAAGCTTTGCGATGTCGCCGAGGTTATTTAGCTTATACTGCTCGAGCATCAAACTCATCAAAAAGTGCCAGATATCCACGACCTCGACGCGCAGATTGTCTTCATTGGTCGGCGCGTTTATGCTTTTCCAGTGTTTCCAGGCAAAGCTGTCTATGAGCTCGGCGCACTCCATATATATGCAGCGTTTCCAATTGATGAGTTTGCCGTTTTTGTTTATGCCGTTTTCCCAGCCGATGCCGTTTGTATCGTCGTTTAGACTTTGTTGGAGATTTAGCATTTGGGTGATTTTTTCATTCGCGTTCATAAATTTTCCTATTTTTAAAATTTATGAATTATAGCGAAATTTTTAAACCGCGAACTAAACGTAAAATTTAAAGCTATCCAGCTGAGAAATGAGCTCGTCAAAGAGCTTTTTGGAGTTTTGCAGCAGCTTATCGCCCGCTTTGTTTTGCTCCATCAGCCTATCAAAAAGCTTTAGCGTGCCGTCCGCGATAAAATTTTTATGATTTGCGTCTTTTACCTCGGGAAGCTCTTTGCGAAGCGAGTTTGCGAGATTCGTCACGCGCGAAAATATAGGATCCTCGCCCTCTTTGACGTTTTTCATAAATTTATCGATGCTAGGCGCTATCTTTTCTAGAGCGGCTGCCAGCTCCTCTTTATCGCGAGCGTCTAGCCCGTCGCCTTTATACGAGAAACTATAGCCGTACTCGTGCGCCAGAGTGAGT
>NZ_CAUQHQ010000008.1:0-39024 GCF_963517995.1 uncultured Campylobacter sp.
GGAAAAAGACAAGCCGCTAAAAAGGAGAAAATTTTGATTTTATTGATAGACAACTACGACAGTTTCGTATTCAACGTAGAACAGTATCTACGCGAACTAACTTCCGAAGAAGTGCGCTGCGTGCGCAACGACAAGATCAGCCTGGATGAGATCCGCAGGCTAAATCCGAGCAAAATCGTGCTAAGCCCTGGACCGAAACACCCGCAAGATAGCGGCATTTGCCTAGAGATATTACAAAGCGACATCGCCGCACCTATCCTTGGTATCTGCCTCGGGCATCAGGCGATCGGGCTCGTTTACGATGCCAAAATCAAACGCCTAGAAAAGCCCTATCACGGCAAAACTTCGCTCATAAAAGTTAACCATAAAGAGCCGTTATTTACGGGACTGCCGGATGAATTTGAGGTCATGCGCTACCACTCGCTTTACGTGGACGAGCTACCGTCAAATTTGCAGGCCGCGGCCGTGAGCGAGGACGGCGTAGTGATGGCGCTTAGCGTGAAAGACAGGCCGATTTTCGGCATCCAGTTTCACCCCGAGAGCTACTTCACGCAGTACGGCAAAAAAATCATCGAAAATTTCATCAACTACGAAGCCGCGCCTGCGGCCGAAGTCGCCAAAGAGCCCAAAATCCGCCCGCTCAAGCCGTTTCTAATCAAACTACAAGAAAACGAGCGCTTGGACGACCGCGACTTTGAGCAAATTTGCGAAATCATCGCTAGCAAAGAGTACGAGATCACGCAGCTAGCCGCGCTTTTAGTGCTAATCAGCGAAAAAAGCCTCTATCCGCAAAGCCTAGCAAGCCTGGCTAAAAACATCCTAAAATACTCGCAGACCTACCGCGATCCCTCGCCGATGATCGATCTTTGCGGCACGGGCGGCGACGGTTTTAAAACGATAAATATCTCAACCACCGTCGCGTTTATCCTCGCAAGCCTTGGCGTCAAAGTCGCAAAGCACGGAAACAAAGCCGTTTCTAGCAAATCAGGTAGCTCGGACGTGCTGGAAATTTTGGGCGTTAAGAGTTCAAATTCGCTCCTGCGACAGCGCGAGCTGCTAAACGACAAAAATTTAGCCTTTTTCCACGCGCCGTTTTTCCACCCGCTAGTGGGCGAGGTACGCGAGGTGCGCCAGCGCCTGGGTATCCGCACGGTTTTTAACGTACTTGGCCCGCTACTAAATCCAAATTTAGCGCTCAAAAATCAGCTCGTAGGCGTCTATCATAAGCCCGTTTTGCGCCTCTACGCCGAGACGCTGCAGCTGCTGGGACGCGAGCGCGCGCTGGTCGTTCGCGGCGAGGACGGACTAGACGAGATAAGCCTATGTGATGAAACGCGCGTCGTGGAGCTACGAGGCGGCCAGATCAGCGAGTACAGCATCACGCCCGAGCAGTTTGGCTTCAGACGAGCGTTTCACAGCGAGATCGAGGGCGGCACGCCTGAGCAAAACGCCGAAGCGTTAAAGCAAATTTTAAAAGGCGAGCTGGACGGACCGAAATTTGACATCGTCGTGCTAAACGCGATGTTTGCGCTCTATGCCGCTGGCGTCGCTGATAGTCCAGCGCAGGCCAAAGAGGTCATCTTAGACGCGATAAAAAGCGGCAAAGTTTATCGCTACTTCGAGGACTACGTACGAGGCGAAGCGTGACGCTAGTTAAAATTTGCGGTATCAAAACACCTGCGGAGGCGCGTGACGTGGCGAGTTTGGACGTTGATTTTTTAGGCGCGATATTTGCTAAAAGCAAGCGGCAGGTGAGCGCCCAAACGGCGCGCGAGATAGCGGATATCGCGCATGCGGCCGGCAAAAAATGCGTCGGCGTTTTTGCCGGGCAAAGCGACTGCGAAATAATGGAAATCTGCGAATTTGTCCCGCTTGACGCGGCGCAGATCCACGGAGAGGTTAGCTCAAATTTGTACGCAAATTTAAAGGCGATGGGGCTAGAGGTTTGGCGCGTTTATAGCGTGCTAGACGAGCTGCCCGCCGTCGATACCGCGCCTTGCGATATGCCGCTTTTTGACTGCAAGGGGCAAAACGCCGGCGGCAACGGCATCAGCTTTGATTGGGAAATTTTGCGTGAGGTAAAATTTGACTTCGGTATGGCGGGCGGTATCGGCGAGCATAACGTGCGCGAAGCGATCAAATTTAACCCGCGAGTGCTCGATCTAAACTCAAAAGTCGAGGATGAAAACGGTATAAAATCGGCCCAAAAAATAAAGAAAATTTTAGAGCTGATAAAGGCGTAAATTTGCTTGCGGCGAAGGCAATTTTACGCCTTTGCCGCCTCGTTTAAATAAAGTATGGCATGTTTTAAAATTTCCCGTTTCCCTAACAGACCGATTAACGCGACCTATCCGCGTCCAAAAATAAGCCTAATAAAAACTTAAAATGCTAAAATAGAACGAAAATTTAAAGGATATCGATGAACACTAAAGCATATTTCGGCAAATTCGGCGGACAGTTCGTGCCGGAAACCGTGATGTTCGCACTAGACGAGCTCGAGGCCGCGTTTGATCGCATAGTAAAAACGGCTGAATTTGAGGCCGAGCTAGACGACTTACTAAAAAACTACGTCGGACGCCCAAGCCCGCTATATCACGCAAAACGCCTTAGCTCGCACTACGGGCATGAAATTTATCTAAAACGCGAGGATCTAAATCACACCGGCGCGCATAAGATAAACAACGCCCTAGCCCAGGCGCTTCTAGCCAAAAAAATGGGCAAAAAGAAGGTCTTAGCCGAGACGGGTGCAGGTCAGCACGGCGTGGCGACTGCGACTGCGGCGGCATTGCTCGGCCTTGAGTGCGACGTGTATATGGGCGCGACCGACGTAGAGCGCCAGCAGCTAAACGCATTTCGCATGCAGCTTTTAGGTGCCAGAGTCGTGAGCGTAGAAGAGGGGCTAAAAACGCTAAAAGAGGCCACCACCGCAGCTATCCAAGCGTGGGTAAACGAGATAGAAAGCGCCTTTTACGTCATCGGCTCGGCGGTCGGTCCGCACCCCTATCCTAGGATCGTGCGCGACTTTCAGAGTATCATCGGTCGCGAGACAAAGGCCCAGCTAAAAGAATACGGCGTGCATCCGGACTACGTCATCGCCTGCGTCGGCGGCGGCAGCAATGCGATCGGTATCTTTAGCGCGTTTTTGGACGACGCGGACGTAAATTTGATCGGAGTCGAGGCGGCAGGTCTTGGCGCGCATACGCCATATCACGCCGCAACGCTAACCAAGGGCCGCGCAGGTATCATACACGGCATGAAAACGATCGTTTTACAAGACGAATACGGCATGATCGATCCGGTACATAGCATCTCGGCGGGACTTGATTATCCGGGCGTGGGCCCCGAGCACGCGCACCTGCACGAGAGCAAACGAGCCACCTACTACGGCGTCACCGACGACGAGTGCATAAACGCGCTATATCTAACCAGCCGCCTAGAGGGCATCATCCCCGCGATCGAGAGCTCGCACGCGCTAGCGTATCTAGAAAAGTTATGTCCGAATTTGACGAAAAAAAGCGTCATCGTCGTAAACGTCTCGGGGCGCGGCGACAAAGACATAAACACCGTGATGAGCTACGAGAAAGGAAAAATTTATGGCTAAGGTAAAAGACGCGTTCGCGGGCAAAAAAGCAAACATCGGCTATGTCGTGGCCGGATATCCTAGCGCCAAGGCGACGAAGGAATTTTTATTAAATTTAGACGGCAGCTGCCTGGATCTACTAGAGCTTGGCATCCCCTACTCCGATCCGCTCGCAGACGGTAAGCTCATTGCGCAGGCTAGCTTTGAAACCGCCGCAAAGGGCGTAAACACAGGCGCGATATTTGCCATGCTAGAAGAGTGCAAGGGCAAGATAAATAAACCCGTCGTTTTTCTCGTGTATTTTAACATCGTGTTTGCTTACGGCGTAGAGAGGTTTATCGCCTGCTCAAAAGAGGTCGGTATCGCAGGATTTATCATCCCCGATCTGCCGTTTGAGGAGAGCGAGGAGGTAGCGGGACTGTGCGCTAAATTTGACCTTGATCTCATCCCGCTAATCAGCGTCACGTCGCAAAACAGAGCGGATAAAATTTTAAAATTCGGCTCGGGCTTTATCTATGCGCTCGGCGCTATCGGCGTGAGCGGGTCGCAGCGAGCCAGCGAGGAGAGACTAAAAGCGCTCGTAGAGGGTCTAAAAAAAAGAAGCGATCTGCCTGTCGCGGTGGGCTTTGGCGTGAAAAATAAAAACGACGCAGACGAGGTAAAAACCTATGCCGACGGCGCGATAATCGGCACCGAGATAGTAAAGCTCACGGCCAAATTTAAGGGCGAAGAGCTGATAAAGCAAATCAATAAACTTTTTTAAATTTAGCGGCGTTTGCGTTAAATTTAAGTATAATCAAAAAATTTCGTTTAAAGGACGACGCGATGATGGACGTTGCGGAGCTTGGGATCAAGCATCTGTGCGAGGACACTCTGGGCTACAAGGTAGAGAGCACAAAGAGCGCGAAGGGCGAATTTTACGGCTCGAGCTTGCCGATTTTTAAGGGCAAAGAGGAATTTCACTTTTATCTTTATTTTAAAAAAGATACGCTAAATCGCTTTGCTAGCGTGCTTCTTGGCATCGATAAGCTAGCCGAAGACGAGCTAAGCGATATCTGCAAAGAAGTAGCCAACCTCGCAATCGGCTACGCCAAAAATCTACTAAACGAACGCGAAGCAAACGCCTATAAACTAGGCACTCCGGAGTATCTAGGCAGGACGAGCTTTCACGTCAAACTAGACGACAAGCGCGTATATAAAATCAAAAATAGAACATTTCAAATAGGATATAAAAAGAGATGAGCGAAGAACTACAAGAAGTAACCGCCGTAGAAACGGCGCTGCAAGGGGTTCAGGAGATGTTGCAAGAGCGCGGCGGGCTTTTTAAAAGCTACGACGAGCTGATGGATATCGGAGTGGATTTTATCTCGGAGCTCGGCACCACGACTATTAGCGTAAAGCAGCTTTTAAAGCTCGAAGTTGGCTCTGTAATCGACCTAGAAAAGCCTGCCGGCGAGAGCGTGGAGCTTTTTATAAACAACCGAATTTTCGGCAAGGGCGAAGTGATGGTTTACGAAAAAAACCTCGCTATCAGGATAAATGAAATCCTAGACTCAAAATCCGTCATCCAGTACTTTAAACGAGAGCAGTTATGAGGATTTTCGCCGCGCTTTTACTGTTTTTCGCCGCGCTTTGGGGGTCAAATTTATCTACTTACAACATTTACGAGCGTAGCGACCGCATCGATATTATGCTTAGTTTTGACGCGCCTTATAGCGGAGCGATCCTGCAAGAGCGCAAAGACGGCGCGATAACCCTGCTTTTTAAAGACCTGCAAAACGATCAGAGTATCGAAAAAAGCGTAAACTCAAGCATACTGCAAGAACTTTTGTTTGAACCCAGGGGTCAAAATTTAGCCCTCGTGATAAAGAGTGCGGCCGAGGTGTCCGTTAGCGCGTCGAAGACCACCGACGGCTTTGGCCTGCGCGTGCGAGTAACACCCCAAGCTGCGATAAATTCACCCGCCACGACCGCCATATCCTCGCAAGAAACTAAAGAAAATATAACCGAAGCGTCAAATTTATCAGGCGATCAAAACGCCTCAAATTTGACCTCGTCCGCTCAAGGCGCAGGCCTAAATTTAGCCCCGCAAAGCGGCGACGTAAATTTTATGACGCAGAGTATGAGCGATATGGTAGACTATAGATACTATTCAGTTTTAGGCGTTTTGGCGCTACTTTTACTCGCGCTTTTATTCATCAAAACAAAACTAAAAAACAAGCAAAACGCATTTAAAACAAAGCAAAAAAACGACTGGTTTGAAAAGGTAAAAAAAGACGAAGAGGTGGAGATAATCTACGAAAAACCGCTTGACGGCGTCAATAAAGTCGTGCTTTTTCAGCACCTTGACAGACGCTACCTAGTGCTAACGGGCGCTTCAAACGTACTTTTAGATAAATTCGGCGAAGAAAAGATGACTAGCGAGCAGGACTTCCAGAGCTTTTTTGAAGAAAATCAAAAAAAGCTAAACGCCTACATCGAAAACCGCCAACCTCTGGACGCATATAAAGACAAGGCGAGTATAGACTAATCGTCTAGCGCCTATAAAATTTGATGAAATTTAGCGCATATTTCATCAAATTCTTCCTTCAAATTTTACGCAAAACAGATCGCAAAGGTATCGGGCTTAGTCATCTTTTTGATATTTTCCTTCGCCATAAACAGCTCCTTTGCGCCGTAAATTTGCAAAGTATGGTTTATAAACTCAAACTCAAGCTTTTTATGCGTGCAGTTTACGTCTAGGTTTTTGGCTAAAGCTAGGATAAAACTTAACCAGCGTACGACGCTTTCGCTAGGTAGCAGATCTTTAAACCGCTCAAATTCGCTCGAGCTTTTTTTGCCGTTTTGAGCGATGATTGCGGCTATGAGGCATTTTTGCGCATGCGAAAAGCCATAGTTTAGCGCGTTTAACACAAAAAACGCCGAGCTAGCGTGCTCGCCGTAAAATCCCAAACACTGCGCCACGTCATGCAGCTTAGCCGCGATCGCCAGCTCGTTCTCGTATCGCCCGTCAAGCTCATGCAGCGGCTCTAGCGCGGCAAAAATATCTTTAGCGTATTTTACGATAGTTTTGTTCTCGCCGAGTAAAAATCTATCCTGCAAACTCCTCACGCTCGGGTTAAAATTAGGCGGAAATTTGTGCGTCGGACGCAATATATCGCTTAAAAATACGCCCTCTCTAAAGCCCGCTCCGCTAGTATAGATATTTTGCGCGCCTAAAGCCTCGGCCGCGCTTAAAAAGATGAGCGCACCCTCTCTAATCGTATCGAAGCGATCTTTTTTGATGCCGAATTTCCCAAGTTCCAGTACGCTTGCTTGCGAGATACTCTCGATAAAGTTTTTGTGATTTTGCAGTTTATAAGCAAAATTATGCACCGTTTTTAGAGGATAGTTTTGCGCCGACATTATCGCTGAAGATATCGCGCGCAGGCTGCCGCCGATGGCGACTAGATTTTTGCTTTTGAAATTTTTAGGCAAGCTTTTTAGAGCGTCTTTGATAAACGGCTGCGCGGCGCTTAGATTTTTTTTGTCGAAAAATAGCTCCTTTAGCCGCACCGTGCCTAAATTTAATGACGCGGCGTCTATTATCTTGCCGCCGCTAACAAGCGCTAGCTCCGCTGAGCCTCCGCCGATATCAAGCGTTACAAACTCCTCTAGCGGCTCAAGCAAATTTAGAGCCGCCACGCCGCCGTAAATCGCCTCGTCTTTGCCGCTAACGACCTTTAAATTTAGTCCTAGCTCGCGGTGCACGAGCGATATTAGCTCGCCCGCATTTGGCGCGTCGCGCAGAGCCGAGGTGCCCATAGCAAAGATTTTTGCGCATTTGTAGGCCTTGGCGATATTTTTAAATTCGCTAAAAGCCTCAAAAGCCTTCTGCATAGACCTATCGCCGATCGCGCCGCCGTTTTCGTAAGCGCCCTCGCCAAGGCGCACCTTCATCTTAAACTCGCCCACGACGCTAAAAGCATAACGCGAGCTTTTATCAAATATTACCATTCGCATCGAATTTGAGCCTAAGTCTATGACGGCGGTTCGTTTTGCCATTTATCTGCCTTTGTTTGTTTTATTTATCGGTAGCCGCAAGCTCGAGACAGCGCCGCTACGACCGTCCGTACGGTTTTTGATAGATACGGTTCCGCCTAGAGCCTGCGCCGCGCCCTTGGCCAAAAATAGCCCGAGTCCGGCTCCGCTTTTATCGCCGAAGCGCTTAAACGGCGCAAAAAGATCCTTGCTCTCGTCGATGCCGCAGCCCTCGTCTACGACCTCGATTATAAACTCGCCGTCGTTTAGAAAAGATCGCAGCGTAACGACCGAGCCGGCGGGGGAAAATTTAATCGCATTTTGGACGAAATTTTGGATAACGTGCGTCAAAAGCGTCGTTTGAAGAGTCATTTTTAGGCTAGAGGGCGCAAACTGGGTCGCTATATCCTTGCCTTCGCCGCGGGCTAAAATTTTAAAATTATTCGCCGACTGCCTCAAAAACTCGATGACGTCGGTAGGTACGGCCTCCTCAAACTGCGCGCCCTCCTGCCGCCCGATCTCCAAAATAGATCCGATCATTTTATTCATCTGATCGATGGCTTCGTTGTTATTTTTGAGCGTTTCTATATATTTTTCGCTCTCGCGCAGCTTTATTAGCGTGACTTCGTTTTTGGTTTTCATTACCGCAAGCGGCGTTTTTAACTCGTGCGCGACGCCGACGAATAGCTCCTTTTGATAAAGTACGAAAGTCTGAATCCGCTCGATTAGGCGGTTTAAGCTTTTGCCTAGCGGCTTAAACTCCGGCGGTAGCTCCTCAAGGCTAATCGCCTGCAAAAATCTCTCGTTTAAATTCGTCATTTTTTTGCTTAAAATTTTAATCGGCACCAGTAGCATACGCGACAAAAATAGCGCATAAAAAAGCACCAGCAAAATAGAAGTGGCGTTTACGACGATGATATCGATTAAAATTTGATCTATGAGCTTGCTTTGCTGCGTAGTTTCTTTAGTTAGCGCGATGCTATCGTCCTGAGTATAGGGATAAAATAGGGTCAGATAGCTCTTTTTACCCAGGCTCTCGGTTATAAAATAAGGTGCTTTTGTTTCGCCTTTTACAAGCTTAACGCGCGTAGGACTATCGTTTAGCGTAGAATACTCGAAAGGATTTTTAAGCCTGGCTAAATTTGCGCTCGTAGATAAAATTTTAGCTTCGTAAGCGAGTGATTGGGAGATATTTTCGTAAATCGTAACCTTGATATACTGATATAAAAGGACGGAGATGATGAGAATTAGCATCGTAGAAGCCGATGCTAATTGCGCTATAAACCTAAGTCTTAGGCTTTTTTGGGAAAGCAAAATCTATACCCGCGTCTTCTGACCGTCTCGATAGTCGAGATGTTTAGCGGCTTATCCATTTTTTGGCGGATTTGATTTATCGCTACTTCGATGACGTTTGGAGTTACTAGCTCAGGCTCCTCCCAGATCGCATCTAGCAGTTGCTCTTTGCTAACGATCTGATCGCTGTGACGCGCAAGGTGAGTTAATACTTCAAACGGTTTGCCTTTTAGCTCGATATCTTGGCCTAGATAGGTGATTTTTTCTTCGTCAGGATCAATGATTAGATCGTCTATCTTGATGACGTTAGTGCCGCCAAAACGCAAGCGAGCCTCGATCCTGGCGACCAAGACGTCAAAATCAAACGGCTTTTTGATGTAATCGTCTGCGCCGATTCTAAAGGCTTTTACTTCGCTTTCTTTATCGTCTTTTGCCGATATTACGACGACGGCGGTGCGCGGAGATTTATGTTTTATTATGTTGATTAGATCCACGCCGTCTCCGTCAGGCAGCATCCAGTCGGTTAAAACCAAGTCGTAATTTCTAATACCGATATAATACTCGGCATCCTTGAAATTCTCCGAGCTGTCAGTTTGATAACCAAACTCCTGCAAGCCCTCGGCGATGGTTTTGTTTAGAGTCACCTCATCTTCAACTATTAAAATTCTCATTTTTTTCCTTCTATGAAATTTGACGCGATTGTATCATAAATTAAGCGAAATTTCAAGATAATTTAAAAAAAATTTAATATTTAAACTCAGCCCTTGCGCCTACCGTAGCATTTTTGACGATCTCGATTTTTAAAATTTCCATTTTTAAAAAGCTAAGCGAGCTAAATTTTTCCTTCAACTTTTTCGCGCAAATTTCAAGCGAGCTCTCCACGGTGCCAAATTTCTCCCGCGCGTAAATTTCCTCGATAAAATTTATCATTTCCACGTAGTCTATAAACTCGCCGCTCTCAAATTCCGCGCTTACCCTTACCTTCTGCGGCGTCACGCGCTCAAAATCAAGCAACCCGATGATCGTGCTAAATTCGTAATCTTTGATAATCGTCGTCAAATTACGCGCTTTTCTTGCCCGGTTATCAGGCGTTTGATGTTTGGCAGGTGCTTGTAAACGACCAAAAACGCGATCAAAAATATCGGCGCATAGGAGTCGATGTCAGGAATCTGCGGCTGCAACGCAAAAGTCGCTACGATAAACGCCGCAAGCGCGGCTAGCGAGGCAAGCGATGAGATTTTAAGCAGTTTGCCCACGACAAACCAAACCCCAAGCGCGATAGCGATCTCAAGCGGTAAAAAGACCGCTAAAACGCCCGCTCCCGTGGCTATGCCCTTACCGCCTTCAAATTTCAAAAACGGAGAATAGCAGTGCCCGAGCACCGAAAGTACCGCCATCGCCCAAAGCGTCGCGGGAGCAAGGCCTAAAAATTTCGCGATCAGTATCGGCAAAACGCCCTTTAAAACGTCGCAAACGACGGTTAAAATCGCGATTTTTTTGGCGAGTTTGGGGTCTTTTTGCTTTAGCACGCGCAAGACGTTGGTCGCTCCGATGCTGCCGCTACCTTCGCTTCTGATATTCACTCCGCCAAAGATATAAGCCAAAATCACGCCCGAGGGGATACCGCCTAGCAGGTACGCCGAAGCATAAGCTATCAAATTTTCGTTCATTTTTTATCCTGATTTTTGTTTCGATTTTGTAATATTAATTAAATTCGGCTGATTTTTTGATAAATCGGTTGTTTTAAAGGGCGGCAAATTTGTAAATTTCACTTAGCCAAACCCGCAGCTTTAAGATGCTAAATTGGGGTTGCGAGTTGGATTTATTTGTGTGGAGTTTTAAATGTTAGCATTTTAAAGGTGCGGATCTAGGTGGGTAAAATTTGTAAATTTGACTATAAAAAGTCAAGGCAAAGTATCGCGAGATGGATTTAAGGGCTTTGCTTCCCTTGCGGTCGCAACTGCAAGAAGAAGCGACGTAAAAATTTAGCGAAGATAAGACACGTAGTCTATCGAGCTAAATTTTTACTAGCTCCGTTAGAGACGCTCGCGAGATAAACCGTAAAAATAAGGCGAAGTATTTTTGCGTTTTTACGTCGCGCTTTGCGCTCGTAACGAGACTTCGCTACGAGGATACGAGGCGGATCTAAATTTTACGACGGGAGCTACCTAGTCGGTAGTGACCGAGTAAAATTTAGATCTAACAAAGTATAAACCAAAAAGACGAGCCTTAATCAATAAATCTTTTTGTTAAATTTGCGTACGCATCTATCCTTCGGTCTCTCAAAAACGGCCAAATCCTGCGCACTTCTTCGCTTCTGGTCATATCTATCTCGACGATGCGGCACAGCTCGCTCTGGCTATCGGCGCGGAAAAGCTCCTCGCCCTGCGCGCCGAAAACAAAGCTGTTGCCCCAAAATTTGATCCCGTCCATCACGCCGCTTTCGTCCTTTTCAAAGCCCACGCGGTTCACGGCGATCACTGGTAGGCCGTTTGCGACCGCATGCCCGCGCTGCACGGCGACCCAGGCTTCCAGCTGACGCGATTTTTCCTCCTCCTCGTCGCTATCAAACCAGCCGATCGCGGTCGGATAGATGAGTAGCTTCGCGCCGCGCAGAGCCATGAGGCGCGCAGCTTCGGGATACCACTGATCCCAGCACACCAAAAGCCCGAGCCTGCCTACGCTCGTATCTATGGGCTCAAAGCAGGTGTCGCCCGGAGTAAAGTAAAATTTCTCGTAAAAGCCCGGGTCGTCGGGGATGTGCATTTTGCGGTATTTGCCCGCGACGCTGCCGTCTTTTTCAAAGACGAACGCGGTGTTGTGATACAGTCCGTCCGCGCGCTTTTCAAAGAGCGAAGTGACGAGCACGACGCCGTTTTGCCGCGCTACCTCGCCCCAAAATTTGACGTCGTTTTCCCAACCCTCGGCAAGATCAAAAAACCTCGTCTCCTCGCTCTGACAAAAATACTGCGTCTGGTGCAGCTCCTGAAGTACGACAAGCTGGGCCCCGCCACCGCTAGCTTCGCGCACGAGCTCGAGCGTCCTTTGCACGGTCGCGTCTTTGGTGCCGTGAAATTTTTGTTGGATTAGCGCTACTTTCATATTTTTCCTTACGATTTAAAATTTCAAAATTATATCAAAGCGGGGATAAATTAGGGCTTGAACGATCGGCCGGCAATCTAAATTTTACCGCTCCAGCCGGCTCATAAAATTTGCTTCAGCCTCTCAAGCAAGCCCGCGCAAGAGCTAGAAACGTCCTCGTAGCACCGCTCAAAATCGCGGGTGTAGTACGGATCGGCGATTATTTTACCGCTTGAGGCCTCGCTAAATTCGAGCAGAAATTTTACTTTTTCGTCAAATTTAGCCTCAGCGCCGAATTTACGCTTCAAAGTCCTTAAATTTTCATCGTCCATTATCAAGATAAGATCGCTGTTATCAAAATCTTTTTGCGTTATCAAAGTCGCTTTATGGGGCGTCACGGGCACACCGTTTTGTTTCAAAACCCGCACAGTTTCGTAGTACGGCGGCTCGCCTATCTCGTCCTCGTGAGTGGCGCGCGAGTCGATACTAAGGCGCTCTGCCAGACCCGCATTCTCGCTCAAATTTTGCATAACGGACTGCGCCATAGTCGAGCGGCAGATATTTCCGTGGCAAACGAATAAAATTTTCATATTTTCCCTTTGATTTAGCATTCGCACGAGCTGTTTTGATCGTCGCACGGATCAAGATGCGTCGTGATCTGCCACTCAAACTCGCCGTATTTAGCCCTGATAGCGGCCTCTATCTCGTCTGAAATTTTGTGCGCGTCGTAAAGCGAAATTTCGCGGTTAAAGACTAGATGAACCGCGACGTAGCAGATGTTTGCGCTCTTTCTGGTAGCCAGTCCGTGATAGCTCGTTATCTGCTTGCGCGAGCGGATTATCTCCTCGATTTGCGCCGTTATCTCGGGATCTAGCGCTTTATCAAGCAGCACGCCTACGCTTTCTTTCATCAAATTTATCGCGCTAACGGCGATGTAGCCGCTAATCACTATACCAAAAACGGCGTCTATCGCGGCAAATCCCGTAAATTCGACCAAGATAAGCGAGGCGATAACGACTAGGTTGCTAAAAAGGTCGCTTTTATAGTGCAGCGCGTCGGCTCTAACGATCAAATTTCTCGTGCGGCGAGCGACGCGGGAGAGATAGGCGACCAGTAGCCCCGTAACCGCGACCGATATCGCCATCGCATAGAGCGAAAAAGCCGTATCTACGGGCGCTTGCTCCGTTTGCAGCTTACGCACGCTCTCGTAAAATATAAACGCGCCCGCACCCACGATCAAAACGCCCTCAAACATCGCCGCAAGCGCTTCTAGCTTGGTATAGCCGAAGTTAAATTTAGCATCGGGCGCGGCCTGAGATTTACGGATGGCGAAGAAATTTAGTACGGAAACTAGCAGGTCAAGCATCGAATCGATCGCTGAGCTAAGCACCGCTACCGAACCGCCGATCAAACCCGCGGCAAATTTAACCACAGCTAGTGTAAACGCCGTCGCGCCCGCGACTATCACGGCTCTGCGGCCTAAAATTTCATTTTGCCTTTTTATGTTAGCGTCATTTAGTTGCATTTAGATTTCGCTTTCGCTTCTTGCGCCTAAAAATCTATTCTCCGCTTCACTTCGTTCGCTAGAAACATGCTTCGCTTCGCTCGCACCGCTATACTTGTTTTGACTCGAGCAGTGTAGCGAGCCGTTTTGACGTACGAAAACTAGCGAATCCACGCCGATTATCTTATGGTTAGGCAGCTCCTGCGCTAGCCTTTCAAGCGCGATTTTATCGTTATCGTCGCCATACGTCGGAACGATAACGGCGCCGTTTATAAAGATAAAATTGGCGTATGTGCAGCCAAGCCTCTTGCCGCCGTAAAATTTAGCCTTAGGAAGCGGCAGCGGCACGAGCTTAAAGCCCGTGCTTTCAAGCTCTTTTTTCATCGCATTTAGCTCGCCAAAATGTTCGTCGTTTGGATCGTCGCAAGAGGCGTAGGCGATGGTATCAGGGGCGATAAAGCGCGCCAGAGTATCGACGTGGCTGTCGGTGTCGTCGCCCTTTATAAAGCCGTTTTTAAGCCACGCTACGCGCCGAAGGCCAAAAAGCTCTTTAAGTCGCGCTTCGATCTGATCTTTACTTAGATGAGAGTTGCGGTTGTCGTTTAATAGGCACTTCTCAGTCGTTAGCAGCGTGCCGCGCCCGTTAAAATCGATACTGCCGCCCTCAAGTACGAGTTCGATTTGCCGCAAATCGCTTTTAAAACGCTTAGCTAGCTCCAAATTTACGGCATTATCTTTTGCGCTTTCAAATTTGCCGCCCCAAGCATTAAATTTAAAATCATAGCTGACGATCTTAGCGCCGTCCTCTACGTCGATCATACCGTAGTCGCGTATCCACGTATCATCGGTATCGATTTTTACGAACTCCACGTTATCAAATTTAGCAAATCGCTCCCGAAAAATCCTCTCATTAGGACAGATCAAAACGACCTTTTGAAACGGCACGATAGCTGCGACCAGACTCTCGTAAGCGTCTAAAATTTCATTTAGATACGGCTTCCAGTCGGTGTTTTCGTGCGGAAGCGATAAAAATATCAGCTCTTGTTTTTCCCACTCTGCAAACGCTCTCAAATTCATCCTTTATTTAAATAATTTCTATCAAAATTTAGGGGTTATGATACCTTTTGCAAGCTTAAATTTTAAAATAAATCATACAAAATTAGTTTTAAATTTAGTTTGCTTTCGCTACAATCTCGCGAAATTATCAAAAAGAAGCTAAAAAATTTATGGATTTTGAGTTTATAAAAGAATTTACGCCTATGTTCGTAAAAGCGGGCATTTTCACGGTCAAGCTCTCGCTTTACGGCATCTTACTCTCGATTATTATCGGCATATTTTGCACGCTAGTTAAATTTTACAAGATCAAGGTCCTAACGCCCGCCGTAAACGGCTACATCGAGATTTCTAGAAATACGCCGCTACTCATACAGCTTTTTTTCCTCTACTACGGACTTAGCAAATTCGGGTTAAATTTGAGCGCCTTCACCTGTGCGGTCGCGGGACTTGCGTTTTTGGGCGGCAGCTATATGGCCGAGAGCTTTAGGCTAGGCTTTGAGGCGGTAAAAAAGACGCAGATCGAGGCCGCGCTTAGCGTCGCGCTCACGCAGGGGCAAATTTTACGCTACGTTATCTTGCCTCAGGCCTTTAGCGTCTCGATCCCCGCGGTCGCAGCTAACGTCATCTTTCTCATCAAAGAAACCTCGGTCATCAGCATCATCGCCCTGCCCGATCTAGTCTATGCGACAAAGGATATTATCGGGCTTTACTACATGACCGACGAGGCGCTTTTTATGCTGGTAGTTAGCTATTTGATTATCATTTTGCCGATATCTTTGGTCTTATTTTGGCTTGAAAAAAGGATGAGAGTTGGACGGAGTTAGTATTTTATTCGACCCGCTGGTCTTAAAGCGGCTGATTTTCGAGGGGCTGTGGATGAGCGTGCAGATTTCGGCTATCTCGATCGCCGTCTCTCTCGTTTTGGGCACGTTTTTGGGCGTGGCTATGAGCTCGAAAAACAAATTTATCTTTTTTGCGCTAAAAATTTGCCTCGAAATCGTACGCATAATGCCCCAAATCGTCTGGTTATTTTTGTTTTACTACGGCGCGAGCAAGGCTTTTGGGCTTGATATTTCCAAATTTAACGCCTCGCTCATCGTATTTAGCCTGTGGGGCGTGTTTGAGATGATGGATATCGTGCGCGGCGCGATCGTCTCGATACCGCGGCATCAGTTTGAAAGCGCGGCGGCTCTGGCGCTTAGCAAGGCTCAAATTTATCTTTACGTCGTGATCCCGCTAGCTACGCGCCGCCTAGTGCCCGCGGGCGTAAATTTGCTAAGCCGTATCATCAAAACCACCCCGATCGTCGCCCTCATCGGCGTGCCCGACCTGCTAAAAGTTGGACAGCAAACGATCGAAACGGCGAGTCTAACGGCAAATCCGACCGTGCCGTTTTGGATATACGGCTTTATATTTTTATTATATTTTCTCGTCTGCTATCCTATCTCAAAACTATCCAAGATACTTGAAAACAGATGGGCATAAGGAATCAAATGAGCGAAATTCTAAAACTCTCAAATTTAAGCAAATCTTACGGCGACTTGCAGGTGCTAAAAGGCATCGACCTTAGCGTCAAAAACGGCGAAGTAGTCGTGATCCTAGGGCCCTCAGGATGCGGCAAAAGCACGACTCTGCGCTGCATAAACGGCCTTGAGCCATTTGACGGCGGGCAAATAGAGATAGCCGGCGAAAAGATCGATAAAGAATACAAAGACTGGATCAAAATCCGCCAAAAAGTGGGTATGGTTTTTCAAAACTACGAGCTGTTTGACCATATGAACGTCATCGAAAATATCGTGCTAGGCCCGGTAAAAGCGCAAAAAAGAAGCCGAGAAGAGGTCGAAAAAGAGGCCGAAGCGTGGCTAGAAAAAGTTGGCCTAAAACACAAAAAATACGCCTATCCAAAGGAGCTTAGCGGCGGGCAAAAGCAACGCATCGCTATCGTGCGCGCGCTTTGCATGAGGCCTGAAATCATGCTGTTTGACGAGATAACGGCCTCGCTAGATCCCGAGATCGTGCGCGAGGTGCTAGACGTCGTCATAAACCTCGCCAAAGAGGGCATGACGATGCTAATCGTAACGCACGAGATGGGCTTTGCTCGCTCGGTGGCAAATCGCATCGTCTTTATGGATGAGGGCAAAATCGTCGAGGAGAGCGAGCCCGAGGCGTTTTTCACGCATCCAAAAAGCGAACGCGCGAAGAAATTTTTAAATTTATTTTCGTTTTAGGGGTTTTAAATTTGATGTTTTAGGGCTAAATTTGAAAGCTTTTCATCAAATTTGGCTTTTAAAACCTTGCATATCTATCATTTAAACAACTCAAATTTACTCAAAATAACCCGCGCAAATTTAATCCTCTAGCCGTTTCTTAAATCTAAAATTAAATTTATAAATTTATTTTGAGTAAATTTTATACTCCATTTTAAATTTAGCGTTACGTTTTTAAACAAAATTTGATTTTTCTCTACGCTCGCCGTCCGAAAAACCACGAATTTAGTCGCATTTTAGTCAAGCTTTTGTATATTCTACGCACTTTATTTTAAAGGAGAAAGAATGAGAAAACTTCTGTTTTCATTTTTGGCAATATTCGCCGCCGTCTTTCTAACGGGTCAGGCTAATTTGCAGGCTGCCGAAGCGGACGCTTTGGCTAAAATCAAAGAGCGCGGATACGTTCGCGTGGGCGTTTTTAGCGACAAACCGCCGTTTGGCTACGTCGATAAAGAGGGCAAAAACCAAGGCTACGACATATACTTCGCTAAACGCATCGCAAAGGATCTGCTAGGCGACGAGAGCAAAGTTAAATTTGAGCTCGTAGAGGCAGCGGGCCGCGTAGAAGTGCTAGTCGCGGACAAAGTAGACATCACTTTGGCAAATTTCACCAAAACCCCTGAGCGTGCTAGAGTCGTTGATTTTGCGCTTCCGTATATGAAAGTATCGCTTGGCGTAGTTAGCCCGGACGGCGCGGTCATAAAAAGCGTGGACGAGTTAAAAGGCAAAAAACTAATCGTCAATAAAGGCACGACCGCGGATGCGTATTTCACGAAAAATCACCCTGACATCGAGCTTATAAAATACGACCAAAACACGGAAACCTTCGCCGCCCTGGTCGATAAAAGAGGCGCGGCGCTAGCGCACGATAATGCACTGCTTTTTGCATGGGCTAAGGAAAATCCGGGCTTTACCGTCGGTATCGAAGCTCTAGGCGACGTGGACGTCATCGCACCTGCGGTCAAAAAAGGCAACAAAGCTCTACTTGAGTGGCTAAATAACGAAATCATTGAGCTTGGCAAAGAAAATTTCTTCCACAAAGACTACGATGCTACGCTAAAACCGATCTACGGCGATAGCGTAAATCCGGAATCTCTCGTCGTCGAAGGCGGCAAACTATAAAACCCAAAGTCGGAAGAAATTCCGACTTTTTGCTTTCCTTAAATATCTCGGTTTTTAAATTTAATCTGCGTTTTTAATTTATCGCGCAAATTTGGTGCGCCGCAATTTAAGCAAAAATAAAAGCCGCCTTAACGCTTTATCAAACCGGTTTATCAAACGCGGCGTTTTATGCTAAAGATAATTCCAAAAATACACCAAAACGCGCAAGGGCACAAATTTGGCGCGATTTTCAGTAAATATTCGTCAAATTCGGCCAAAAATAAGCAAATAAACGCCTTAAAGTTATGGATTTTGCCGTACCTTAGCCAAATTTTACCTTCTTCTCTCGCCTGGCAGGCATTTTGATAGGCGGCCTAATTTACGGCATAGCTCTTATTAGTCGCTTTTACTTTTACGGGCCGAGTCTTGGCGCGAAACTAATACCAAAATCGCCGAGCTAAGCCAAAGCTAGAGCGTAAATTTAACCGCAAATGAGCTTTAGGCGGTAAGGCAAATTTTACGCTTGGATTAAATTTCGGGCAAAACTTGCCCTTGCTAATATTTTAGCTAGACCGAAAGCATTTTTATAGAGATTTAGGCGGGGCGAATAGCAGCAAGATACCCAGAATTTACGGTTGACGCGAAACATAGACGTAGCTAATTTTAACTTCCTACCGCGCTTTATATCCTCGCTAAGGCAAAATTTTACCCTATGGCCGCGCCTTATAATATCCAACTAGCTGCGTAGTTTAATCAGCTTGCGCCTTTACGCATTAAAACAACCTTAAAAGTCTTTATGATTATCACGATATCGTTCCAGATGCACCAGTTTTTCATATACCACGCATCCATCCGAGCCCTCGTCTCAAAGTCTACGTCGCTCCTACCGCTAACCTGCCAGATGCCGGTAATCCCCGGCAAAACCGCCAAGATCAGCTCGGCGTATCGTCCCATGTCTTTGCGCTCGTACTGCGCGCACGGGCGAGGGCCTACGATGCTCATCTCGCCCTTTAAGACGTTGATTAGTTGAGGTAGCTCGTCAAGAGAGCTTTTTCTGAGGAAATTTCCGAGTTTAGTTACGCGCGGATCGTTTTCGTATTTATGAAATTTTTCAAAATACTCTACTTCTTGCGGATTTTTTTCAAGATACTCTTTTAAAATTTCGGCTCCGTTTTCTCTCATCGAGCGAAATTTAAGACACCCAAACAGCTTGCCGTTTAGCCCCATCCTTTGATGCGAGAAAAATATCTTGCCTCTTGGCTCGCTTATCTTCATAGCGACCGCGACCGCGCAAAAAATCGGAATCAAAAGCGGCAAAGCCATAACTATCAAAAATATATCAAGCCCTCTTTTTAGCGCAACGTTAAATTTACTCTGCAAAGAGTTGTGTATCGCAAAAAGGCTCGTGCGTGAGTTAAATAGGTTGTAAATATGAGCCTGCGTAAAATCGTAACCTCTAAGCACGGGCGTGAATAAAATCTCTTTATTTTCCTTGATATTTTGCTCTATTAGCTCATTTAGCTCGCGCGCGCCCATGCCGCTGCCGCCTATAAAAAGCGACTCATACTCAGTCTGCGCGCGAATATAGCCGAGGTATTTATCCTCAAAAATCGCCAGCTCAAATTCCTCGTTCTCGCCTAAAATTTTAGCCTTCTTTTTCCAAAAGCCGAGTTTAAAGAGCAAAATTTTAGCTATAAATTTAAAGGCCGGGATAATAAAAATCATAAAGCCAAAGCCTAAAATCAAGCTGGCTCTTGAAAAATCATAATTTATCTTTAGCAAGGCAAGCGCGGCTAAAGTAAGCAAAAGCCCAAAAAAACAGCTCTTTACCGCTATGGCGCACTCGTGCCAAAAATCATACCTCCTAGCGTAAATCCCCTGATAAAAAAACAAGGCTATCATCAAGGCATAAGCGATGCCAAAGCCCTGATACTTGGATATATCAAGTAGCACGTGATCGCCGTAAAATAAATTTTTAAGCTCGACAGCTATACCAAAAGACACCCAAATAGCCAAAAGATCGACCAAAAGAAGTATCGCTTTACAAAGATATTTTTTCATTTTTCCATCCAGATACGCGCCGCGCAAATTTCGCGCTTGGTAGCGACTATTTTACTTTTTCTTTAAATTTTTCGTATTTTTTCTCGACATAGCTTTTGATCTCGGCCTCAAAGCGCGAGCGCGAAAATCTTAGCGAATTTTCCCTAATTTTTACGGGTTCGAATTTATCGCGATTTTGCTCAAATTTAGCCACCGCATCAAGCAGCTCTTTTACGTTTTGCTCCATAAAATATAACCCGCTCTCGCCGTCAATCACCGTCTCGCGAGAGCCGCCGCGACCAAAGCAGATCACGGGCGTGCCGCATGCTTGCGCTTCTACGGGCGTGATACCGAAGTCCTCCTCGGCGGCAAAAACAAACGCCCTAGCCCGCCCCATGAGATCCCTCATCGCCTCATCGTCCGCAAAGCCCAAAAGCTCGACGTTTTTGCCCGCTTTTGATTTGATTTTAGCCATATCGGGTCCATCGCCGACGACTACTAGCTTTTTATCCGTCTGCGAAAACGCCTCGACGATGAGGCCTACCTTTTTATACGGCACCATTCGCGAGGCGGTTAGATAAAACTCCTCTTTAGCTTCGCACAGCGTAAATTTATCCACGTCTACGGGCGGATAGATGACGTCGCTGGGCTTACCGTAGATTTTTTCTATACGGCGCGCGATATATCGGCTATTTGCGACGTAGTGATCTACGCGGTTTGCGCTGGCGGCGTCCCAAATGCGAATTTTATGTAAAAAATACTTTGCCAGCACGCCCTTTAAACCGCTATCTAGCCCGCTTTCGCGCAGATACTGATGATACAAGTCCCACGCGTAGCGAATCGGCGTGTGAATATATGCGATGTGGAGTTGGTTTGAGTGCGTTAAAACTCCTTTTGCCACGGCATGCGAGCTAGAAAGCACGACGTCGTAGCCGCTTAGATCAAACTGCTCGATCGCGAGCGGAAATAGCGGCAAGTAATTGCGGTATTTGCTCTTTGCGAAGGGCAACTTACCAATAAAGCTCGTATGCGCTCGCTTGCCTTTTAAAATTTTGTCTCGGTCGCGCTCGCTTAAAAAATCGATAAGGCCGTAAATTTCAAAATCGTCCCAAACATTCGTGAAACTCTCGACGCATTTTTCTGCGCCTGCGTAGGTGCTAAACCAGTCGTGGATTAGTGCTTTTTTCATTTTTTGCCCAGATAAAAATTAGTTTCCAGCGATTTTTCAATCGGCCATTTTATAAACTCGCCTTCATACTCCTTGGTCTTTTTAAGCAGCAAAAAGATACTCCAAGCAGTCTGAGGAAACGCTCTAGCTAGCGGCTTTGCGATGCAGGGCGGAAACGGATAAAAATTACTTCCTTGAAAATCTACTAGCTCAAAACCGCCCCAAATTTTTAAAAACCGCATCAAATCGGGCTTAGTATAGCCTCTAACGTGCGCGGAGTGATTTTGTATAGACGTAGGCTGCCTGCCTAGTAGCAGCAAGGCTCTGTTGTGAAAGCTGGCTAAATTCGGAACCGCTAGCACGAAATGCCCGCCTACTTTTAGCGTACGAGCTATCTCGTGAAATATCCAAAATATCTCCTTGACGTGCTCTAGAATTTGATTTGCGCTCACGATATCCAGGCTCTCATCCTCGAAAGGAAATTTATCTCGCTCAAGATCGTGCGAAAAGACCTCGATGCCTCTTGCGGCTAGTTTTGCGACATTTGGCTCATACCCTTCTAAGGCTAAAAGCCTAGCATTATCGCATTTACTTTTATATATCGCCAAATCATCGCCCTTGCCCGCGCCGATATCCAGCACGGTTTCGTAATGCCCTATTTTAGCGGCAAAATCAGCTATTATATGTCGTCCGTAGTTTAGGCTTCTGTCTATCATTTTACGGTTCCTTATCTTAGTTTTTTCATTATTTCTATGATTTGTTTAGCAGAGCGCTCCCAGCTAAATCGCTTAATATTTTCAAAACCCTTAACGCAAAGTTCTTTTCGTAAATTTTCATCGTTTAAAACGGCTTGTATCTTACTTCTTATATCTTCTACGTTATGCGGATCGAAATACAAAACGCTATCCCCGCAAACTTCAGGTAGGCTAGCGGCGTTTGAGCACACTACCGGGCAACCGCAGGCCTGCGCCTCAAGCGGCGGAATACCAAACCCCTCGTATAAAGACGGAAAGACGAACAATTTTGCTAGATTATAGATAGCGGCGATGTCGGCGTCCTTAACATAGCCGGTAAAAAATATACGCTCTGTGAGATTATTTTTCTCTATAATCTCCAAAATATCGCTATCGCTAGTTATAAAGCCGTCTCTTTTTCCCACTATCACCAAATTTAACTCCGTATTTTCTAGCGCAAGCAATAAATTTTTCAAATTTTTGTGAGGTTTTACGTTTCCTACGAATAAAATAAAATTTTCCGGAAGTTTATATTCTCTTGCCGCCGCCTCCAAAACGGTGCTATCGTAGCGGTTATTAAAACGTCTCTCGTCTATAGCGTTTGGTACGACAAAAATATTTTTATCCGTTTTCGTATATTTTAATATCTCGCTTCTTGAAAACTCCGAAACGCTAAAGACGACGTCGCTTCTGCTTAAAGCTTGATTAAAAATCATCTTGGCATACATCTTTTGCATAAAATTTAAGGTATCGTAAAAAGCCAAATGAAACGCATCATGGATAGTAACCGCTCTAAATTTAGCCCTTATGGGCAAGATAGGGATATTGTAGTGAGGAGACCAAAAAATATCGCATTTAGGAATCTTTACCGACAAACAAATCTGCTCGTCCAAAGAGTAAATTTCCCGCCCGCACTCTAAAATTTTAACGTTTTTACTCCATGCGTACTCCCTTATCTCAGCCTCCGTACCTAGTAAAATAACCTCGAATTTCTCCGTTAAAAACGGTAGTAAACCCTTTATATACGTACCTATTCCGGATGCTTTGTGCATGCGAAAGTCGATTGCTATCTTTTTACGCATAGCCATCCTAGTTTTACCTTATAGTTTAAAATTAATGATATTTCAAATAAAATTATATCAAATCTTAAATAATAAGTCGTATTTTTTCTTCCCAATCGTTATCCTTTGCAAATTTTACGATTTCGCTCCCACCTATTTGCTTTAAGGCTACGGCTTTTTTTACGCACGTCGCAAAATCCTCTTTTGAATCAGCTAACAAAGCAGGGCTATTTAGCTGCTCTAGCTCTCGCCATTTAGTCGCTACCGTATAAAGTCCGGCCGCCGAGTATTCGTATAACTTTAACGGACTTATAGAGTGAACCAAATCCATATCTAACCTAAACGGGATTATGCCGACGTCTGCAAATTTCAAAAAAGGAGCCACCGCATCATTATCGACCTTCCCGTAAAAGGTAATGTTTTTTCTAGATTTTATTTGCTCAAAATTTTTAGATTTAAATTTTACGGTTCCGATTATTAAAAAATGCACATCGGTTAGCTCGCTAGCTACATAATCTAGTAAATCAAAATCAAACCAGTTCTAGATAGCGCCAACATAAACGGCAACTGGGCTTTTAATCTCATAAAAAAATTCGGGCTTATCGTACTTTTTTTGAAATTTGTTAAAATCAACCCCGTTTGGGACATAAAAGCAGTTTTTGTTAAATTTCTCTATATAGCTTTTAAGGCTAGATGACGTATATATCGTTTTATCGGCTTTTTTTATCAGATACTCCTCTGCTTTGATAGCTGCCGCGCCTACGTCAAAGCCGTCTAATCTATCGGTAACTCTAGCGATTAGTTTATTATATTTTACGATATCCGTTATAGGCAAAAACACAAAATTATCTATAACTAAAATATCTACGTTTAAAAAATCAAAATTTTTAAGCATTTTTTTTAAGTTCGGTATAGTAAAAATATGCCACGTTTTTATAACCTGATAAAAAACGGAAGGTAACCTTTTAAACGGCGGAATAAGAGCGAACGGAGTGTATATAAAATAATTTTCAAAAATTTTATGTACGCCTTTTTTTGATTGAGCGAGTCTAATAGCTTCGTTATTTTTATCATGAAACGGCGAAACGGGAGGCGCGATAAATAAAACTTTGTTTCCCTCCTTAGCTAGCAATTCGCTGTAATAATTGCAACCGACTTTAAACGGCGAACCGTAATACGAATTTCCACACCATAGTATTTTCTTAGACATTTTTCGTAAGTTTCCCGTATCCGTTTGAGTATAGCTCAAATTTACTATAATAAAATTCCCTGTTTGCCGTATCGGTAATCACCAATCTATCCTCTTTTATCACAAATTTTCTAATTATCTTTACGCCTTTGTATTCGGCGGCGAGGCTTATAAAATTTTCTCCAAAATCCATTACGAAACACCTACAATCTGTAAGCATACCAAATAATCCCGCTATCCCCTCCCTCCAACTGTTTTGTTCCAAATCGTCCACAATCGGCACGTTGTGCGCTCTGACGCTTCTAAATTCATTTCTTATGCCAGGGATCGGAGTATAAAGATAGGTGCCGGGATCTCTCGCTATGTCGCGTCCCTCTATCCACAGCTCGTAGCCCAGCTTATCGTTGTGCGTATGTCCGCCGTGACCCCTTTGCCCAAGCGGCGTAGCACAGACGGCGAGGTAAAATTTGCTGGATTTAAAGATAAAAATCCCGCTGTCCGGATAAAATATATTTTTGATCTCTTGCGAATTCGCAATTTTAAATTCCATCATTTTTCGGTGTGGCAGTTCGCCTAATTTCACGCCTAAGGCGATAAGGCTTTTGTATGTTTTATCGCTTGCTTGTAGCGTACGCCCGGCAAGCGAGCGAACAAAACTTCTCTCAAAGCAAAAACCGTTTTTAAATATCTCATCGTCAAAAATCCCGCCCATGCAGCTAATTAGCGTGGAGTGGTTTAAGATATTTTCGTCCCAAAACGGCTCGTTGCCGCCCGCAAAGCCGCTTAAATTTAGATATTTTCGCGCGGCTTGTTCGTTGCTCAAAAACTCGCCGTTTGGGCTAAATTTAAAAAACCTGCCGCTGTCGTTATCGCCAAATTGCGGTACTTCGCCGTTTGGCTTTGTAATGTCGGCGGTAAATCTGCCGATTTTATACAGCCTGTCCACGAACCACTGCGGCAGCGCTATTTGCCCGTTTGTAATTTTAAATTCCTGCTCGTCCGGCGGCAATAGTTTTGGCTTTTTGCGCCAAAGCTTTGCGTCGTAATTTTCTAGCGACGAAATTTTTTCGCTTTTTAGACCCAGTATCAAAGCCGCGCTATACGCCATCAGCTCGCCGCTTAGGCGGTGATAGCTTGTAGAACTCTCGAAATTTCCGCCGTCTTCATAAAATTCCTTTCTCATTTCGCTGATTACTTCTTGCACGGCAAACGCCAGCCACGCGTCCGTCTCTCGGCCGACGTCCAAATATGCGCACGCAAACAGCAGGCCCGCGATGTCGCTTAGATAATGATTTGACGTAAGATGCGGCGAATATTCGAGATTATTTACTATATGAAACGCGTGTTCGTAGACGCTATTTGAAAAGGTCTGTTTAAAATCCGCATCTAAAATTCCGCCCTCATCCATCTGGCAAAACATATCGTAAGCCGCCAGCATATTAGCCACCCTAATGCCAACATCCATTGTGCAGGTCCAGTTTACGCCCATTCTAGGCGGATTATTGCTGATAAGATCTAAAATTTGGTCTTTAAATTCTTTTAAATTTCGCTCTTTTAAACTCGGATCCGCCGCCGCAAAAATAGCAAGCTGCGGCAAGTGTTGAAGCCTCGCAAGCTCCCACGGCACCTTTATATCGCTGCCGGGCCTATGGGCTATACGCTGGTCTTTGTACCATTTTTTTTCATCCCACCGAAAGCCGCTTTTAAAATCCTTTTGCCAATCGATCGGCTCGTAGTCTTCTGGCGCGCTCGCGGGCGCCGCGACGTTCATATCGTATTTGTAGCCCTCAAGCCCTAGCGCCGCGCTATCATAGCTATTTTTTACCCACCCGCTACCCAGCAGATCGGATTTATGCTCCAAATACATTTTAGATAGATATCTCGCGACGTCTAAATTTATATTTGAAACGTCAAGTTCTCGTAAATTTACGTAGCTTATTCGTACCGGCGAAACGTTAAATTTAATACGGGTATCGCCGGACATATCGCGCAATTTTTGGATTTTATTTTTAGTTAAATTTAAAATTTTATTAATGATTTTCGCGCACAACGCATCAGGCGGCATTGATCTAGCTTTTTTAAGATAATAAAAAATTTTACCCATTATTTACGGCCTCTAAAATTTTATCCACGTGCTTATCCCACGTATACCTTCGTAGGGCTTCTTTTGCGGCGTTTGCGCCCATAGACGCCCTTAGCGAAGCATCGTCTATTAGCGCTTTCATGGCGGCTTCTAGTGCGTCTACGCATCCCGGTTTTACCATATAGGCGGTTTTGCCGTGCTCCAAAATTTCAGACATCTGAGCCATATCGCTGCATATTACGGCTTTGCCCATAGCCATGTATTCAAACAGCTTGGTAGGACTGCCGAAAAACTCGCTCTCATCGGGGTTTGGGACGGTGGCGTTAACCAAGATATCGCACGCGCTTAGAAATTTCGCTCCTTGTTCTTGCGGGATTAGGCCGGTTAATACCGCATTTTTTTTTAGATTATATTCTAAAATTCGTTCTTTGACCTCAGGCATCCTGATGCCGTCGCCTATCATAAAAAGCTTGGTTTTTTCTTTGTATTCGGGATATTTTTGCAGTAGCTTGCCGTAAGCGTGCGCGATATTTTCGGCTCCGTGCCACTGACCAAACGTCCCTATAAAGCCGATTACGATTTTATTTTCAAGACCGTATTTTTGCTTTACGTCCTCGCAGCTTACCTGCGGATTATATTTATTTTCGTCTATTCCGTTTGGATTTACGATTATTTTGCCCTCGTCTACGCCTAAATTTAAAAGGATATCTTTTAACGCCTCCGATACGGCAACTACGCATTTAGCATTTTTTAGATTATAACTTTCTATCGCGCAAACGATAGGTAACTTAAAAATTTTGTAGTAAATAGTCTTGAAAATTCGCTTAAAAAGAGTATCGTTATTTTTCCAATTTTTAATTTTCCAAACGTCAGACGAGTTAAACTCTAAAACAAACGGTATCTTTTTTCTTTTTGCTATATACGCCCCGCAAAAGCTAAATCCGCTATATCTCTGATATATCGCGTCAGCCTCCAAATCGGCGCAATGCTTTATTATTTTAAAATTATAAAAAAACTCAAGAACGTCTTTTGGGATAAAAGGAAATTTTATAGGCTCTACGACGGTTATTTCTTTATTAACCCCCCAAAGTTCGTCATTTGAAACGACGCTTAGCCGTACCTTTTTATCCATAGCGTTTATAACGCCTGCCGTGTGCCCTACCGAGCCGCCCGCTTTTAGCCCAAACCAATAAAGCGTCCTTAGATAAAGTATTTTCATCATATATCGCCTATCTGCATAAATTTTAGCCTAAATTTATCCATCGCGGGCTTTAGTATTTCGGCGTTTACGCTAATCTTTGGCACATAGTCCGAGTAGCTTAAAGAGCTTAAATTTAAATCTTTTATCGACGTAAATTTACACTCTTTATTGCCCGCGATTCCCCCCAAAAGTTTTTTGCACTCGCCTATTAAACCCTCGTTTATGCTTATATCGACATACCGCCCGCTTTTAAAATTATATTTTAAATTTAAAAAATTAAAACTATGTAAAAAAAGCGTTATTATGCAATCTTTAGGCATTAAATCAATCGCTCTTAATATTTCATCCGCGCTAGAGCCGTATCTAAAATCAAATTTTTGAAAACTACTTTTTGTATTTATAAAACTATAACGTTTTTGCTTTTCATAAACGCTAATCGGCAGTTGTAATACGCCGTTTTTTTCGGACACTTTATTTATATAGTCATAATTTATCTTGCAATTTCCGTTTTTATAGAAAAACGAGCTGTCTATAAAAATATCATTAAATTTTAAGGCCCGGATAGTATCGTCGTTGGCGCCGTATCCACCGGCCCTATGAGCCAAGACATCTATACCGATCCACTCTTTTATCTTTTGCTTGCCGAAATTTATAATCTCTGTCTGCTCATCTACGCTATACTGCCACATAAATTTTCTATTTTTATCGTATCCGCCGGACGGATGAGTGTGTAAATTTACGCCGTGTCCACCATGGATGATATCGCCGCATAACCGCTCAAATTTACACTCGTCATATCTTTCATAAGGATACACATCCACAAAATGCTCCACTACCGCGCCATATTCGCTCGCCAGATCGTTTATGAGATTTACGCCGACTTCCTTGCCGTCAGTCTCGCCTTTTATAAAAATCTCAAACGCATCGGCTCTATTTGCATGCAGTTCTCCGACCTCGGTATCGCAGGTTATTAAAATTTGCTTCATTATTTGTCTTTTTTTGCTACAACCATTATCTCTCTGTGTTCAAACCAAACATCGCTTGCGCCTTCTCCAAGTATCCTTAAAGCAAATCTTATACATTTAATCATAATGCTTCTTACTAGCGAAACGACGATCTTTTTCTTGCTATTTCTAAATATATATGAGGCCGGAAGCACTTCTACCTCGGCAAAATATAGCCTAAAAATATCCGCAAGGCTCTCTCTGGTATAGCCTACTTCATGAGTAAAGTCCATATATCTTTCATGATTAGACATCATCCAGTCCATATTTGGAACTTGGATGATTGCCGTCCCGCCGATATTTAACGAGTTATATATCTCTTTTACGAATTCCTCTTGCTTATCTTTTTGTATATGCTCCATAACGTCTTTACACAGTATAAGGTCGTATTTATTATATTTTAAATTATCAAAAGCGTTTTCTTGTTTTAGCGTATCTAGTCCGGTTCTATTTTTAGCTATCGACAAGTCGGAATTAGACAAATCTATACCGTGTAAATTTTGAAAACCCAAACCTTGCAATGCTTTTAACATATAGCCTTTATTGCAACCGATCTCTAAAATTTTGCCGTTTATATATGGATTTATGTGTTTTAAATAGTTATATTTTAAGAGATTATCAAAAAACTCTTGCCTGAGCTTCTCGTCTTTAGTATCTATAAAATCGCCTCTTATTTCTTTATATCGGTCCAAAATTTTCTCTTGCGTAGTCATCTCAACCCTCTCGTTTTCTAGCTTTACATAAACATATATAGACGTCTTGCTCGTTTTTTGATATAAATTTTGACACCTTTTCGATAATATATATAGGCATAAAATACAATGCGCCTATACAGATTTTTCTAATCAAAAAACCTATGGTATAAAATACTATCTTATTTTTTATCGTAAAATTTAATATATTTTTCGAGCTTCTTTTTAAAAAACCGTCTGTCGGTTTTATTATTATTTTTTTATAAGACGAAAACATATCTAAAATAATCCAAATAGGCGTTTCTATATATTTGTAATATGTTTTTATATATAGCCCGTCTTCATAAATTATCTCAAATTTATCAGATACTAAATTTCTAATTTCATCTAGTTTAAAGTAAGGCTTTTCGCCTATATTTACGGATATGATAGCGTAACCGTCGTCTTTGAGTATATTGCGGATGTTAGCCATTGATTGCATCCGTCCTTCATTATCCAGATAAGATAAGACCTCTATAGCCGTGACGCAGTCAAACGATTCTCCTTCAAAATTTACGTCAGGTAACTTTTGAACGCTAAAGTCGATATTAGGATATTTTTTTTTAGCTTTATCTATTGCTATTTGAGATATATCAACGGCTTTTATCTCGATATTTTTTATGGAATTGGACATTAAATTCGTAAAAAACCCGGTACTGCACGCGATTTCTAAAATTTTACCTTTTATATTATTTTTTATCAGCATATCAAGATATTTTTTAAATCTATATAGCTGACTTCTCCTAAATGAAAAACCCCATCCGTCTAAAGCAGAATCGTGAATGTCGTCAAATGTATTATTATCCATTACTAATCCTTTTTACAAAATACACAGATGCATACAAATAATAAAAAGAAGCAAGTATGCTTGATAGCGCCGCACCTATAACGCCAAGCATCGGTACAAAAATGATATTTCCCGATAAATTAATAGCGGCCATTCCGTATGACATTTTTTGATCTTCTTTTCCGTATCCTTGACCAACTATCCAAGCATTATATGGTTGATAAAGCGCCTTTACGCAATACCCGACAGAAGTCAGAAGTAGTAAAAATAATACATCGTCATACTCTTCTTTTAAATAAAAATTTATAATCAAATATCCAAGCGTATTGGTTAAAAAAAATGATAAAAGCACCCAGGCTAAATTTGCTTTTAGTATAGTTTGCTACTATTCGTTAATGTTTTAAATACGCTACTACCCATTGCCGCAGACATTGAAATAATAGGCGTCGCCATAGAATTTGCTAGTCCATAAAAACCGACGTCTTTTGAGCCTATAAAATATCCTATTAAAAGTCTGTCTATATTATAAGCGGATACGGCAAATATTCTACCCTTATAAATATATTTTCCATACCGTTTATTTTCCGAATTTATAGCTCTAAGAATTTCAAAAAAACTGCTAAAATTCGGCCGTAGCATATAAGCGTATATCGCAAAGGCAACCGCATAAGATAAAGAAAAAGATAAAAGCGCATTTAACGGAGTTAAGCGCTCAAAAACAAATAAAAGAGATAAAAACACTACAAATAAAATTTTAGAAAATATATTAAAACCGGCTAAATAGCCTATGTGATTACTGCCTTTTAATATTAGCTCCATAAAAAATGGAATCACGAAACTCCAACTTATAAAAGACGAAATTCTAATTATTCGTCCTATTTCATCACTAAAAATTTTTCCGAGTAAAAATGAAATCACGAGCGCAAATACGATAAAAAAAGCCGATAAAATACATGCTATTATTATAGACGTGCCAAATATCTTTTTTTCTAAATTTATGTCATGGTTGTTTGCAAGCATCTTTGAGGCGCTAGAGAAATATCCAAACTCAAAAAATATAGATATAAACGTAATAATAGCCAGAGATAAAGAATAAACCCCAAAATTAGTCGCTCCCATTTGTTTGGCTAAAAGCATATTGGATACAAAACCTACAACCATGCCAAATATCTGCGCTACAAATAAAAATAGCGTTTGTTTCGCGACTTTTGAGGCAAATAAATTTTTAAGCATAACTTCCATCTACTTTTAAAACCTTAAACCCATCGTCTATCCAGTCGGTATTTTGAGCGTTTTTTACGACTACTTTGTTGCCGACTAGCGAAAATAGAGGCATATCCGAACGACTATCGCTATAACAAAACGAATTTTTTAAATCAAATTCCTTTAAATTTAGCTCTCTACCCAGCAACTCTACTTTTTTATCTCCCAAGCATTCATCGCCTGCGATTTTGGAGGTAAAGGCGCCGTTTTTAAACTCAAGCTTCGTGCTTATTAAATAATCTATACCGTAACTTTTAGCAAAATGCCTCAAATATACCTCAAATCCACCCGATACGACTACGATAATATGACCGCTTTTTTTATGCGCTAAAAGAGCTTCTATAGCGTTTTTATGAAGTCTGTTTGCTACTATGCTACTATAAAATTCTGCCGCGTATTTATCCATCTCCTCTTTTTTGATACCGTAAAATACCCGCATTAAATTTTCCTTATATCTTTTGCTATCAGATGAGGGTATTTTATTCGTTTTCTTTATAATTTTTGCGCGTATTTTCTTGACTATCGTAAGTTTAGATTCCAAAAAATCCAAAAAAAACGTAGCGGATTGACCGTCGAATATCGTATCACAAAAATCAAAAATAGCTAATATGGGCTTATGCAATATCGTCCTTAAATATCTCCTTAATAGCCTTAACGATGATTTCGTTTTCTTTTTGCGATCTAGCCGCAATCCTTATAAATTCTCCGTTTAATCCGATCTTATCGCTACAAGTCCTGGTATAAACGCCGTATTTTATTAGCATCTTTGAAACGAAATTTGAGCTAGTACTACCGTCGAGCAGTTCAATAAGAGCAAAATTTGCCATGCTAGGATAGACTTTTATTTGAGGTATCTTTGAAAGCTCATCAAAAAACTCTTGCGCATGGGCGATATATTTTTTCCTTACTTCTTCGTATTCTTTAAAAAAATCGCTTCTATTATAAAGCCTAAAAAAGTATTCGCTAAGTCCGCTAGAATTCCACAGGTATCCGTTTTTAAGGAGTTTTGCAACCTTGTATTGATCCATTACTCCGTATCCTGCCCTAATGCCCGCTATACCGAAGTCTTTAGATAGGCTTTTGATGACGATGACGTTTGAAAACTCTTTAAAAAGCTCGGTAGCAGAAATCAAGCTATACTCGCTATCCTCAAAGGCAAAGTGTATAAAACTCTCGTCTATTATGATATTTTTAACCTCTTTAAGATTATTTAAAATAAATCTTAGATCTTTATATTCTATGTATCCGCCGTCCGGATTGTTTGGATTAATAATTACTACACTATCCGGGTTTTTAGACTTAACGAAATTAACGTAACTTTGGATATCAAGCTTAAAATTTTCGTCTTTATTTAGCTGATAATAAATCACTTCCGTATCTTCCCTTGCAAACTCGTAATAAGACGAAAACGTAGGGATATTTACGATCACCCTTTTTTCTACGAAATTATGCATCACGGCTTGGATAACCTCTATCGCGCCGTTTCCCACAAAGATATTTTTACTATCTACGTCTATTGACTTACTTATGACGTCGGCTATTACGCCGTTTTGCGACGGATAAAACTCTAAAACGTCTTTTAGTTTATTCGTATCGATCAAATCTTTTTTTAGGTAATCTAAAAAAAGCTCCGTCGCGTATGGATTGGATAAAAAGCAAGCGTCCACTTTAATATTAAGCTCGGAAAGCTTCTCGCAAATCGTAAAAATACTAGGGCTATGGCTGCCGGCGGCATCCTTTAATCTTTTTATTTTAGAGGCGATTTTTTGCTCGTCTAAATTTAACTTTATCATACCAACTCTCCTTTTTGAATCGTTACTTTTATTTTACCTGTTTTTATGTCTCGCTTGATTTGCGGCACCTTTTCTATATTTAGCTTTATGTTTCCAAGCCTTCTATAGACTTCGCTAGCTATTAAATTTACGTATTGGCTCGAATCATTATCTAAAACCACTTTTAAGGTCACGCTTCTATCTTTATCTTGGATTATCTGAAACTGCCTTAAATCGCTAAAATTTTTCATCGCGGTAGAGAAATTTGCCGTAGGTATCGCCGTTCCGTCATCCTTGATAAGTATATCGTCGCTTCTGCCTTCTATCCCTTTAAAAGGGATAGATAAATGCCTACCGCAAGGGCAAATCGGCACTTTACCGTCTAAAGGTATAGCCTTATCGCCGGTATTATATCTAATAAAAGGCATTACGTAGTTATTTAGAGAAGTGGCTATTATTTCATTTTTATCGCTAAGTTCGACTATCCCGTAATCATCATTGTTGTGATAGTTACCCGCCCAGCACTGCTGGACGGTTACCGTTCTTTCGTTTTGCCCGTACCAGTCTAAAACGGGCAAACCCCAATACTCCTCGATTGCGCTTCTATACGCAGGCAGTAGCGTCTCAGATGAAGTTACTATAGTTTTTATTTGAGGTATTTTTATGTTTTTTTGCTTTAAAAGTAGCGTAAAAATATATATGGAACTTGCGTATCCTCTTATTATTTTGGCTTTTGACTTTTCGATAACGGATAAATATAAAGCCAAATTTGACTCGTTAATGTGAAACGGGGATAAATACCAATAATCGCCCGAAATTTTATAAAGCGGCTCGCCTGCTTTTGGCGAATACGTCCTTAAAATGATTATCGGATCACCGCTTTTATAAGTATAATCTTTGCCCATACCCCAAGCTCTATTTGACGTTATTTTTTCTATTGCATCGCTTTCATATGGGACTTTAAATTCAAACGGAGTCCCGGTAGATCCCGACGTATGAGATGCTTTTCCGTCAAATCCGATAGAGCAAAAGTCTTTAAAATTTTCTCTGATTACTTGCTTATTTATAACCGGAAATTTTTTCAATTCATCTAAGCTAAAATTTTCAAAATCTATTTTTAAATCTAAATTTTTATAAAAAGGTACGAAATCAACCGCTTTTTTTACTATATTTTTTAGCTTTTGAGTCCTTATACGCTCTATCTCTTCTGCACTTTTCCACTGAAAATTATCATATTCGCTAAAATTTCTCTTGATAAAAATATAATTTTTGATTTTACTTTTTATCTTTTTGTGAATTTGACCGGTCATAAATTTAGCCTTTTATATCAAAAACGAAATCTCCGTCGTCTGCACCATATCCCAAAGCTCTATCGGCCAGCTTTTGCCTTTTTTTAGAGTCTCAAATAGTGCCTCGAGCTCTTCGAGCTGTCCTTTTTGGCTTACGTTTGTTGAGATTTCTTTCACCCCCACCCCGTATCCTTTAAGACTTTTATAGTCATACAAAACTATACTCTTGCCGTCAATGTGGATCTCCATAAATTCCTTGCTTAGCTCCTTGCTACCGTTTGCGAAATACTCGATATTTGCCACCGAGCCGTCTTTGTATTTTAAAACGATGGATTTGTTATCCTCGGCGCTATATTTTTCATTACTCGGCGTGATGGCCTGCGAAAATATACTCTCTATCTCGCTTCTCGTTAGCGCCGTCATCAGATCTATTATGTGGCATGCCTCGCCCACCATCCTGCCGCCGTTTTCGTGCACCCAGTGATCCATCGGTATGTAACCCGCGTTCATCCTATATCTGATTATCATCGGATTTATTCTAGCGCTCGTGTGCTTTTTTATCTCCTCTGCATATACGCTAAATCGCCTGTTAAATCCTACGAATAAAACGGGCTTGTCGCCTCCTTCTTCGTAAAATTTCTTTATCTTTTCAAGCTCATCTTGATTTGTTGCAAGCGGCTTTTCTACAAATACATTTTTACCCGCTTCAAGCGCCTTTAAAGTAAGCTCCGCATGGCTATCGTGCCTTGTGGAGATGATCACTAGATCGACGTTTTTATCGTTTAAAATATCGTCTAAATTTGAAGTAGCATAGTTCGCTCCGTATTGCTGAGCCACCGCCTTTGCCTTATGTCCGCTTCGATTCATTATCGCGTAAATTTTATACTTATCCGTAAGCTTTGAGATATTAGGCAGGTGCATCCCGGTAGCAAATCCGCCGACGCCTACGAACGCAACGTTTATCACATCCCTGTTTACTGGCGCGGAACTTATGATGATTTTTTTATCGTGATTTAGATAGCTATCAAGCTCGGTTAAATTTGCCTCGCCGTAGTCAAGCAAAACCATAAGCGGCTTATTCTGCGAAGTCTGCAGCGACTCAAACGCCTCCGTTACCTGCTCGATAGGATATTTTGCGTCTATGAGCTTATCCAGCTTTATCAAATTTTCATTTACCAGCCTTAGATACTCGCTCATATTTCGATTTTCAGTCCATCTTACGTAGCTAAACGGATAATCAAGCCCCTGCTCTTCGTAGCTCTTATCGTAGCGACCGGGGCCATAGGATGTGGAGATGAGAAAATCAAGCTCCTTTTTATACATATCCTCTCTATTTATCTGCATACCGACAACGCCCACAAGCACCACTCTGCCCTTTTTCTTGCACATCTGAAAACTTTGCGATAGCGGCTCGCTACTACTCGTAGCGGCAGTAAATAGCACTCCATCGGCGCCGTATCCGCCGCTCCAAGACGAAACGACGTCTAGCAAATTTTCCTTTGAAGGGTTGATAGTTAGCTCGGCGCCGTATTCCTTTGCTATCTGCAAGCGCCTATCGTCAAAATCGCTGACTGCAACCCTTACGCCTGAAATTTTAAGCATCTGCACCGCAAGAAGCCCCAAAATACCAGCTCCCACAACTACGCAGGTCTCGCCCAGCCTTAGATCGATCCGCCTAACGCCCTGCATCGCTATGCCGCCCAGCGTCACGGTACAAGCCCGCTCAAAGTCCATATCCTGCGGCATTTTCATAACTAAATTTTTAGGTACGTCTACGTATTCTGCGTGGTTTGCGAGCCCTGCGCCGGCTGCGGCGACGCGCTCACCGATTTCAAAATTCAAAACGCCCTCTCCGACCGCTATAACTACGCCGCTAAGCGAATAGCCAGTCGGATTTCCGCTATCAAGCTTGCCTTTTACCTTCGCATAGACGCTGGCTATACCATCGGATTTCACCATATTGATGACTTTTTTTACGTTCTCCGGCTGCTCCAAAGCCCTTCTGATCAGGCTTTTGCCGCTATTTGATACGCCGCTTATCTCGGTGCCCGCCGATATACAGCTATTTACTACTTTTATAAGAACGCATCCCTTTGAAACGCTCGGAGCAGGGATCTGCTCTGCTAAAACATTACCTTTTTTAACTATTGCTTGCATCATCTTAAAAACCTTTTTTCATTAATGTAATTATTTATGTAGTATATCGCAAAAATTACGCTAAACGATACGAAGCCTAATAAATAATTTACAGAAGGAACAACCAAGAATCCAAAAATCGCATTGAAACACAAGGCGCATAAACATGGAAGAAAAAATTCCCTATTTCTTTTATTTTTTGACGCATAAAAACAATAAAAGCCGATATTTGAAAAAATTAAAAAGTATAATAGCATAACGCCGAATTTAGCACCAAAATTTTGTATCGCAATCATCTTATGCTCTTTAATAAATTTAAATGTTTCATTTTTTAATACCTCTTCATACTCTTTTGATAAATACTTAATACTAGGATCTATCGAATAAACCTTTTGCATAGCTACCTCGTCGAGATAATGCGGTATATATTCGTTATCCACATAACCGAAGCCTATATATACCGAATGCCAAAAAACGTGCTTAGTATTTAAATTTGCATTCGCGTTTAGCTCTAATAGTTTATTATTAATGCCATTTTCATATATCTTATAAGAAGCATAGCCGGCAAAAATACTTAATATTAAAAATGAAATATAGTAATATTTTATAGAGGATTTTAAATTAAAAAATAAATAAATCAGAACAAAAAGAACAGTCGGTACAAAAGAGTAGGATCGTATAATATGCGATACTACCGAAAAGTAAGCCAAGATAACCAACATAAAAAAAATATTTTTTTTGTTATTTTTATCAATCAAATATAAAAATAGCGGCACGAAAGACGACATAAAATAAAACATAATATACACGTCGCCTATTGCATAAACCAATCCGGAAAGTATCGACACTGCAACTACCGAAACTATTTTTGCAAGATTAGTTTTCAAAAATAACATCCAGCCTATACAAAAGACTATGAAACCGACTCCGATGAATACGATATGAAATAAAATAATAATCTGTTCTAAATTTAGATTAAAAAATTTATGTATAATTTGAGCGAAAAAATACAAGCCCTTATCATCGGCCCCGCGCGCAAAATTTTCAAAACCGTATTTATCGTAATATGCAATGCCGATAATACCGTTCCTATCAAGGCATTCGATTGCTTGTTGCATATCGTTCATTCTAGTCGGCATGATCGTTTTTATCATCTTGCAACCTTAGCTTGGCGGCAAAAAACCCAATTTTTAGATAATAAATATCCTATAAAGATATATCCAAAACCGCCTAAAATTTGACTAGTATATGCGTTTATGTTAAGAAATCGGTAGGAGAAAGACATAATAGCCAAATTCGAAATGTATGATGCTCCCATTGAAATTATAAATTTAAATATTTGGATTTTATTTTTTGAATCATCATTAAAGCTAAAATACTTATTTAAATAAAAAGATATAAATATCGATACGAAATAGCCGATAAAATTACTTATTTCCGCAATAACTCCAAAATAAAGTAAAGTAAAAATTATCGCATATCCAAATATAGTATTAATAACGCCTACGAGTAAATACTTTAATAAAGAAACATCGTAACTCATTAGACTGATTTCTTTACCGAAATATAATATTGACCGCCAAGCGGAAGCCATTTTAAAAATTTCTCTAAAAAAGAGAGCGATTTTAAAATAGGAGGAAAAAATAACGTATATGCGCTACCGTTATCTTTAAATCCGGCTTTAAAAAAAATAGATTGCAACTCTTTTTTTGATAGCAAAACAGCATCTTTGTCAAATTCGCAAGTAGATACCATGCGTCTTGTAAGAGGATTGTAGGGATTGTGTTCAAAAACCGCTACATTGCAATTATCGGCAGCTAGTTTAAATATATTAGATGTCACGTAATCTCGTAGGTCAGGTTCTATATGGTGGTATACGCCCGCTATAAAAATCACGTCGAAATATCTGTTGTAGCAAGCCAGCTCTTCATTTGTTTCTATAATCTTTACTTCTTTATTATTTTGCCTTGCTATCTCTAAACTTTCTTTTGAAATATCAAATCCAAAAACGGACGATTCGCGAAATGCTTCTACTATATACGGTAAATTTCTACCTGTACCGCATCCGTATTCAAGTATTTTTAGATTTTGATTTTGTCTTTTTACTATATTGCTTAGTATCTTTATCTTGTACTCCGCATAGTATTTTATGTCGCCGAATTTTTTATGCTGATTTTGCATTATATCGTCATAGTTTTTACTGTACTCATCAAAATTAACTTTTTTCATCAGTAATATCCTCTATAAAATACCTTGGTCTTCTTTTTGTTTCTTTATAGATTTTACCTATGTATTCGCCTATTACACCAAGACACATAAGTTGAATTCCTCCCATAAAGTATATAGGTAAAACAGTAGAGGCCCACCCTTGCACCGTTTTATTAGCAATAACAGAATACAACACACTCCCACCCATTATCAGGCTAACAAAAAAAACGATAAAGCCTATTAACGTTATCAATCTTAAAGGAACCACGCTAAATGAAGTTATGCCGTCCCATGCGAAGGTGAACATCTTTTTTAGTGTATATTTTGATTTACCTGCATACCTGTCTTTAACATCAAAATATATATACTCTGTTTTTAGTCCAATTAAAAGAACAAGCCCTCTTAAAAATAAATTGACTTCCTTAAAACTAAGCAGCATTCTAATGGCCTTACTAC
>NZ_CAUQHQ010000009.1:0-38126 GCF_963517995.1 uncultured Campylobacter sp.
GATGAAAACGGATGAAGAAATAACCGAATTTAAAAGGTGGCTGATAAAACTATGAAACTAGAAGAAATAGCGAAAATGGCGATAGACGAGGTGGCGATGGAGCTAGAGCGAATGGACGCCGCGCGCGAAAAACAGGACGTATCGCAAGAGACAAACGAAACTAAAGACGGGACAAATTTAACAAATACGCTCGTATCAAGCGGCGACGTAAATTTAACCAATGCCGCCGGGCTTGCAAATTTAGTCGGCGAGATAAGCGTAGCGGACGAGGCTAGCGAGTTTGAGGCGGCCCTGGATAGCGCGGTAAGCTCGCAAAAAACGGCGGCGGAATTTGACGCCGTCCGGGAGTCCGCCCTGACCGCTACGCCGCAAAAAGCCTTTGAGGTCGAGGTTGCGAATTTTACGGGCGAGGAGATATTTCTAAAAAACCTAAAAGAGCGCGTTTTGGTGCTTTTTGAGGGGCTAAACGCGACTAGCGAGGAAAACCTAAAAGACAGGCTCTCGCTCACGCTTAAATTTTTAGAATTCGTGCTGGCAAATGTCGAAAATCGGCTCGAAAATCTGCAAAAATAAAAATCTAAAATGGCTGCGAGATTTTCTCGCACCCCACACCAAGCGCGCGTATATCGTCGGCGGCTGCGTTCGCGATGCGATGCTGGGTAAAAAAATATCCGACTTTGACGTTGAAATTTACGGTATCGACCCGGCTAAATTTGACGCGCTGATGGCGCAAATCGGCGCTTGCGGCGTGGGCAAAAATTACTTCGTTTATAAATTTAAAAATTTCGACCTTTCTTTACCGCGAACCGAAAACAAAACGGGCGAGGGACACAAAGCGTTTGAGGTTGCTTACGCCGATGACGAGCGCGCGGCGTCTTTGCGCCGAGACTTTACCGTAAACGCGATGATGATAAATATCTTTGACGGCTCGTTTTTGGACTTTTACGGCGGAGAGCGCGACCTAAAACGCGGTATCTTGCGCCATATCGACGATGAAAAATTCGCCGAAGATAGCCTACGCGTACTGCGGGCGGTGCAGTTTAGCGCGCGGCTAAATTTCCGCATCGCGCGTGATAGTTTGAGGCTAATGAAGAGCCTAAGTATCAGAGATCTTAGCCGAGAGCGCATAAACGGCGAGCTGATGAAGCTTTTTGGCGCTAAATTTCAAGAGGTCGGCTTTTGGTATCTTTATAAACTAGGGCTTTTGGGCAAAATTTTCGGGCTAAATTTGAGCCGCGCCGAGGCGGAAAAATTTGCCGTAAAGCTAAAAAGCGCTGTTAAATTTCTACCCAAACAAAACGGCAAAAAAGACGAGCGCGAGTTTTTATATCTTTTAAACGGCTATTTCGGCGTTAAAAATTTTTACGATTTAGGACTGCCAAAAAGCTTTGAAGCCTGCGTTAAAGAGCCGTTTTTTTCGCAGCGTCCAAGCGACGTCGAGCTGCTTAAAATCGCGCTTGATAAGCCGCTAAAAAGCTGGCTCGGGCTAAACTCGCCCAGCCTCATAAAAAGAGCCAAAAGCTTAGGCGTTTATGAAGCCAAATTTGAGCCCGCTATCGATACGGCCGAGATTTTAAAGCAAGGCTTTAAAGGCGCTGCAATCGGTGCCGAGATAAGGCGCAGGCAGGATTTGGCGATAGAAAAAATTTTAAACGAAAAGTCAAGCCGCGCTTAAAAATTAACCTAGTTAAAAGCGCAAATTGGCTAAAATCAAGCCCTATTTTAAAGAGGCGAAAGTGGAAAAAATCTCAATTATAAATTTTCAAAATAAAAAAGACTCGTCGCGATGCGTTTGCGGCGATATTTTTAAACACTACTTAAAAAATAATTTTTTAAAGTTTGCAAGCCTTGCAAAAAGCCCAAATTTACGCGGCCAGACAAGCTCTTTTGCGTCTTTTAAAATGCGGGCTAAGGCGGCTTTTTAAATGTTTAATATCGTCCTCGTTCATCCTCAAATCCCCCAAAATACGGGTTCGATCGGCCGCATGTGCGTAAATGCAAACCTTAAGCTTCATATAATCAAGCCGACCGTTTTTGACATCAGCGAAAAGGCAGTTAGGCGCGCGGGACTTGATTACTGGGCGTTGCTAAATCCGGTGATTTGGGAGAATTTAGACGAGTTTTTACGCGCAAATGCCCGGTTCGAGGATAGGTTTTTTTACGCTACGACAAAGGCTCATAAATTTTATTTTGAAGCGGAGTTTAAAAAGGGCGATTTTCTGTTTTTCGGCGGCGAAAGTACGGGGCTGCCTATGGAGCTGATGCAGCGAAATTTCGCAAACGCGATCAAAATCCCGATGGGCGAGCACGGCAGGAGCTTAAATTTAGCCACGAGCGCGGGCATCATCGCGTATGAGGCTATCAGGCAAAATTTCGCCCAGTCAGGCCTTGGAAGCGCGCTATGAAATTTGCGGCAGATAGACTCTTTGCGCTCTTTTTTGCGGCCCTGTTTTTCGTCGTTTTTGCGGCGGGCGCCGAGCTAAAGATCGCTACGTTTAACGTGCAAAATTTATTTGATGCCAAAAACGACGGTAGCGAGTATAAGGATTTCGTCGTCGGTAAATCGGAGTGGAACGAGAAAAAAGCAAGCGCTAAATTTAAAGCCGTAAGTGCAAAGATAAAAGAGTTAAACGCCGATATCATCGCGCTTCAAGAGATCGAAAACGAAATGATTTTAAAAGAGCTAATGAAGGAGACGGGATATAAATATTTTGCCTTTTCAAAGGGTAAAAACGGTCCCGTAGGCCTAGCCGTCATCTCTCGCGTAAAGCCTGAAAAAACGCAAATCTTTAGTGTTCCAAACGTAAAAACAAGGGACATTTTAAGGCTTGATTTTGAGGTTAATGGGCAAAAATTTAGCCTTTTAAATTTGCATTTTCCAGCTAGGAAAAATCCTTTAAAGCAGAGAAAAACGGCTTTTATCACTCTAAAATCGGCCTTAGCGGATGCTGAAAAAGTCGTGGTTTTGGGCGATTTTAATACGCCTTACGGGGATAAAGAGCTGCTGGGCGATCTTGCGGCTAGTAAAAATTTAGCCAATCTTTGGGCATTTTTGCCAAAGCACGAGCGATACTCGCACACGAGCCTAAATGCACTTGATCACGTCCTGATCTCCAAAGACGCGCTTAACCAAAATTACGTTTTAAACAGCTTTAAGGTTGAGCGAGAGGGAGAGCAAATTTCGGATCATTTCGCGCTGGTTTTTAGGCTAAATTTTGATAAAAACGCTAAAAATACGCTGCAAAATATCGCCGAGGCGCGGGTCGGCGAGCTGTCAAAAAAGTCAAATTTACCCGTTTTGCTAAAACGCACTACGGTCGTACAAAAGGACAAAAAGGGCTTCACGCTAGCGCAGGATAAGCGCGGCATCTACGTGTACGAGCCAAAAAACGACGCAAAGCCCGGCCAGGTCATGGACGTAGCGGTAAACCGCCTAGACGAGTTTAAGGGAAATCTTGAGATTAGCTCGCATTATGCGATTAAAATTTACGAGGAAACGCAAGATCCGCGTGAGCAGATGCTGGAGGCTAAAAACCTAAAGCAAGCGCGCTCTGGCGACGTGTTTAGCCTTATCAGCGGCGAAGTGCGAAACGGCAGACTCTATACGCCGTACGGAGATATTAAAATTTACGGCGCAAAGGGCAAACCGCGCAACGAAAAAGAGGCGGTTTTCACCTCCGTTCGCGTCGTGAGCTACAAAAACGATCCTCAAATTTGGATAGAAAATGAAGATAATTGATGCGGTGATGCTTGGCGCATTCGTGCTTTTTATGATATTTTTGATGCGCGGATTCGTCACGCAGACGCTTGAGAGAAGCAAAAGAAGACAAAATTTAAAAAAGGATAAAAAATGAGCGAAACAAAAGAACTGATCGTGGAGATCGGCGTCGAGGAGCTACCGGCGATCCCGTTTTTAAAAGAGTGCGGCAACGTCGCGGCGAAATGGCGCGAGACGCTAACGCAAAACGGCCTGGACAGCGAGTGCGAGTTTTACTACACGCCGCGTAGGATTGCGTTTTATCACCCGAAATTTGCGGTGCGCCAGGAGGACGGATTTAGCGAGTTTATCGGTGCGCCGAGGCAAGTCGCGCAAAAAGACGGCGCCTGGACGCCTGCCGCGCTAAGCTTCGCTAAAAAATGCGGTATCGCAGAGTCCGAGCTAAAATTTGAAACCATCGGCGGCAAAGAGGTACTCTACTATAAAAAGCCGGTCGCTGGTAAGCCAAGCGCGGAGCTTCTGGGAGATATGATAGAGAAGTTTTTGCTCGGCTTAAATTTTGGCAAATCTATGCGCTGGGGCGAGGGTAAATTTGAGTTTATCCGCCCGGTACGCTCGTTTTTGTGCCTGCTTGGAGACGAGGTCGTTAAATTTAACAAATTTGACGTGGAAAGCGGCGATAGTATTTTCATGCACAGAAGCGTAAGCTACGATAAATTTACCGTCAAAAACGCAAAAGATTATTTCGCTGCGATGCCTAAAATCGGCGTAATCCTCGATCAAAACGCGCGCAGAGAGAAAATTTTGAGCGAATTTAAACAAATCGAAGCTAAAAACGGTGTAACGGTCGAGGTGGACGAGGCACTGCTAGACGAAGTCGTAGCAATCACCGAGCATCCAACCGCGCTACTTGGCGGCTTTGAGCGGGAGTTTTTGGAAGTGCCTAGCGAGGTCATCATCACTTCGATGAAGGAAAATCAGAGGTATTTTCCCGTTTTTGAAGGCGGCAAGCTCGCTAATCGCTTCGTAGTCGTCAGTAACGCCATCTCGCCCGAGCCTGCGCTCATCGTAAAAGGTAACGAAAAAGTACTTCGCGCAAGGCTTAGCGACGCGATGTTTTTCTGGTGCAGCGACCTAGCGCATGAGTTCGGCCCTGAAAAACTAAAAAATATCACCTATCTAAAGGAGCTTGGCAGCACATTTGACAAAAGCGTGCGCGAGCTAGGCGTCGCAAAACGACTAGCCAAAATCTGCGCCGATCGGCTAAAAGCGTGCGCGGGAGAGGAATACGAGGCGCTACTAGAGCGCGCTGTGATGCTGAGCAAGGCTGATCTAACTACGCAGATGGTGTATGAGTTTACCGAGCTTCAGGGCGTGATGGGCGGCTACTACGCGACGACAAAGGGCGAAAACGAAAACGTCGTAACCGCCATCAAGGAGCAATATCTGCCAAGCGGCGAGGCTAGCGCGCTACCTAGCACTATCTTTAGCTCCGTCGTCGCGCTCGCGATCAAGCTCGAGACGCTAATCGGGCTCTTTAGCGCGGGCAAGATCCCAAGCGGCAACAAAGACCCATATGCGCTCCGCCGCGCGGCTAACGGCGTCATCAAGATCATCCAAAACGAAAATCTAAACCTTGATATCGCGGCATTTTTACGCGAGACGGCGGAGGGATATGCTAAATTTGACGTCGAGGCGCTCATAAATTTCATTTTCGATAGACTTTACACCTTCTTTGACGTAAACCCGTCCGTCGTAAAGGCCTGCCTAGCTAGCAAGAAAGGCGACGTGCTCGCGCAGTGCGAGGCGATCGAGGCTCTAGGCGCGATCTGCGCAGCGGAGGACTTTAGGCAAAATTTCAGCACCTTTAAGCGTCTGGCAAACATCATCAAGGACGAAAATTTCGGCACGGTAGACGAGGCGAAATTTGAAAACCAGAGCGAGAAAAAGCTATTTGACGCCTTTAAGGCCGCAGTAAAAGCAGGCGGCTCATACAGCGAACGCCTAAAAAATCTTTTCGGTCTAAAAGCCGCGATAGACGAGTTTTTCGACAACGTAATGATAAACGCCGAGGACGAGCTCGTGCGTAAAAACCGCCTTGCGCTCGTGGGGCAAATTTATGCGGAATTTCTCAAGATCGCCGATATAAAAGAGATAAGTTTGTGAAGCGACTCTACGTATTTGCGGGCGTGAACGGCGCGGGCAAATCGACATTTTATGTGAGGCAGCTAGAGGATGATAAAATTTATGGGTTAAGGATAAATTCCGACGAATTAGTGCGGGAATTTGGCGATTGGCGCAACGCAAAAGATCAGCAGCGCGCGGCAAGGCTGGCTCTGCGCCTTCGCAAAAACTACCTTGAAAACGGCGTCAGCTTTAATATCGAAACAACGCTAAGCGGGCATTCTATCGTAAATTTTATCAAAGACGCCAAGGCGCGCGGCTACTTCGTTACGCTATTTTACGTAGGCCTTGAAAACGTGGAGCTTTCTAAACGCAGAGTCGCGATACGCGCGGCTAAAAACGGACACTCTATAGACGGTGCCGTGCTGGAGCGCAGATATGACGCCAGCTTTGTAAATTTAGCTCGGCTCGTCGGCGTTTGCGACGAGATATATTTCTACGACAACAGCGCTCCTATCAAAAACGAAGACGAACAGAAATTTTCAAATTTGGCTCTAGTCGCTAAAAAGCAAGACGGCTGCGTAACGAGGATAAGCGATAAAAAATACGAATGGTTTGAGCGGGTGATGCGGGAGGCTGATATTGCTTGCTAAACGGCGGCTTGGGTGCGGATTTCAAGCGTAAAAAAACGTCTGTGAAGCCGAATTTAAGCGCGGTAGATAAATGAATAACTAATTAACGATGCTGTTTTGAGGGTTCTGGTAGCGATAGTAAAAAGGCGACAAGGTGAGGTATTTTGATCAAATTTCAAAGCGTATAAGGTTGGGTAGCGGCGAAGAAATAATCTATGAATATCCGTGCGTAAACAGGCTTTTGGTTGCATTTATGATTTTGTTTTGGATTATTTTTACGGCGGCGATGCTTGTTTCTTTTGTAAAATCTAGCGAGCTACTTTATAAATTCTTTGTCGCGCTTGCGATATTTTTCGTAATGCTGGCTTTATATAGGGATGTCGTCGGATTTATCAGGCAAGGGCTCATAGTTACAAATAAATCTTTGATAACTTTTAACGGTAAAAAAGTTGCGCTTGAGAACGTTTGGTTTTTTGGCGTAAAGCTCAAAGCCGCTAAAAAACCGTCGCTTTGTTTTTACGATGGCAATAAGCTTATTATAAATTGCCATGCCGACGGCTCGCCGGAATTTGATGGGTTTTTGTCTGCTTTATATAAAATTTCAAGTAATAAGCAAATTTTATCTTTGGGTTCACGCGAAATAAATCCCGAAGGATTTCGGGCTATGCAGACAAAGGTTAAGCTCATAAATTCATGATTTAAACTCGGCGTGTTTGCTTTAAGTTACGGTAAAGGCGTCTTTAAATTTATCGTTAAATTTTAGCGCTTTTGGCGATGGTTTTTTGAAAATTTGAAAGATAATCGCCGAAATTTGATGGCCGGCTAACAGTTAGATTCGTATGGGCCTAGCCTTTACGCGGCGAGTATAGGAGGCAATTCAAATTTATTTAAATTTTATTTAAACTCATGCTTTGCAAAATATCGGTTTAGATTTGGCGCCTTGTTTGCTCGTAAAATTTATAAATTATACTATCTCTAAAATCGCCGTGATATCTGCCATACCTTGCGTATACATAGCTGACGTAACCAGAGCGTCCGCTCCGGCACTAGCGAATTCCTTGATGTTTTTTAGATTTATCCCGCCGCTTGCGACTAGGGCCGCGTTTGGGGCGATTTTATCTCGTAGGTCTACTGCTTGCTTTACGGCTTCCGACGTAAATTTATCGCACTGCACGACGTCGGCGCCCGCCTTTAAAAGTGCTTCACAATCATCTAAATTTTCGCATTCGACGGCGATTTTGCGCTCGGGAGCTTTTGTTTTAAAGGTTGGAATTTCAGCCAAAAACTCCTCGTAAGAATCGTAAGCCTTGATGTGATTTTTAAAAAACAGCATGCTTTCGCTCAAATTTAGCCTATGTATGCCGCAGCCGCCCTCAAGCACGGCTTTTAGGCAAAATTTCTTAGCAAACGGGAAGCTCTTGCGCGTGGCTAGGATTTCGCATTTTGGATTTACGCTTTTGGCGGCCTCGTTCATCGCTCTTGCGTAGGTGGCGATCTTGCAGGCGTACTCTAGGCAAATTTGCGCTAGTTTCCAGGCTTTGTGCACATCGTCGTAACTGCCGCTGATTTTTACGATCGGCTCTTTTGCAGCTGCGACGGCTGAGTTTGGGACGCAAATTTGCGCCTCGCAGCCAAGCAACTGCGCGATGCGAGCGGCGACGTCTGCGCAGCTAACCGTCACGTCTTCGCGCGGCAGTATGGTTAAAGAGGCGCTTTTTTGGATGCCTTGAAGCGAGGTTGTTAGATCAAAATAGGGCAGATCCTCGCCGATGTAGGCTAAAATTTCGGCGTCGCTAAGCTTTATCATCGCTTGCTAGCCTCTTTGCTTCGGCGTTTTTCCTGTTTGCGTTTACGATCATGTTTCTAAAAAAGCCGTTATCGTAAAGGCCCGCGTGATAGAGCGAAAAACCTATAAACGCGACGCCTGAGGCTACGTGCCACTTTTTAAAGCCACCTTTGTTTCGTCCGAGCATCCCCAAAGCCGTGACGCAAACAGCCGCTAAAGTGACGCTCATGCCGACCTTGGCGACTTTTCTATGGGTTTGTAAATTTAAAAGTTCCCCGCCTATTTTCATTTTTTGCTCCAGCAAGAGGTATTTTTTATGCCGATACTCCCGGGGTCAAATTCCGGATTTAGACCCGCTTTTCTTTGCGATTCGTAGTCTTTTAGGGCTTTTATCATGACTTTTGATAGCATAAAGATCGCAGCGATATTTATCGTAGCCATCGCAGCCATCGTGATGTCGGCGATATTCCACGCGATAGTTAGGTTCATCTGCGCCCCGACGAATATCATCGCGACCGCCGTAATCTTAAATGCCGTGGCGATTTTGTGATTTTTCGTGAGATATTTGATATTTTCCTGCGCGTAGTAATAGTTGCCAATCAGCGACGTGATGGCAAAAAGCACCACCGCAAGCGTCGTAAAGTGTAGCCCTATCTCGCCGAAGTACTCGCGCATCGCGGCCTGTACTAAAGGAAGGGCGGTGAGCGGCTCGCCGCTAACGCCGGTTTGCTTTGTGATATAAGCCTGCGAGAAAAGCACTATCATACCGGAAGCCACGCAGATGGTCATATCTATAAAAACCGCCATCGCCTGCACGAGTCCTTGCTTTACGGGGTGGCTCGTGTGGGCAGCAGCCGCAGCGTTTGGCGCAGAACCCATGCCCGCTTCGTTTGAAAACAGTCCGCGTTTGATACCGTAGACGATCACGCTACCGGCAAATCCGCCGAATATCGCCTTAAAATCAAAGGCGCTTTTTATAATCATATCAAAGACGGACGGGAGCTTGTCTAAATTTAAACAGATCGCGATAAAGGCTAGCAGGATGTAAGCAAGCGCCATAAAGGGCACGATATAGGAGCTAACCTTGCCAATGACGTGGCTCTTGCTAAAAAACATCACCGCCGCAAATGCGGTAAGTATGAGGCCGATACCCACGGGCAAGCCGCTATCGCTAAAGCTCGTAGCACCCGCGCTTTGGTCGTAGTAAATTTGAAAGGCGGAGGTCATAGTATAGCTTTGTAGGCCGTTAAATCCGTAAGCATAGGTAATGACGAGGATAACGGCAAAAAGCGTAGCTAGCCATTTAATACCTAGGCCGTTTTTGATGTAGTATGCCGGGCCGCCTTTAAAGCCAAATACGTCTTTGGTCTTGTAAATTTGAGCTAGCGTACTCTCGGCAAATGCCGAAGCCGCGCCCAAAAAAGCCATCAAACACATCCAAAATAGCGCGCCCGGACCGCCTGCTACGATAGCGGCGGAGATGCCTGCGATATTTCCGATACCAACGCGCGAAGCGGTGGAAATCATAAGCGCTTGAAAGGGCGTGAGGTGGTGCTTGTTGTATTTGTCTTTTTTCTCGACTAAAACCTTGCAAGCCTCAAAAAACATCCTAAACTGCACAAATCTCGTAATATAGCTAAAATAAATACCCGCAAGAACAAGCACTATAACCAAAAAATAGCCGTATAAAAAGTCGTTAGCTAGCGACATCTCGTCGTTCATAAATTTTAAAATTTTATCTATCAACCGTCATTCCTTCAAATTTATTTTGCGCCTATTTTGACGCCTTTCATCGAATTTGCCAGTAGTCCGATAGTCGTACCGTTGTGCAAAACGGCCGTGGCGATAGGGTTAAATAGCCCAAACGTCGCGCCTGCTAGGATGAGCGAATTTATACCGACGGTGGCGTTAAAATTCGTATTTATCAGCCTCATGGTTTTATTTGCTATGTCTTTTGCGACGGCGACGGAGCCGATGTCGTCTTTTAGTAGGCTTATGTCGGCGGTAGCTTTTGCTATGTCCGCGCCTCTTTGCATGCTGATGCCTACGTGAGCCTTGGTTAGGCTTGGCGCGTCGTTGATACCGTCTCCGATAAAGGCTACTTTTTTACCCTCGGCCTTTAACTGCTCGATGATGCCTGCCTTATCGGTAGGCAGGCAGTTTGCATAGACTTTATCGATGCCTAGTTCGCTTGCTACTTGATCGGCTTTAGACTGCACGTCGCCCGTTAGCATGATGAGCTCTTTTACACCCAGTTGTCGCAGTTTTGCCAGCGTCTGTGCGGCGTTTTCTCGCATGGTGTCGCGCATGGCGATGATGCCTAAGAGCTCTTTGTCGTAGCCTACGTATAGTAGCGTAAGTCCGCTATTTACCTCGTTTTTTATGATCTCTTCGTGCTTGCTAAACGAAATTTGCTCGTCGTCCTCTAAAAAGTGCCGCGAACCGATCACGACCTCTTTGCCGCCTACGTAGGTTTTCACGCCGTGAGCGACGATAAACTCTACCTCGTCGTGGTGGATGTGATGAAAGCCTATCTCTCTAGCGGCCTTTACGATAGCCTCGGCTACGGGGTGGAAGTAGTGTTCCTCTGCACTTGCAGTCAAATTTAACAGCTGCGCTTCGCTAAATTCTTTTTTAAACGAGTGAACCTTAACGACGCTTAGGCTGCCGTGCGTTAGCGTGCCTGTTTTATCAAAGACGAAAGTATCGGCGCTCGCTAGCGCTTCGATAGATTTAGCGCCCTTTATCAGCACGCCGTTGCGGCCTGCTTTTGAGATGCTTGATTTAAAGGCGACGGGCGTGGCTAACTTTAGCGCGCAGGAATAATCCGCCTGCAAGACGCTAGCAACGCGCGTCATATCGCGGCTAAGCAGATACGAAACGCCGGCTAGGCTTAGCGTAACTGGCACTAGCTTGTCGGCTAGCCTCGTGGCTTTTAATCCGACGGAGGATTTTTCGTTTAGCGAGCTTTGGATGTATGATTTTATCCTCGCAGTCGCGCTCTCGGCAGCTATGCTCTCGGCCCAAATTTTTATGCGTCCGTCTTCTACGACCGTTCCGCTCATCACGCGGTCGCCGCGCTCTTTTTTGACCGGTTCTGCTTCGCCCGTCATCGAGACTTGATTTACGCTTGCGGTGCCTTCTACGATATAGCCGTCTATACCGATACTCTCGCCTGCGCCGACGACCACGATGTCGCCTACTTTGACGTCGGCGGTCGAGATCTTTTTGAGAGATTTTTCGCCGCTATTATTTATCTCGATCCAGACCTCTTCGATGTTTGGACGGGCTAGTTCTTTGATAAGATCGTCGCTGCGATGTACGGCGCTTTCTTCCATATATTCGCCGATCGTTAGCATGAGATTCGTGCTATTTGCGGCTAAAAAGTCGCGTCTAGCTAAGCTCACGCCGACAGCCGCGGCTTCAAGAGCCTTTGAGGTTACGCCCTCGTTTACGGCTTCGCTTGCGCCCTCTTTTAGCAAAGGAGCTGCGGCGACGAGGCTAACCGCGGCCTTTACGCCATTGCTGCTGATCAGCGGAGTGAGAGCTAAAGCGGCTGCGGCTTTGTAAATTTCAGCCTTGCTCGGCTCTTCTTTACGCTTGGTTAAATTTTTAATCGGTAAATTCTCGATAAAATCTCTAATCTCGTCTAAATTTGACTCAAAGCCGACCACGATGCTCTTGGCTTTTTTATTTACTCTGACGCTTTTTACGTATTTAAATTCGGAAATTTGCGCCTCCAGATGGCTCTCGTCGCAGTTTTCGCCGATGCGTTCGCAGATAAATCTAGCACGGTTTTTGGTTAGATGCGCGATGCGAACGTTATTTTTGGGAGTCAATTTCAGCCTTTACGTCTTCAAAGCGCTCTTTTAACTCCTCAAATCCGGCTTGAAGCAAATTTGACCCCTTTACGATAGCGGAAAATATCGCCTTTTGGGCATTTTCATTGGTTAGCACGTAGGCTACGACGCCGCCTATTAGCGCGCCTTTTATGAAGCCCGCGGCATTAAAATTTGCGGGGATAAAGTCTTTTAGCGCATTATTTATGCTATTATCCAGCGCGCTTGGGGCACCGGTAGTCTTTACCGTCGTAGTAGTCGTAGTCGTGCTACCGTCTTCGTTTAGTTGATTTATAGTTTGCGTTTCGTGTATGTAAGGGTTTTTCATTTATCTTCCTCTAAAATTTTGATTATTTTTTCCGTAGCGATTACGCCGGCGATACCGACGGCAACGGTTGCCGCAGCCGCAAGATAGCGCGCCGAGACTAGTTTGTTTGATGCGCTGATAGCGCACGCCGTGACGATACCGCCTTGGATAGCGATTTTAGTCGTTTTAGCTACGGCCTGCGTCTTGCTGACCTTGCCTTTTTTATAGTTTAGTATTTCTACGCCGCCGGCTGCCATCGCGCCGATTAGCGCGCCGCTTATTAGGTGGTCTGCCGGAAGTCTAGTGGTTGAAGTTAGCGCCATATTTTACCTTTTTTTAGTGATTTCTGCCCAAATTTGCTTCGAGCGCGTTTGCGATACTGTCTGCCATCGCTTTAGTTTCCTCGGTCACGTCGGCTTCTGGCTTTAGTTCTTGAGGTTTTGCTTGCTCTTGTTCGGCTTTTACTACCGGTTTTGCGACCGTTTTTTTAGCTTTTGGCCCCGGTTTCTTTCTGCCTTGTTTTGTCCTAGCTGCTTCTTTAGCCGCTTTTTCCGCCGCTACTTCCTCGCTAGTACGCCTTTTGCGATTTTTTATTTCGCTTTTGACCTCTTCGGACGCTTTGGCAAATTTTTCCTCTGCATACTCTTTTACTTCGCTAGCCTTTTTTTGCGCATAGTCTTTTGCGTTTTGGGCAAACTCTTTGCCTTTATCTAGTCCGGTTTCAAGAGCCGATTTGATTTTGTCTTTATTGCCGAAAGCCGCGACGGCTAAACCACCCAAAATCGCGCCTGCGATAAACGGTAATGCCATTTTTTATCCTTTGTGTTAAATTTTATTCTTTATCTTTGTTTTTGTCTAAATTTTTACTTAGCATCATGCTAGCTAGTCCGCCCAGCGCCAGTCCGCCGAAAAATGAAAAATTCGGGTTATTTAAAAGCGCGACGACGTCGTCTTTGCCGCCTTGTCCTGAGCTTATGCGCTCTAGCGTTTGGCTGATTTGATTAAAGCTGCTTGAGTCAAAAGCGTTTAAGATATTTTCGCTTTGATTTTGAGCCGTTTGCGCCTGCTCCTCTTGGCTTGCGTTATCCGCAGCTTGAAACTGCGCGGCTAAAATTTGAGCTAGCTTTGCTTTTAGAGCCGGGATGTATTCGTTATTTGACGTCGCCCAGAGCCTAAAGCAGACGTCTTTAAAGTTTTCGTCGCCAAGACTATCGGTTAAATTTTCATAAAACGCGTTTAGCTCAAACTCGTAGTTTAGGGCTTTTATAAAGCAAGCGTCAAGATCCTCGCACGCTAAAGCGTAAAAAACTTGCGGATCGGCGGGATCCGCATAAGGCTTTAAAAGCTCCAGTCCGCTTTGCCTAACGGCTAAAATTTGAGCGAAAATCTCATCTTTTTCTTTTACGCTATCGTAAAATTTTACCCCCTGTGACTCTAGTAAAAAAACCGCGTTTGCGGCTTGTTTTAGCTCATCGTTCATCTTGCGCCGCCGGTAGCTTTTTGCGCTAGGTTGTTGATTAGAGCCGAGATCTCGTGTAAATTTTCGCCTTTTAGCAGATCGTCCCACATCTTTTTCGGGAAAATTTCGTGGTCGTATTCGATCGTAGCCGAGCCGATTAGTTTGTTAAATTTGACGTTTTTTATGCCGTCTATTTGCTTTATCGTTTGATCGATTTTTTCTAACGGCAAGCTGTCTGCTTCCTTTTTGATATCGCTGCTGACGCGGACTCTTAAGCGGCCTGCGACGTGGTGGATCGGCGTGAAATACGAAGCTATGCGTAAGACTAGTTCTGATGGTATATGTGGCGCTGCACTCATGTTTCTCCTTTGTTTTTTGCGTATTATCGTTTTGCTACGCTTAAATTTAACTGAAACTTTTTTGCATATCGTTATCAAATCATTTTTGATAAAAATGTTTAAAACGCTATTTGTTTTGGCATTTTGGACAAAAACCGTATAAAATCATCGCGTGACCTTCGAGTTTAAAGCCTGAAATTTGACAAATTCGCTCTTGTTTTTCTTCTATGTATTTATCGAAAAAACTCTCGGTCGCGCCGCACTTCGTGCAGACGAGATGATCGTGGTGTGACTTTAAGTTTAGCTCGAATTTATTCGTTCCGTCCTCTTCAAAAGCAAGAACTAAACCGAATTTTTGTAAAAAATTTAAAAACTGATATATCGCCGTTAGGCTCAGATTTCGTCTAAATTCGCTTTTAATCCTTGTTTTTATCTGGCTTGCGCTAAGATGCTCGTCGCTAGAAAATAAAATTTTTAAAATTTGCTCTTTAGCGGCGGAATTTTTATATCCGCAATCTCGTAAAAACTCTAAAAATTTAATATAAAAATTATCAAAATTGTGCATTTATAGCCGCTTTGCCTTATAAAAATAGGTTCTAATTATAGTAAAATAAGCTGATAATGCGATAAATTTAAGACTAATTCTCAAAAAATCAAGATTTTGGCTAAGCGATTATAAAGGTTATTTTGGCATAATTCCGCAAATTTTTTAAAAGGGCTACTATGACGTACGACGAGCTAGAGCTTGAGGCTGTTTTGCTGGAGGTTTTGGAAAATCGAGGCAATTTTGAATCGCTTGACGACGAGGAGCTTTTCGAGCTTATAGAAGAGGTTGCGAAATACACCGACGGCGATTATGAAGAAGCGTTTGAATATATGACTCAGTTTTCGCCGATCAACAAAAAAAGGTTCGTTTCTCTTTATACGGTTTAGCCAAACGGCTAAACCGAGTTTTTCTTATTTTTTATACTGAAAAAATTTATTCGCTATTTCTTGAAGCTTTTTTGTGTATCTAGACTCTTTAGGCGAGTTGTTATAAATATCTTCCATGTCATACATTCTATCGTAATAATCAAACGTAGCTTGCTTATCGACGACTATCAAAGAGGTATTTATGCTAACTCCGACAAAAAGCCCTCTGCTTTTGCCTCTTTCCGTAGCCCAAGCCGAAATTTCGGGCAAATCAGTCATAACTCCCGCTTTTTCGCCTGCACCGAGTATCACTGCATCGGTGCTTAGATCGATTTGTCCTTTTCCGTTTAGTAGTCCTGCGTACGATCTTCTTGATTTGATTAAAATAATTAGGTCGGTTGATTTATATCCCGCCTGCAAACCGATGCCGCCGCCTTTAAAGCTAACGAATATCGGGCTACTCCATTCATTATCGTCGTTTCTACCGATAAAGATACCGTCGCCTGAATGCGTAGTAGCTATCAGGCCTCCGCTTACCATCTCAGGGATAATGATTATACCCTTAACTTCGCTCGTATCCTTTGTATTTAGCAGTTTTTGAGTGCCTAAGTCGTTTAGGATATCAAGCGACGTCCTAACCTTTTGATTTTGCGTAAAATCAGCATAAGCAAGCTGCGTAAATAGCAGTGCGCAAGTTGCAAGCTTTAAAAATCTTTTCATTTTTGTTTCCTTTTTTGTAAAATTTACCCGCTATTATAGTATTTTTTTATTAAATTTAAAAAATGTTCGTTAACCTTATGCGGAAAGGAGTTAAATGAAAAAGATTATTTTGGCGGTTTTGCTCTGCCTAAATTTAAGCGCAAAAGCGCAGGGCGGCGCGTCCGGCGAAACTCAGACGATCATAAACGGCGACGTGGAGATAGTGCGGGTGGAGGCTAAATTTGCCGGAAATTTAAGCATTGACGGTAAAAAAAAGCGCTGGCTTAGCGTACCGAGGGATGAAAATTTAAAATTTGCCATCGTTTCCGCGGGATACCGTCAAAAGGGCGAAATAAAGCTAGTAAACGGGCTTAAAAGCGGCGATGAGACGATAGTTTTTAAGATCGTAGAGGGCGAATATAAAAAAGAAAAAATAACCGTCGAAGGCGGCAAAGTAACGCCGCCAAAAGACGTGCTAAAACGTATCGAGGAGGAGCGCGAGGAAGCAAATAAAATCTACGCGACGGCTAATGCCGGGCTAAAATTTAACTCCAAATTTATCCTGCCGATGAGCTCGGCAGTCACGAGCCCGTTTGGTACCGCGCGCGTATTTAACGGCACCCTAAAGAGCTACCACGGCGGCACGGACTTTAGAGCGGCGGTCGGTACGCCCGTAATCGCGGCAAATGACGGCGTAGTCGCCATCGCAAAAGATCGCTACTACGCTGGCGGATCGGTTGTGATCGATCACGGCGAGGGCATTTACACGCAGTACTATCATCTAAGCGCGCTAAACGTTAAAGTCGGACAAAGCGTCAAAAAAGGCGATACTATCGCGCTTAGCGGCGCTAGCGGACGAGTGAGCGGGCCGCACCTACACTTTGGCGTGATCGCCGGCGGTGTGCAGGTAAATCCGATAAATTTCGTCAAAAAAATCAACGAAATTTTAAATTAACATTTTTTTCACGACTTTTCTTTAAACTTCGCTCATCTTTTTGAAGGAGAGAAAATGAAAAAAGTAGTTTTGATTAGTATGTTGGTTGCGGGCGGGCTTTTTGCCACTTCGCTTGAAAATAGCACGAACGACGAGCTTTATAAAATGGTCGCAAACGCCGACGCTAAGACGCTTAGCGAGGTAGCGTTTGAGATAGATAAGCGCGCGGGCAAGCTAAAATTTGAAGCCAAAGAGGCTAAGCGCGGGCTAAAGACCGAAATCAGAAAGAAGCTTGATGCGATGAGTATCGCCGATAAAGAGGCGTTTATGCGCGAGTTTAGAAACGGCTATAACGCCCAAGTGGGCGCGCTAAGCGTGGCGGAGGCTAAAAAGCTTGATATCGAGCTAAAAGACGATGACGACGATGATTTTCACAAGAAATTTAAGCACGATTTTAAGGGCGGATTTATAAAAGATAAAGACGGCAAAGGCCCTCATATGCCGCGCAACAAAGAGTAAATTCGGCCTTTTTTAGGCTTTGCGGGGCGGGTTTTCGTTTAAATTTGCGCGAAAATTTGTCCCGCTCTTTGCACATTTAAGCATTTTGACGACGACGTAAATTTATGAAATTTTACCCTGGAATTTAGATGAAATTTGATAAATTTACGCAGGATTTATTTGTAGCAAAATTTGAGCGCTCTTTAAAAATCTCAGATGAAAACGAGCCTTGCAAACAGGATAGATAAAACCCGAAAATCAAGCGGATGAAACGCCGTAAAACGACAAAAACAAACGAAAACGGAGCGAAAATGAGTAAAATTTTGATCGTCGAGGACGAAAATATGCTGCTTGAGATGATGCGCGCGTACTTGCAGGCTCAGGGCTACGAGACTGCGGGCGCGAAAAGCTACGACGACGCGTTAAATTTAGCCTACGAGAGTAACTTTGATCTTTGGATATTTGACGTCAAGATCATCGGCGGTAGCGGCTTTGCACTACTTAGGGAGCTGCGAAACGCCGGCAAAAACACGCCTTGTATATTTACGACCTCGCTAAATACGCTCGATGACGTGCAAACCGGCTTTACTAGCGGCTGCGACGACTACATTAAAAAGCCGTTTGAGCTAAAAGAGCTACATCTGCGCGTGCAAAATTTGCTAAAACGCACCTTTGTGCATAACAAAAATGAACTGGTAAATCTGGGCGAAAATTTGGGCTTTGATATGAATCAGGGCTTGCTGTTTCGTGACGGCAAGGCTGTCTCGATGCCTAAAAAGCAGTCTAGGCTGCTGGCACTCTTACTTAAAAACCAGGATAAATTTTTAAGTAGAGAGGAGATTTATTCTCAAATTTGGGACTACGACGAGAGTCCTAGCGAGCTTAGTTTGCGCGTTTATATCGCGGAGCTGCGTAAAATTTTAGGCAAAGAGCGAATCGTGAGCGCATCAAAGCTAGGCTATAAATATGTTTAAGCTTTTTGGTGCGACTAAGAGGCAAAGAGCATGGCGCGGATTTGAAATTTCATCCAAATTTACGCAAGATTTTTGCCGTTTTATGCTTCAAAATTTACGTCCGCAAGGTAGCCGCAAATTTAACCCAAAAGGCGGCAAATGTCCTTTCTAAAATTAGTTAAAAAAGCCTTCGCCCCGCTCTGGGACCGTCAAATTTTACCTATTTTTTTACTCTATTTTATCACGAGCGCCGCATTTTTGGTATTTTTTGCGCAGATGTTTTACGAGCGAGAGAAGCATTTTATCCTAGACCGCGACGTATTTATCGTGCGAGATTTGCAGCACCACCTGCAAAATAAACTACAAAAAAACGGCGAGATAGACGACGATGATTTTGATGACGTCGAGGCTTTTGCCGCAAATTTAAAAACGGGTGAGGAGATCGAGGACGACTTTGAGCCGCGCGAGGGCATGCCGAGCAGATACAAGGACGGAACGAGCTCTGTGGTGCAGTTTTATCTCAAAAATCGCCTCGGCGAGGAGGAGTACTACGTCGCGGTCAAGGTCGCGGATCCCGAGTTTGCGATTCTCACGCTAAAACTCAAGATAATATTTTTCTCGTTTATGATACTGCTTGCTATTTTAGTCATAGCTTATTTTATCATCCGTCTTTCGCTGCGTCCGCTTTACCGTCGTATCGACTTTTTAAACGGCTTTATCAGGGATACGACGCATGAGATAAACACGCCTCTTAGCGTCATTTTGATGAGTATAGAGATGTTTGAGACCGATCCCAAAAAATATCTAAATAACATAAAAACCGCATCCAAAACGATCTCGACGCTTTACGAGGACCTCACGCTGGTAAAGCTTAGCGGTAAAGAGGATGGCGCGGCGACGAGCTTTAGCCTGAGCGAGCTGGTACGCGAGCGGATCGGATACTTTGGGCTAAATTTGGAGCAAAAAAATATAAAACTAAGCACGCAAATCGCCGAAGTGCAGCTACGCTCGTCCTATAAAAAAACGCGAAAAATCATAGATAATCTACTCAGCAACGCCATAAAATACTGCGACGAAAACGGCTCGGTAAGCGTAAATTTAACTCCCGCAGCGCTCGCGATATCAAACAGCGGCGCGGGCATCGCGAAGGAAAATTTGCCGCGGATTTTTGATCTTTACACGCGGTTTGACGAGCGAAACGGCGGCTTTGGTATCGGGCTTCACATCGTTAAAACATTTTGCGAGGAGCTCGGGTTTAAAATCTCGTGCAAAAGCGGCGGCGGACTAACCGAGTTTCGCGTCGGCTTTGGCGGCAGCGCGCAAATTTAGTCTCGTTTAACGGCGGTGCAGTTGCCTTCAAATTCGGCTAAACTTGATATACGAGCGGGGAGTAAAGCAAGCCCCGAGCGTCAGATTTGCGAACGCTTTATTTTAGTCGAGCGCTCTCGCGGACGTCTTGGTATAATTTTGCCAATTCGCCGAATTTATGCCGTCCTACTCTTTGCGTAAGATGCGCTTAAATTTTAACGGCTTTGGATTTTGGCACGAGACGGGATTGATTTTGCGGAAACTGACGTTATGTTTATCGCTACCGTCGCGGTATAAGATGCGCCCAAAATTTCTAGTGCGCCGTAGCTATGAGGACAGTCGTTTTGCCGCATTCGCCAAATCGCACCGTCCATGCGTAAATCGGGTTAAACGGGTTAAATTTATAAGCGCGGATTGGATTGTATCGCCGGCGCCGAGCCGTAAAATGCGTCCGATCTTTGCGCCCGTACGCGCTGGCACTTTTGCCGCTCGTTTGCGCCCGTCGCTCGTAGTTTTGTTTAAATTTAACTGCTTTTTTATTTTAAAAATGTAAAATCTCGTTTAAAAACTTAAGGTACTAAATGACAGCACTTCTGGTAGCCGAATACATCGGCATCGCTTCGGCCGCCACGAGCGGATTTATCTTCGCGGTTAAGCGCGACTGCGACTGGCTGGGTATCTTTATCGCCGCGCTTCTAACCGCGCTTGGAGGCGGATTTATGCGCGACGCTATCGTCTCGCGCCCGCCGTATTCGTTTACGCACTACGCTCCGTGCATTATCGTGATGGTGATGCTTTTTCTTTCGGCGTTTTTGCGCCTACATAAGCGAAGCGATATCGAGAAAAAATTCCTTTTCGTCACCACCGACGCCGTGGATCTCGTGAGCTTTTCTATCGTCGGGGCGATCGTGGCGCTACAGTTTGGCTACAACGTCTTTGGCGTCGTGTTGCTCGCGCTTTGCAACGGCGTGGGCGGAGGCATGATACGCGACGTGCTGTTTAACGAAGTCCCATGGTGTCTTAAAACCGGGCTTTACGCGACGGTTAGTATCGTAGTGGGACTGCTTTATTTTGCTATGGATTACGCCGGGCTTACTAGCGTTTTTTGGGTGATGGGGCTTTTTGCGTTTGGCGTCGTGTTTAGGCTTGCGGCGTATTATCTTGGCTGGCATTTGCCTAGACTTCAGAAGTAAAATTTACTTTATTTTGCATTAAGGCTAAAATCGATTTTAGTTTTGCGGCGTAAATCGCGCTGAAATTTTAAAATTTGATTTCTACATGCTTTTTGTTTAAATTCTCGTATGGTTTTACGGAATTTAGCCGGTTGCAACGGCTTTGCCAAAGGATGCCAAATTTAGGCTAAATTTCGCGAACCTTTGCATTATTATGAACCAAAAGCTTGCAAGAGCGATGATTTTTGAAATATGCATTCAATATACTTTAATGAATAAAAAAATATAATCCAAATTCATTTTAATACCGCAAAAAGGCTTTTTACGGTTGTTTTTAATCTATCTTGGGGAAAGAGTATGAATCTAATTTTAAAAAATATCATTTTTATTAAATTTACTTTTTTACATTTTTTTAAACAAAAAGATTTTCTAAAATATTTCTTTTTTATTTATACGGTTTATTTTCTTGGATATTTTGCCTTGATGATAAATAACATAAACTACTCCGATGATTACTACAGGTCGGCGACGGGTCAGTTTGATTTTTTCCTTTTTAGTAGGTATATGTCCGAGTATTTATCGAAATTTATATATCTTAGCGAGCATAGAAATGTTCTAGCTTCGCCTCTGACGCACCTTTTATCTATAGGGCTTTTATCTATCGGCTCCATGGTTTTGGTTAAGGTTATTTTAAAAAAGTACTCCAAACTAGGCTTAATCGCCAGCGTTATTTTAGGTCTAAGCCCCTATTTTTTAGAAAATATGAGCTATAAATTCGACAGTATCTTTATGACGATAGCCCTAGTAGCTCCGATATTTTCTTTTTTATTTTTGAGGCGTAAACTCGCTTTTGTCTTTGTTTCCATACTTTGTATGCAACTTACGCTTACGACATATCAGGCCGGAAATTCCGCTTTTTTGATGCTATCTTTATTTGCGGTTTTGGACGGGATTTTAGCCGGACATAAGCCCTCTCAGACGCTTAAACTAATAGGGGTTTTGATTTTTTCTTATGTTTGCGCATTTTTGATTTATAGATTTTTCGTTATGCAAACGGTAGATAACTACACGTCAAACGAAATTTTCTCTTTAGACCAAGCGTATGAAGGCATAAAAGGAAATTTAGAACGCGTTTACGAATATTATAGATTTACGTTTAGAAAAACCGTGTTTGTTTCTATATTTATCGCCGGCGTTTCGATGTTCTTTTTGGCGGCCGTTAAAACCGCAAAGATAAACAAAATACTAGCGGCGATTTTTACGATTTGTTTTATCGTCTTAGGCTTGCTTTTATCTTACGGCGCATATTTGATTTTAGTTAAACAGTTGTTTTTTTCTAGGATGTTTATGGGTGCTGGCGTATTTTTAGCGATAATTTTTATTTTTTCTCTAAAATTCGAGGTTAAATTTTTATCCTTTTTGCCCAAATTCGTCGCTTGTATTTTGACCTATTCGCTAATAGTTCAGTCCTATGCGTATGCAAACGCGATGAAAGAGCAAGCTCAATACGCAAGATATAGAGTAGAGCTAGCGCTGCAGGACTTTAATAAAATCGTTCCGGCCGGCGAGAAATTCGGATTTAACTCTATTTTTGGAGCCGATCTGAGATCGCCCGCAGCCGTAACGGCGGCAAAAACCTTTCCTATAATCGCACAGTCTGATATATTTAATATAAACTGGCTGTACTGGGCTTACGATCTGCACAAGTGGCACGAGGTTTGGGCTCCCGGTCTTTGCATGCAAGAAGGGAAAAAAGAAGTAAAGCGCATACAAACGCCTTTGCATACTCTAATAAGATACGACAACAACTGCGTTTCGATTATCTTTACGCCGTTACAAGGATAGGCTAATTTTGTTTAAATGTCCAAAATTTATGGATCAAAAACGTTATAATCGGCATAACAAAAATAATTAAGATGGTCTTTACGTAGCCGTTTTGATCTGTAAAATCGCTCAAAAACATAGCTATCAGTAGGGCAATAAACTTAATAACGAAAAATTTAATGGCTTTTTTTAAATTTAGACAGCTTTTAAAAACTATTTTTGATTGAGCCAGATACGAAAAAACGTAGGCGACCAAAAAGGCGGCGATATTTGCGATTACGACGGAGCCGTTAGTAAAGTACATATAAGTCCAGGCTACGCATATATGAATGAGCGTGGATAAAGCGCCCACTAGGCCGTATTTTACGACCTGCACTTAGTATTCGCCTTCTATTATGTAGCTTGGACGGCGCTTGGACTCGGAGTAGATTCTGCCTATGTATTCGCCTAAAATCCCTATCCCGATGAGCTGGATACCGCCCAAAAATAGCATAATAACCGCAAGCGATGCGTATCCTGGCAAATCTACGCCAAATATTAGGGTTTTTAAGATAATGAAGCTACCGTATAAAAACGATAAAAAAGAAACCAATGCGCCGATATAAAGCCAAATCCTAAGAGGCAGAGTGCTAAAGCTAGTTATCCCGTCAAGCGCGAAATTCCAAAGCTTCCAGCCGTTAAAGCTACTTTGTCCGGCCTCGCGTTTTTCTCTGGCGTATTCGATGACGGTCGTTTTAAAGCCGACCCACGCAAAAAGCCCCTTCATAAATCGTTGATTTTCGGGTAGTTGCTTTAGCGCTTCTACGGTCCTTTTGCTCATCAGCCTAAAGTCTCCGACGTTGTTTGGAATATCCACGTTTGAAATTTTGCCGTTTAGTTTATAAAAAAGATCCGCGCTGACTCTTTTAGCGAAGCTATCTGATGTTCTATCCGCGCGTTTGGCCAGTACGACGTCGTATCCTTCGCGCCATCTTGCTACGAGCTCTTTTATGAGCTCTGGCGGGTCTTGCAAATCTACGTCTATAGGGATCGCAGCCTCGCCTCTAGCTTTATCCAGGCCCGCCGTTAGCGCGGCTTCTTTGCCGAAATTCCTTGAGAAATTTATAATCCTTATGTTTTTAAAATTTTGTTTCGCGTTTAGCAAGACGTTTAGCGTGTTGTCCTTGCTGCCGTCGTTTATAAATACTATTTCGTACGGTTCGTTTATTTGCTTCAAAATTTCTTCTATACGCCGTAAAAACGGCTCTATCGTCTCTTCTTCGTTATAGCAGGGGGCTATTATGGAGATTGTCGGGTTATTCATTTTCTTTTCTTTGTAGTATCGCGGCGGCGATCGCAAATCCGCCGTCGTGGCTAATCGTGATTTCGGCACCTTTTACGTTAAAATTTTTAATGATTTTTTCTGAAAATTTTACTTTAGGCGCATTTTTGTCGTCTTTGTAAATTCGAGCGTCAAAAAACGAAAACTCGGCCGAGATCCCGCAGCCAAGAGCCTTGCTGATAGCTTCTTTAGCTGCGAAAAATCCCGCTACCGTAGCGTCCGTTTTTGCGATATTTATCTCTTCGTCGCTTAAAAAATATCTCAAAAAATCCTCGCCTCGCCGCTCTTTAAGCCTTGAGATTCGCGAGATCGCTACGATATCTATACCGATCATTGCACCACAAAGTCGGTAAAGTAGATATTTTTTATATGACCGTCGGCTAAAACCTCGTTTAGGCGGTCTACTATCTCGTCTTTTAGGCGGTTTTTGCCTTTTTGAGTGCTGACTTCCTCGTATGTTTTAGATGACAGCGTCGATACGATGATATCCCTGATTAGCGGCTTTTTCTTATCGATTTCAGGCGTTAGCGTCTCGGCGCTAAGCTCTAGATCGACCTTTGTTTTTAGGTATCTCGAGCCGCTTTCGCTAAGTAAATTTACGATAAACTGATCTAGCGGATAAACGGGCCCCATATTTATATAGTCGTTTGAGCGCTTGCCTGCGGTATTTTTAGGCGCCGAAGCTTGAACCTGCTCGGTTTGCGCTTGCACTGCTTGCGTTTGCGCGGCATCTTCGCTATTTCCCATTAGTAAAAACGCTAAAAGTCCGCCGACTACCAAAAGAAGCAACAAAATAACGACGATGATGACGAGAACCAGCCCGTTTCCTTTTTTGCTTTGATTTTCCAAAATGTCTTCAGCCATTCACTCTCCTTAAAATTTTAGCTATAATTATATCTTAAATTTTTAAAAAATGAGAAGGCAATGGTACATAAAACAAATGCCGCGAGGTTTCTAGACTGCAAACATATCTCCTACGAGTTAGTCGAATACGAAGTGGATGAAAGCGATCTGAGCGCCGTTCACGTAGCCGCCGTTTGCGGCGAGCAAATAGAAAAAATCTATAAAACCATCGTCTGCGAATGCGAGCCTAGAGGCTACGTCGTAGCGTGCATACAGGGCGATTTGAGCTTAAATTTAAAGGCTCTAGCTAGACTTAGCGGGCATAAAAAGTGCGAACTTTTAAATTTAAGAGAGCTTGAAAAAGTGACGGGCTACATCCGCGGCGGCTGCTCGCCCATAGCGATGAAAAAGGCCTTTGAGACGTTTTTTGACGAGAGGATTTTAAAACAAGACTACGTCTACGTAAGCGCCGGCGTGCGCGGAAAACAGATAAAAATCGCGCCCCAAAGCTTGATAGAAGCTATCAACGCAAAGCTCGGCGACGTCGCCGTTTAGTAAAATTTAACCCAAAAATGCTAAAATACGAGCGTCTTAAAACAAAATAAATTTAAAAAGGTAAAATTTTGATAGAAGAAATTTTTAGAGAATATGACATACGCGGGATTTTCGGGCAAGATCTAAACGAAACGAGCGTTAAAGCGATCGGGTTAAATTTGGGTCGAGAAATGCTACGTAGGGGCGCAAAAAACGTTAGCGTGGGGTATGATGCTAGGCTAAGCGCGGGCGAGATTTTCGGCTGGCTGGTTAGCGGGCTAAATTTAGCCGGGATCAAGGTCTATGCTATCGGCTTGCTACCGACGCCAGTCGGGTATTTTAGCGTGTTTACGGATAAATTTGATGCAAACGTAATGATAACCGGCTCTCATAATCCAAAAGAGTACAACGGCTTTAAAATCACGATTTTTAAGGATAGTTACTTCGGCGAGGATTTGCAAAAGTTAAAAGTCGCCGTGCTAGCAGACATCGCGGCAAAAACGCAAATTCCAGACGATCCAAGAGCTGAAAAATTCGACATCGCGACGCCTTATAAAAATTTTCTTATAGAGCAGTTTGCGCATTTAAAAGCTTTACCGCTTAAAATCGTTATCGACTGCGCAAACGGCGCGGTCGGAGCGGTTTTGCCCGAAATTTGCGAGGCGTTAAATTTAGACGCTAAAATTTTATACCGCGAACCCGACGGCAACTTCCCAAACCATCACCCAGACCCTAGCGAGGAGAAAAATTTAAGCGACCTAAAGGCCGCGCTCAAGGGCGAATTTGACATAGGATTTGGTTTTGACGGCGACGGCGACCGCATCGCTGTTCTAACCAAAAAACGCAACATAAAAGGCGACGAACTAGCCTATCTATATAGCCTTGCGATGAAAAATCCCAGGGTGCTGGGCGAGGTCAAATGCTCGCAAAATATGTACGACGAAATCGACGCCCATGGCGGCAAAAGCTTCATGGGTAAAACCGGACACAGTAATATCAAAAAGGCGATGAAGGAGCTAAATATCGACATGGCGGCCGAGGTGAGCGGGCATATTTTCTTTAAGGAGAGGTATTTCGGCTTTGACGATGCGACTTACGCGATGTTTCGCGCGCTAGAGCTTGTGGCTAAGGGCTTTAACCTAGACGGCGAGCTGGATAAATTGCCAAAGGTCTTTAGCACCGACGAGATAAAAATAAAAACGACCGACGCGCAAAAATTTAAGCTGGTTGCAAAGCTAAAAGAGGTTTTGGTTGAAATTTACGAGAAGGGCGACGCGCAAAATTTGCTAGCAGGCCTTGGCAAAATAGCTGAAATCATCGACATAGACGGCGTTAGAGTGAGATTTGAGGACGGCAGCTGGGCGCTGGTGCGAGCCTCAAATACGACGCCGGTTATCGTTACGAGATTTGAGACCAAGGATCAAAATTTGCTTGTAAAATTACAAGAAATATTTTTAAATTTGGTCGAAAATTTAAAGCAAAAGGCGTAAAAATGACAAACGTTATACTTTGCGGAGGTTCCGGTACAAGACTTTGGCCGCTATCTCGTACCCTGATGCCAAAGCAATTTATTAGGCTTTTTAACGGCAAATCACTCTTTGACCTTACGCTTAGACGCAACATGCACGCGCAAAAAACGATCATCGTTTGCAACGAGGCGCACTATTTTTTGGCGCTTGATGAGTGCGGAAGTAAAAAAATAGATAAATTTATCCTCGAGCCTTTCGGTAAAAACACTGCCGCGGCGATTACTTTTGCCGCGCTTTGCTGCGATGAGGACGAGATTTTGCTCGTTACTCCGAGCGACCATCTAATCGAGAACGAAGCGGAGTATAAAAAAGCGCTTTTGATCGCGCAAAGCTACGCAAGTCAGGGCTTTTTAGCGACGTTTGGCATAAAGCCTTGCGAGCCAAATACCGGCTACGGCTACATCAAAGCCGATAAAAACGGCGACGTGGAGCGGTTTATCGAAAAGCCTAATCTTGAAACCGCTACTAAATTTATAAAAGAGGGCGGATATTATTTTAACAGCGGTATGTTTTGTTTTAAGGCGGGCGTGTTTTTAAGCGAGATGAAAAAATACGCGCCAAGTATCGTAAAAGACGTTACGGCGGCGATAGAGGGTTCGGCAAACGAACCGAATTTGCTAAAAATTAGTCCGAATTTTATGGATAAGATCGAGGACATCAGCATCGATTATGCGCTAATGCAAAAAAGCCTAAATATCAAAATGGTGCCTCTTGATGCTGGTTGGAGCGATATGGGCAGCTTTGACGAGCTGAGTAAAAAGATAAAAAATATCGGCGAATCGCTACAAATCGACTCAAGCGAAAATTTCATCCTAACCAAAAAACCGACCGCACTCGTAGACGTGCAAAATTTGCTCGTAGTCGATACCAAAGACGCGCTTTTGATCGCCAAAAAAGGCAGTTCGCAAAAGGTAAAAGAGGTTTATAAACACTTTTCAAATTCATTTCCTGAAATTTGCGAAGCGCACACGAGCGTATACCGTCCGTGGGGCAGCTACGAGGTACTGGGCGAGGGTAGCGGCTACAAGATGAAAAAGATAGTGGTTAAACCCGGCAAAAGACTAAGCCTGCAAAAGCATTTTAAAAGAAACGAACACTGGGTCGTCGTCGAGGGCGAGGCGCTGGTGACGATAGACGGTAGCCAGATGCCGCTAAGGCAAAACGAGTCCATCTATATAAAAAAAGAGCAGATCCACCGCCTAGAAAATACCGCAAACACCGATCTTATCATCATCGAAGTACAAACGGGCGAGTATCTGGGCGAGGATGATATCGTACGCATCAGCGACGATTACGATAGAATGTAAACTTCGCGGATTTTAAACCGACTAGATACGTAGGCGCTTTTGCCTCGCGTAAAATTTGCCGATATTTGGGGCGATTTTGGTATTTCATCTTTGCTTGTCGTTTTAAATTTGACGGCTGGCAAAGGATTTAAAAAAATATTTGGCGGTACGGATTTTACGTAAAATTATCGTTTTTAAAGTAAATTTTAGGGGCTATTCGCCGTTTTTTGCGTCGGCGGGCGAGCCTTTATCTGCGGCTGCTAATAAAATTGGCTCTAACCCGCCGCGCAACACGGCAGATGACGCATCTGCGCGCTTAACCGCTTTAGACGGCCTACGCTGGCGTCAATATGCTAGATTGAGCGTGTTTAGAAGCTTTGTATTAAAGCGAGCAAGTCGGCATTTGCTAGATTTTCGTAAAATTTGCCTTAAAATCGCGGCGCATAAAAATAATCTTTAATAGCCTGTCGGACGTATTTAAATAAGGCGCTATTGCTTTAAATTTAGACCCGAGTAAATGTCCATAAACTTTAAAAGGCTTAAAATAACCGTCTAAAATACGATTTTGTTTGGCTCCAGCAGCCGCAAATCGCCGTCTAAGATATACCGCTGCTTAAGTAGCTTTTTGGCGTATTTCACGGCTTGCGACGTATTAAGGCAAATAACCATAAATTTAGGCTAGATAAAAAAGCGGTGCAATCCTTAATAAGCCGTCTATAAAAGCAAACAAAATTCACAAACTCTTGAATCTGCGACAACCTAAAATTCGGTCTAATTTTGGAAATTTAAACTCGTTTTTTAAATCTTATTTTGTTTATTTTTCGTTCGATTAGATAGAAATTAATCAATCCAAACGTAACCGAACCGCCCGTCACGAAGGCTAAATTTACGCCCCCCAGCCAAAATTCGCTAAGCCAAATAAAAAGAAAATGGCTGATAAAAATCGCGTATGAAAGCGAGCCTGCGATATCGTTAAATTTAAGCTTAAATTTAAACCTCTCATGCGCTAGTACGACCGCAGCTCCGACTAGATAGCCGGTCGCCGTCTCTACGCCAAAGGCGCTAAATTCGCGCGAGTAAAAAAGATAGCCTGCCAGCGCCGCTACCGCCGCGTAAAAAACGGCGAGCTTGCCAAACTCTTTTTGATAGATCAAAAACCCAGTGTAAAACATAAAAAATACGCCGCAAACAAGCCTATATCCGTAGATATCGGCATTTATAAAGCCCAAATTTGCCGCTGCATAAACGCCTAGCGAACCGGTAGCTAGCGCGTAGCCTAGCCTTCTAAATTTGATCGCTAGCACGAGCAGGGCGTAGGCCTGAAGCTCCGCTCCTAGCGACCATGCGGGAGGTATGATGAAATTTAGCCCCACGGGCGCGTCTATGACGGAAACATCAAGCCAAAAAAAGTAGTTTAGTGGCGCGATAAGCGCATTTAGGAGCAAGTTTTTTGCATTAAAATGCGGCTGCAGATACGACGTCGCGCAAAAAAATAGCACCGTCAGCGCAAACGCAAAGAAAAACGCGGGATAAATGCGTAAAAATCTATCTTTTATGAAGTAGCTCATTTGTGCGTTTTTCGGTGCGATTTTGATAAAGACCTTTGATGTGACGAGTCCTGCTAGGATATAAAAAATCACGACTGCAAAGACGCCTATGTTTTTGCCCGCCAGTCCTATACCGACGTGCGATAGTAGCACGAAATACGCTAAGATAAACCTAATATAACCAAACATTTTGTTCCTAGTTTTTGTTTTTTACGGCATTTTGCGGCTATGCCTAGCTGGATTTTTCGGCGCGATTTTTTCGCAAATTTCGCCGCTTTGCTCTTTTGGGCCGCGACTGTCGTAACCTGCTAAAAACGGCGCCTTTTGCCGAGCTTTATTGCGCAAAGGCGATTGCTGCCTTTTTTAGCCGGCTAGCTATGTAAAATTTGCCGCCCGTATTTATATTTTGCCAAGTCTGCATAAAATTTAAACGCCGAGTCTGCGCTTTTGCGTTTTGATTTTACCGTAAATTTGTGCGCTTTAGGCTTTCGTACCGGATTTAAATTTTGAAGCAAATTTAAAGCGGCGGCAAATTTAAAAATCTCCACCGTCGCCGAATTTAACGCCAACGCCTAAAATTTTACAAACGAGGTCTAAGATTTCTAAATTCACCTCGCTCGCGTATTCGTCGATAACCTTAAAAACCTCTTGCCTGACGTCCAAATCGTTATCCGCATGAGCCGCTACATAGGTCTCCTCGGCGATTTTAGCTAGCGTAAATGTATCGATATCTTTTTGTCTCATCGCTGTTTTTAGCGATTTTGAGAGCTTCCATTTTAGATTTTCCATATTTTTCCTTTTGCGTTTTTGCGGCGCGGGTTTTGGCTGCTAAATTTTACATCCACTCCAAAACCTGCGTGATATCACCTGCAACGAAGCACTTTAGCCCCTGCGCATCAAGCGGCTTAGACGGCACTATCGCGTTTTTAAATTTCTGCGTTTTGGCTTCTTTTAGGCGCTGATCGAGGTTAAATATCTCGCGAATCTCGCCGTTTAGGCTAAGCTCGCCCATAAATACGCTCTCTTTGCTGATCGGACGGTTTTTAAAGCTGGAGATGATCGCCGCGACTACGGCTAGATCGGCCGCCGTTTCGCCGATCTTGACGCCGCCGCTTACGTTTATAAAAACATCGTAGTGACCCAGCGGGATCTCTAGCTTGCGCTCAAGCAGCGCTAGTAGCATATCTAGGCGGTTTTTGTCAAAACCCGTGGAGCTGCGCTTAGGATACGCGCTCTCGCACACGAGTGCCTGGATCTCGACGCTAAGCGCGCGCGAGCCCTCCATCGTGATAGTGATCGCCGAGCCGCTAGTTGCCTTGCCTCGCGTGAAAAATTTACCCGCGACGTCATTGGCGCTGATGAGTCCGTTTTCGCTCATCTCGAAAATCCCCACTTCGCTAGTCGAGCCGAAGCGGTTTTTAAAACCCCGCAGCATACGCAGCTCGCGGCTGGAGTCTCCCTCGAAATAAAGCACCACGTCCACCATATGCTCCAGGATGCGCGGCCCCGCGATCGAGCCATCTTTCGTGATATGCCCGATGATAAAGACGCATATGTTTTCGTTTTTGGCTAGGCGCATGAGCTCGAAGGTGATCTCGCGCACCTGCGATACGGAGCCCGGTGCCGAGGCAATTTTTTCGCTATAAAGGGTCTGTATGGAGTCGATGACGAGGATTTTATACTCGTTTTTGCGCACTTCTGCGAGGATATTTTCGAGTAAAATTTCCGTGAGCAAAAACAGCCCGTTTTTGACCGCGTCTAGGCGCTGGGCGCGCATTTTGATCTGGCTTGCGCTCTCTTCGCCGCTCACGTATAGCGTCTTTTTACCTTGGGCGGCGAAATTTGACGCGATTTTTAGTAGCAACGTACTTTTACCGATGCCTGGGCTTCCGCCGATCAGCACCAGCGAGCCCTCCACGACGCCGCCGCCAAGGACTAGGTCTAGTTCGCTATTTTGCGTGCTAATGCGCGTGATTTTTTCTATTTCAACCTCGCTGATTTGCTTTGCAAGGCTTGGTTTTGCGGTGCTTTTTGAGATCTCTTTTAGCGTCTCGATTTGCTGCGTGTTTAGTTCTAAAAAGCTATCCCAAGCCCCGCACTGAGGGCATTTGCCGACCCATTTGCTCTGCTGATTGCCGCAGGCTTGACACTCAAATACGGTTTTAGTTTTCGCCATTTTTTTCCTTTGCGCGATTATACTTTAAAATGTTTAAATTTTACTCCGGCTGCGTTGTTAAATTTCAAATCGAAACACACAAGCGCGAAAAATCGGCGAATTTAACCAAAATCAACGAAAATTCAACTTCATCCAAATACAATCTGTCAAATTTAAATCCGAAACGGAGCAAAAATGAAACAAAATCTTAGCAGAAATCAGTTTTTAGTCATCTCGCTCACGCTTTTTGCGATGTTTTTCGGCGCGGGGAACTTCATCTTTCCGCCGAATTTGGGGCGAGAAGCTGGGCAGAATTTTTACGTCGCGATCATGTTTTTTTGCGCCACGGCGGTGCTTTTGCCGGTGCTTGGCGTAGCAGCCATCGCTAGAGCAAAAGGGCTTCAAAGCCTAGTGCGCCGTATAGACCCCGTGTTTGCGGTGCTTTTTACCGCGCGTTTATACCTTACGATCGGGCCGCTTTTTGCGATACCTCGCGCGGCAAACATGCCCTTTGATATCGCGGTTAAGCCTTTTATCGCGCACGAAAATTTGCAAATTTGGCTGTTTTTTTACTCGGCGGCGTATTTTGCGTTAAATTATTACGTCTGTATGAATCCGTCAAAACTAGTCGATCTACTCGGCAAATACCTCACTCCGCTGCTTTTGGCGCTCATTTTGCTGCTTTTTGGGGCGGGATTTTTCTTCCCGATAGGCGAATTTGCCGCTCCTAGCGGAGAGTACGCGCAACACGCCGCAGCCAAGGGCTTTGTCGAGGGCTATCAGACGATGGACGCGCTAGCGTCGCTTGCCTTTGGTATCATCGTGATAAACGCTATCAGAACCGTGGGCGTAAAAGACGAGCGTCACTTGGTTTCATCGACGATAAAAGCGGGCATGACGGCGGGCGTGATTTTGATGGCGATTTATTTGATGCTAGGCTACCTCGGGGCTACGTCGGCGGAGCTTTTTAAAGACGCGCCGCAGATAAACGGAGCCGAGCTACTATCGCGCATTAGCGGCTATTATTTCGGTAAGGCTGGCGTTTTGGTGCTAGGTTCGGCGTTTTTTCTAGCGTGCATCACGACGACGCTGGGTCTTATCAGCTCTGCTAGCGAGTACTTCGAGGAGCTAACGGACGGGCGCGTCAAATATAAAATTTGGGTTGCGGCGTGGTGCTTGATCGGCTTTGGCGTGGCGAATTTCGGCCTAACTACTATCATCAAGGGCTCGATCCCGGTACTCGTAGCCATCTATCCGGTCGCTATTATGCTTATCATCCTCTCGCTTATCAATCCGCTAATAGACTCCAGCAAGCTGGTTTACCGCAGCTGCGTTTACGTTTGCGTGGTCGTGGGGACCATAAACGGCCTTGATATCGTCGGCGTTTCCGTACCGCTAGTTACCAGCCTCGTTAAGAAAATGCCGTTTTACGACTCTATGCTTGGCTGGATAGTGCCTAGCGCGGTAGCGTTTGCGGCGACGTATATCCTTCATCTCGTGCTTGAAAAGAGAGAAAATACTTTTTAACTACTATTAGCAAGGCGCCAAATTCGCATAAACGGCGCCTTGCGTCAAATTTACCCGGCCAAAAATTTAAAATTTCGGCTAAATTTTCGCAAAAATTTAAAAAAGGAAACGATATGAGCAAACAAGACGAGGCGCTGGCGTTAGCGCGGGATTTTGAGCGAGAGGGCTTTGGCGCGTCTGATTTATACGAGCGGTTTTGGCGGCTAGAGGGCGACGAGGCGGCGTATTTTACGCTAGCTGATAGCTTACTGCGCGGGCAACGAGAGAGCGGCGCGCTACTAGATGACGCTATGAGCTACGTTAGCAAAGAGGATTTTAGGGCTTTGGTCTCTACGGCGATGGAGATTTTGCGCGAGGAGGGCGGGGCTAAAAACGAGGCGCAAAGAGATAAAAAACAAGCAAATAAAAATAGCGCGCGACAAATAAACGCCCAGGGTGTTATCGCCGTAGCAAGCCTAGAGTTTGCGCCGCTTTTGCACCCGTTTCTTAGCGATATTTTTAGCTTGCGGCCAAACGACGGGACATACTATGAGTGCTATCCATGGCGCGAGCTGGACTACGAGAGCTCGCAGATCTGGCGCGAGAGGCTAGCTAGCGCGCAAACTAGCACGGACGATAAACGAAGGATTTTTGAGTGCTTGCTGCAAACAAGACAGCCGCAAAACGTAAAATTTGCCTGCGAGACTGCGGCGGCGGAGAAGTTTTTGAAGCATAAAGGCAGCCTTAGCGAGCATCTGGGCTACTATTTGGAGGACGTAGGCTTTACGCTTGAGAGGGTTAAATTTACGGGAGGCGCAAACGGCGCGGAGCCGGTGTATGAAAATTTAAGCCAAACGCAAGGCGTCCTAAATGACGTCAAATTTAACGCTAACAATCTAAATTCGCAAGCGGATGAAAATTTAAACGACCGCAAATCCGGCAAAAACGCTCCGCGCGAAGAAAGCCAAGTTCAAAAAGCGCAAGCTAGCGATGAAATAAGTATCGACGGCGAAGCGTTTAGACTAAAAAGATACTGCGGCGAGCGCGCGTATCACATTGCGTTTAGGCAGGGGTATTTCGGTGAGCCGTTTGCCGCTCATCAGGCTAAAAATCACCCGACTTGGGGACTATGGACCGACGAAGCGAAAAAAGGCAAAAACGAGGAAGCTGCGGAAGCAAATTTGGGCGAGACGAAGTATAAAATCGGCGGAGTTTTAGACGAGCCTTGCGCGGACGAGGAAAATCCGCTCTTTCATCTCATCACGCTTGATCCGGTGCCTCGCGAGCTGCCGGTGCGCTCGCTGCCTAGCCTAACCCTAGCCGCGCACGTTAGAGAGATAAACGAGGGCGAGACTGCGTTTTACGAACACGACCGGCTGGGCAAGCCAAAGCGTATCGGCGAGAGGTCGCAGATAGAGTACGTAGACGACGAGCCGGCGCGCCAGGACATGGTGCGTCTGCGCGTAGCGCCTAAACGCTGGCGCAAGCAGGACTGGGCGCTATCAAACGGCAGGCAAAATCTATCTCGCATAGGCGGCGAGCCGTCGTGGATACAGGGCGCGCAGGTGCCGACGTGTCCGATATGCGGCGAGAAAATGGAGTTTTTGATGCAGCTAGATAGCGGGCTTCCTAGCGGCGAGGACGGGGAGCTGCTTTTTGGCAGCGGCGGGATACTTTACGTATTTTGGTGCGAGAAGTCGCGGGTTAGCGCGTTTTTTATGCAGTGCACGTGAGGCGGTTAGATCGCGCGTTTGCAGAGCTAAATGTTAGAATTAACTTATGCGGCTTGGCTTATAAGAGTAAAATTTGACTACGCCGCCAAGCCTTTTGGCGCAGCGCAAATTTGCCGTATTTTTGATGATAAATTTAAGGCTAAAAACAGTCTAAATTTACGCGGCTAATTAAAAGCAAAAGCCGCTCTAGCGCACCCCGGCAAAGCCGTTTTTGGATAAATTTAAACAAAAAGGATAACGATGAACCTACATTTAGATAAGATAGAACCTTTTTGCGCTACCGATACACAAAAAGAGCTTTTAAAGAAGATAAAAAAGATACAAAAATTTCGCATTAGACGATTTAGCGATAGTTATTTGCTAGAGGGCTTGCTGTTTAGTTTTTACGTCGAGGAGAAATTTGAACCCGTAATGCTTTACTACGATGAGATAATTAGCCTGCCTTTTGACGAAAGCTTTCCTTTGTGGGATGATTTTTGGGATTTTTTGTCTATTTTTTATATCAATCCGCTATGTACGCAAGCGCAAAAAGAGGCGATTTTTGCGCTCTACGAAGAGGTCTCGCGCCATAAGGTATCAGCCGAGTTTGCGGATGCGCAGCTTCTTTTTACAGACTTTTTTAAAAATATCCTTTCTTTAAAAGCGGTCAAAGAGCGCGAAAAAACCTTGCAAAGAGCGCTAAAAGATAACGACTTGCAGCTTGAGTTTGCTATGCGTATGAGCCTGGTGCTATACCCTACGCGAGTAATCATCGCAAATAACGGCGAAAACAAAGCCCTAGAGGAGCAAATGCAAGCTACGGTAGACGAGCAGACTGCGGTTCTGCGCTCGGGCAAATTTGCAAAATACATATAAAAACGAAAGGAGAAAAAAACTAAAATCAAATTTGATCCGCGTGCTGCGTCTTTGGCGACCGTGCCGACCGTAATTTAAATTTAAAAAAGGAAATAAGCGGTTTTACATTTTCGAGATTTGCTTAAAATAGAGCAAAATCTAACGGCAAAATTTGCGCTTAGCTCGCGCGGTAGCAGAGCAAGTTTATAAAAAGCATAAATCTTTTGTAAAAGAGCGCGTAAATTTAACTCTTTAAAATGCTAAATGTGGTTTTTTAGATACCCTAAATAAACTCGGCAGAAAATTTGCATTTTAAAATTTGCGCCGCGGCTAATTTTAGCAAGACTTTGCGGCAGTCTAGCGCGTGCTAAATTTTGCGGAACGTTAAAATCAGCTTTAAACTTATGCGGTTTTTGGGCTACTAGGAGTCGGCGCCGGGTTAAATTTAACCGCCGTAAACCTTGATAAAAGCTTTTACTTAAATTTAAGCGCTTATTTTGAGCGGGCTTACGGCTTGGTTAAATTTACTTACGCATACTCTTTTTCGCGCTTTAGGTCTGTGATTAGCAGAGGATTGTCCTTGCGCATCATTTCTATGAGCCGTTCTACGCGTTGCGTAGTCGGATCCTCGCGTAGCCAGTCCAGCTCGCGCTGCGTGATACCCACCATCTGGAGAAATTCTACTCTGCCGTTTGGCGTGTCTATGCCGCCAAGCACCGGATCGGGCGCGAAGGCTACGCCTACTAGCTTTGTACTCGTATCAAGACGTATCGGCGAATTTGCCGGCATGAAATGATATGTCTCAAACCATTTTTTGCTTGTGTGGACGTATTTAGCGAGGTTTTGCATGACGGATATAACCCAAAAAGGCTCGTTTGGAGCTACGCCGCTGTCGCCAAGATCCGAGTCCGGATCGTCCGCAAACGGTGCGACGCGCATGCTAAACTCAAATCCCCATCCGCTAAATTCTTCTTGCGCGCTTTGCGGATCGTAGTAAAGCTCGCTCATGCCAAAGCTCACGATATGGCGATGAAACGCGCTATCCTCGCAGTCAAAGATACTAACGCCCGCTAAATAATCATCGCCGCCCAGACTCGCATGTAGCTGCGACGGATAGTGGCGCTCGTTTGCGGGGCCGTAGATTTTTTCCAGCGCGTCGTTTATCGCGTCCCAGCCCGGCACATAGTCCTCTTCAAACATAGCTTCATACTCTTGCGTCGTCATTTTTATTTCCTTTTTAGTAAATTGCATTAAGCGCGGGCATTATATATAAATTTCGTAAATTCGGGGGGGGTAAATAAATGTAAAATAAACAGGCTACAAATGCAAGCGAATAAAATATAAAATTTACGCCTTCGATTTAGGCGTAAATTTCATCCACGATAGTATCTACGAAATCATGAGGGTCAAATTTGACTAGATCGTTCATCGTCTCGCCGGTGCCGATGTAGAGTATCGGCAGTTCCAGCTCGCGCGCGACGCCAAAAAGCGCTCCGCCCTTTGGCGTGCCGTCAAGCTTGGTGATGATGACACCGTCAAGCTTCACGATGTCGTTAAAGGCCTTTGCCTGCGCTAGACCGGCGTTGCCCTGCGTGCCGTCTAGGATGAGGATCTTGCGGTGCGGTGCGCCTGCGTAGGCTCTGTCTGCGATGCGCACGATCTTGCTTAGCTCGTTAGCTAAATTCGTTTGATTTTGCAGGCGGCCTGCGGTATCTAGGATGACGTTGTCTAGGTTTTTAGCCACGGCCGAGTTTATCGCGTCAAAGGCGACCGCGGACGGATCGTGACCTTGTTGCGTAGCGACGATAGGCACGCCCGTTCTCTGCGCCCACTGACGTAGCTGCTCGATGGCTCCTGCTCTAAACGTATCGCAAGCGCCCAAAATAACTCTTTTGCCTTCGTTTTTATATAAATTCGCAAGCTTTGCGATCGTGGTCGTCTTGCCTGCACCGTTTACGCCCAAGATGAGTTCCACGAAAGGCTTTGCGCTTTTTACTTCGCGCTCGTTTTCGTATATGAAGTAGGTATTTAAAAGCCGCTTTAGGTCGTCTTTTTTGACCTCGTTTTGCGGCGGCAGATAGTAGAGGACCTCCTCGACGATCTCGTAGGCGATGTCGGCTTCGAGCAAGATCTCTTCTAGAATTTCCTTTGAGATTTTTTTATCGGCGGGCTTTGACGAGCGTATCGCCGTTAGCGTCTTATCAAGCCCCTTTTTTAAAAAACCAAACATCAGTCGATCACCTTATTTATATCGCTTTCTAGCATCTCTTCGGGCACGAGACCGACGTAGTGCGTAGCGTATTCGCCGTTTGGTTTATAAAGCACTATGTAGGGT
>NZ_CAUQHQ010000010.1:0-37874 GCF_963517995.1 uncultured Campylobacter sp.
AATACTAAGTCTCATTATTCTCCCTTAATTTTAAAATAAAAATGAGATTATATATCGTGTTTGCTTTAAAAATTGTTAAAGATAAATTTGGTATATTGATCGTACTTAATGGTCTTTAAATACGAAGCGGTGCTAAATTTATGAGATTTTCGTGCGACGTCGTCTTGAAAATTTATGATTTTCGTTTCTAACTTAAATTTAGCTCAAGTAGGGCGCTTAATTATTTACAAAATTTATAAAACATCGCTTCGTGTTATAAATTTTTTCAAAAATCAAAATTTTTATGACAATGTGTTACTATTTTACTCATTTTTTTTATATATTTGTCGACTCGACCTAAAAATTTATGCGTTCGGTTATCAAAACGCGACTTTAAATTTAGTCGTATAGGGAAATATATTTTCGCGTTTGAATCAGTTCCTAGCCCTAAAATAAGGATAATAAAGATATTTTTTGTCTCAATTTAAATAACAAATATTGCAAAAAAATTAATTAATTTTCATCAACCCAAATTCAGCTTTTAAGGGATAATATCGCCTTTATTTTTAAGAACTATCTTAAAAAATAACTAGGAGAAAACACAATGGATCGACGAGATTTTATAAAAAGCGCCGCCGCAACCGCTGCGTGCGCGAGCGCCGGTATAGCGCTTCCCTCAAGCCTTAGCGCTGCGGGTAACGAGGCGGAAAAGGGCTGGCGCTGGGACAAGGCGGCATGTAGGTTTTGCGGAACGGGCTGCGGTATAATGATCGCAACCAAAGAGGGCAAAATCGTAGCCGTTAAAGGCGACCCGGAAGCGCCCGTAAACCGCGGCTTAAACTGCATCAAGGGCTATTTTAATGCTAAAATCATGTACGGCTCGGACCGCATCACTCAGCCTCTTCTTCGCGTAAACGAAAAAGGCGAATTTGACAAAAAAGGCAAATTTAAGCCTATTAGCTGGGAAAAAGCCTTTGATATCATGGCTGAAAAATATAAAGAAACCATGGCTAAAAACGGCGTGCATTCAGCCTGCGTTTTCGGCTCTGGCCAATACACTATTTTAGAGGGTTATGCGGCGGTTAAGCTATGGAAAGCCGGCATCAGAAGCAACTCCATAGACCCGAATGCTCGCCACTGCATGGCTAGCGCGGTTACGGGTTTTATGCAGACTTTCGGTATCGACGAGCCTGCGGGCTGCTACGACGACATAGAGCTAACCGATACTATCGTGCCGTGGGGCGCGAATATGGCGGAGATGCACCCGATACTTTGGGCGCGTATAAGCGATAGGAAGTTAAGCGATCCCGAACGCGTAAAAATCGTAAATATCTCTACTTATTCGACTAGAACCTCAAATATCGCCGATATGGAAATTTTATTCGCTCCTTCGTCAGACGTCGCTATTTGGAACTACATCGCTCACGAGATCGTTTATAATCATCCCGAAGCCATCGACTGGGACTACGTAAATAGCCACTGCGTATTTGCAACGGGACCTGCCGATATCGGCTACGGGCTTAGAAATAATCCAAATCATCCTAACTACTCAAACGAAAAAGACGTCGTAGAGACGGAGCTTCATAAGAAACTAAGCAAAAACGAAGGCGTGACTCTGGGCTATCTAGGCTATAAAGAGGGCGACGTGATGGAAAATAAAAATACGGCTACCGCGGGCAAGCACTGGCAGATAACTTTCGAGGAATTTAAAGAAGCCCTTAAACCTTATACGCTTGATTTCTCCGCTCCGCTAATAAAAGGCGATCCGAACGAGGATTTGGAAGAATTTAAGAAAAAATTAAAGCAACTAGCCGACTGGTATATCGAAAAAGGCAGAAAAGTAGTTAGCTTTTGGACGATGGGCTTTAACCAGCACCAACGCGGCACTTGGGTAAACGAGCAAGCCTATATGGTACATATGCTACTTGGCAAACACGCAAAACCGGGCGAGGGCGCTTTCTCGCTAACGGGACAACCAAGCGCGTGCGGAACGGCGCGCGAAGTCGGCACTTTCGTCCACCGTTTGCCTGCGGATATGGTCGTAGATAACGCCGAACACCGCGAAATAAGCGAGAAAATTTGGAAACTGCCTAAAAATACGCTAAATCCGAAAGTTGCCTCCCACTATGTAAAAATGATGCGCGATATGGAAGACGGAAAGATGAAGTGGGCGTGGGTACAGGTAAATAACCCGTGGCAAAACACCGCAAATGCAAACCACTGGATAAAAGCCGCTAGAGAGATGGATAACTTTATCATCGTCTCAGACCCGTATCCGGGCATCTCGGCTAAGGTTGCCGACCTGATCCTGCCAACTGCGATGATATACGAAAAATGGGGCGCGTACGGTAATGCCGAGCGTAGAACGCAGCACTGGCGCCAGCAAGTGCTTCCGGTAGGCGAAGCGATGAGCGATACTTGGCAGATGCTGGAATTTGCTAAACGCTTTAAGCTAAAAGAGGTTTGGGGCGAACAAAAAGTGGATGATAAGCTAACGCTTCCAAGCGTGCTAGAAGAAGCAAAAGCCATGGGTTATAGCGAAGAAGATACGCTATTTGACGTGCTTTTCGCAAACGAAGAGGCTAAGAGCTACCCTGCAAAAGACGCGATAATGGAAGACTTTGATAACACCGAAGTTTTCGGCGATAGCAGAAAAATCGTCGGTTCGGACGGCAAGGTATTTGAGGGATACGGATTTTTCATCCAAAAATACCTTTGGGAGGACTACCGCAAATTCGGCTCAGGCCACGGACACGACCTGGCGGACTTTGATACCTATCATAAAGTACGCGGCCTAAGGTGGCCCGTCGTAGACGGTAAAGAAACCCAGTGGAGATTTAATGCAAAATACGATCCGTATGCTAAAAAATACGCCGAAGACGGCAAACAGTTTGCATTCTACGGAAATAAAAAAGCCAAGCTGCAAAAAGGCGATTTAACCAAAGTAACTAGCGGAGACGAGAAATTTTCGATCGCTAATAAAGCCAAAATTTTCTTCCGTCCTTATATGGATCCTTGCGAAATGCCTGATGACACGTATCCTTACTGGCTATGCACGGGCCGCGTGCTAGAGCACTGGCATACCGGCACTATGACGATGCGCGTTCCCGAGCTTTACCGCGCCGTTCCCGAGGCTCTTTGCTATATGAGCGAGCACGACGCGACTAAGCTAAATTTACAGCATAACGACGTCGTTTGGATCGAGTCTCGCCGCGGTAAGGTAAAAGCAAGAATCGATCTGCGCGGACGAAATAAGCCGCCGATGGGTCTAGTTTACGTACCGTGGTTTGACGAAAACGTATTTATAAACAAAGTCACGCTTGACGCGACTTGCCCGATCTCAAAAGAGACGGATTATAAAAAATGCGCGGTTAAAATTTACAAGGCTTAATAATGCAAAATAGAAGAGAGGCTTTAAAATTTGGGTTAAAAGCGATTAGTTTGGTTCTCGCGGGCGGTTTCATCTGGAGTACGCAAACGACGGCTAAAGCCCAAACTCTACTCATCAGACCGCCCGGCGCGCTAAAAGAGAAAAATTTCCTTAGCGAGTGCATACGTTGCGGGCTGTGCGTAGAAGCCTGTCCTTGGGATACGCTTAGGCTTGCGGATTTAGACGACGGATTGCCTTACGGCACTCCGTTTTTTACGCCGCGTAAAATTCCGTGCTATATGTGCCCGGATATCCCGTGCACGGTCGCCTGTCCGACGGGCGCGCTAGACGTGAAGTTAGTAAGTGAAGATAACGGCAAGCTAAATATAAATAAGTCTAAAATGGGCATAGCGGTGCTAGATCCGAATTTTTGCATCGCTTACGAAGGACTTCGCTGCGACGCTTGCTACCGCGCTTGCCCTTTGATAGATAAGGCGTTAAAGCTTGAGTACGTTCGCAACGAGCGAACGCAAAAGCATGCGTTTTTTAAACCGGTCGTAGATGCCGATTACTGCACGGGCTGCGGTATGTGCGAGCAAGTTTGCGTGACGCCTAAGGCTTCTATTTTCGTACTTCCGCGCGAAATAGGGCTGGGATCTAGCAATGAGCAATACGTCGAAGGCTGGATCGAAGGTCAAGATAAAAAGCTAAAAGACGTAACGCCGAAAGATTTTAAAGGCGATGATAAAAAGCTAAACGACTATCTAAACGGCGGAGATTTGCTATGAAATATTTGATTTTAAGAAGAATAAGTCAAATTTTGATTTTGGCTCTATTTTTTGCGAGTAACTATTACGGAGTTAAAATTTTACAAGGCAATCTTAGCTCGTCTTTGCTATTTGGGGTCGTTCCGCTTAGCGATCCGTTTGCGGTTTTGCAGCTATTTTTAGCGGGTTTTTCTATCGGCTCGACCGCCGTTTTAGGAGCGGCGATAATACTAGCTTTTTATGCTTTTATCGCCCCTAGAGCCTTTTGTAGCTGGATTTGCCCAGTAAATATCATTACCGAAACGGCTCGCTGGTTTAGGGTAAAGCTAGGCTACGACAAAGATAAAAAATTCGTAAATTTTACGAGAGGCGCGAGATATTATATCCTCGCGTTTACGCTTTTTTTATCGTTAGTTACGGGCGCGCCGGCATTTGAGGGCGTTAGTTACATAGGTATCGTGCAGCGCGGCATCATCTACGGCGGTACGCTTTGGCTATTCGTTGCGTTTGGATTATTTGCGATAGACACATTTTTGGGCGATAGACTCGTTTGTTCAAAGCTCTGCCCTCTGGGCGCTTTTTACGCGGTCGTCGGCAAATTTTCGCTTTTACGCATAGAACACAACGCGGGCAATTGCACCAACTGTATGAAATGTAAGCTTATTTGCCCGGAAAATCAAGTGCTGGGCATTATCGGCAAGCAAAGCGGATTTATAAAATCTAGCGAGTGCATTAGCTGCGGACGCTGTATCGACGTTTGCGGCGACGATGCTTTAAAATTTAATATTAGAAATTTAAAGGAGAAAAATCAATGAAGGCGAGAATTTTGGCGGGATTGGCATGCGCCGTCCTCATATTTTCGGGCTGTGCCGAAGCTAAAGAAGAGCAAAAATCATCTAGCTCCGCGCAAACTCAAAAAACGGAGCAGATAAAAACCAACTCCGATAAAAAAGAAAAAGTAAAGCTAAAAGACGGTAAAGACGCCAAAGACCTAAATATCTTGCGCGCCGCTAACGACGTTACCGACGAAGACGATATAAAACTAGCCGATATCAACTGGACCAAACCTGCCGCGGGCGAATCAAAAAGATACGACCGCTCTTTTGAAAACGCTCCGCCGCTAATCCCACATGATTTAGAAGGGCTCATCCCTATCACGGCGGATAATAATATGTGCGTTAGCTGCCATATGCCAGAAGTCGCAAAAGACGTCGGCGCAACTCCGATCCCTAAATCGCACCTTTATAGCATAAGGAATAAAAAAGACCTTGAGGGCAAGCTTAGCGACGACCGCTTTAACTGCACTACGTGTCACGTACCGCAGGCTAACGTGGAGGCTAAATTTAAAAATAACTTTAAGCCTGAGTATCGCGACGCAAACTCGACAAGTCGCTCAAACCTTCTTGACGTGCTAAACGAGGGCGTCAGATAATGACGGCGGACGCTTCGAGGCGTAAAATTTTTTCTAAAATTTTGGGCGGTAAATCCGCTCAAAATTTCATCGCGCCGCCTTATTTTTGCGGCGAATTTGACTGCGCTGGCTGCGACGCGCCTTGCGTTAGCGCCTGCGAAAAAGAGCTTTTGAGCTTTGAAAACGAGAGAGTAAATTTTAAATTTAAATCCTTGGGCTGCGATTTTTGCGAAAAATGCGCGCTAGCTTGCGAGGATGCGGGACGAGAGGTTTTAAATTTAAAATTTTCTTCTAAAATCCAAGCTAAATTTTCCATCGACGTAAGTGCCTGCCTTGCTTGGAACGGCACGATTTGTTGCAGCTGCCAAGATATTTGCAAATTTAGGGCGATCGATTTTTTCGGAGTTTTTCGTCCGAGTATAAATCAAAAATGCGTCGGCTGCGCGCAGTGTATGGAGGTTTGCTTCGTGAATTCTATCAAAATGGAGGCATTATGAAAAAAGTTATTTTATTTTTTACGGCTTTTTTTTGTCTAAATTTTACGAATTTATCGGCTAAGCCGCTTGAAATTTCGCAGCCCGATAAATCGATAAAAGCTGGCGCAAACGTTATAAGCTCGAATTTGATAGATGAAATTTTATATCTAGGCACGGACGGCGGCGAGCTTGATATTTACGATATAAAAGCGGACGAATTTTTAGAACCGATTAAATTTCGCACGGTAAAAACGCATTTTAGCGACGCGGAACCGGCTAAAATTTTTAGCATCGACCGCCTTGGCGACGCGCTTTTGGTTTTAGCCGAGATGGATTATAGCGAGCGGTATTTATACGTTTTTAAAAAAGAGGGCGCCGGCTGGAGCGAGGCTAGCAATATGCGTTTAGAAAACAAATCCGCCAAAAAAGCCTTTTTTATCGACGCGAAAACCGCCGTCGTATCGGATTTTGGCAATGAAATTTATCTCATCGATCTAGATAGCAAAAAAGCCGTCTTTAAACATAAATTTTCAATCGCTCTTTACGTGGATTTTGAGATAAACGAAACCCGCGATAAAATCGCCATCGGAGCCGAAAGCGGCGTGATTTATATCTATAATCTAAAAACTCGCCAGACGGAGCAGACGCTAAATTTCTTTAAAGACAATATGTACGATATCGACTATAAAAACGGCGTCGTTTCGGTCGGAAGTATCGACAAACAAGCCGGCGTTTATAACGGCGAGACGAGTTATTTTAAGGCGGATTTTATCGTTTATGCGACCGCGCTTAGCCCTAGCGGCAAAAGTCTAGCGTTTATGAACGGCGAGCAAAGCGACGTGTCCGTTTACGACGTAGCGAGCAAGAAAAAACTCGCTACCGTAAAGACGGGGCAGCAAATTTTAAACGGACTTTATCTCTCAAACGGAGGCAGGCTAATTAGTGTCGCATACGAAAAAGAAGTTAAATTTTGGAGCGTAAAATGAATATATCAAGCCTGGTTGTCTATAAAAAAGACGGCGCAAGCGAGCAAGAAATAATCTCGCAAATAGAGCGAGTAAAGGGCTGCGAGGTCGTCGCCGCGCAGGAAGGCAAGATCGTGGTCGTGATGAGCGTGGAAAATTTAGACGAGGAGATAAACCGCTTTAAAACGCTTGAAAGACTTGAAGGCGTTAGCGGCGCGGCGATGATTTACAGCTATCAAGAAGACCTCGCCGCCGATATAGAAAGCGTCAAAAAAAGCGGCAAGATAAGCGATATACTGCTCGATGAAAACATCGACGCGAAGGATATCGTCTATAACGGTCACGTCGGCGATAGGGTAAAATAAATTTTGCCCCTTAACTTTATTCTAATTTTGACGATATATAATGCATAATAAAATTTAAAGGATAACGTATGCAAACTAGTATAAACGCCCTACGCCAAAATCCATATACGCCGCAAGCTCAAGATAGCAAAGAAACGGTAAATTCGGATCAAAAAAAGATACGGGAAGCTTACGCAAACATCGACGTAAAGCAGTTAACAAATAGCTATTTGGCTCATTTTCAAGATATCGCGGGCTCAAATTCGAACTCGAATCTTTTATCTCAAGTTTGGACGTTTAGCGGCTCGGCAAATTTTAGTGATACATCCGGCGCTCAAAGCAAAAGCTCAAATTCTCTCGAAGATATCTTATCGGCAGTTGATTTTAAGATGATCGGCTACGAGGGCAAACCTATATGGCAATTAAGCCAAAGCGAAGCTAGCGATTTGGTTAGCGAGAATGGATTTTTCGGTATTTCAAATACTGCGGATAGGATTTCAAATTTTATTATTAACGCCGCCGGAGACGATCTGGAAAAATTGCAAGCGGGAAAAGAAGGTATGCAAAGAGGCTTTAAAGAAGCAGAAAAAATTTGGGGCGGCAATCTACCTGAAATTTCGCAAAAAACTATAGAAAGGGCCACGCAAAGCATAGATAAAAGAATAGCCGAACTCGGCGGGAACGTCCTTAGTGTTCAAGCTTAAATTTATAACCCTAACGGCAATTTCGCTCGCGATAAGCGGCTGTTCGTGGTCATCCGGTAACGCGCCCGCGCCAAAAAAAATAAATCAAAAACCGCCCGTTCAAAAACCGGCTCTAAACGGTTCTTTGCGCGGCGTAATACTAGACGTAGCCTATCAAGACGGTAAATATTGCTACGATATCAGCTCTATCGACGCCTCAAACGGTAAACTGCCAAGCGGCAAATATTGCGGAGGTAGGTTGTATTTCTCAGCCGGCGATACGGTTTACGTCAGAGTATCAAATAACTATATTGCCGATATGATATTTATAAAAAGCGGCGATAGTCGTAAAACCGCGATACGTAAAACTAAGCAAAAAGTAGCCGCAAAAAAAACGCTAAAGCAAGAACCGACGAAAAAAATCGTAATCGACGTGCCTAAAAGCGAAAATATCAGCTTTGATTAGCCATTGATTTACCGAAATATTTTATAATTCTGGCAAGCAATCAAAGTTAGAACTCCTTTTAGAAAGGGGATGTGTATCCCCTTTTTTATTTTTTAAAATCCTTTTTTTATTTATCATTTTTAAGTTTTATCCCTAATTTATATGCGTTGATAATATCTACTATCAATAACGTAGTACTAAATGCCGTATTTTTGCCTAAATTTACTCTAGGTATACAAAATTTTATTATTAAGCTTGTAATGCTAGGTTTTGTGCTAAAATTACGCTAATCAACTTTTATGAAGGAGATCTTATGAAACTCGCTAAAATTTCTTTAGCTGCTTTGGTTGCGCTAGGCGCTTTCTCTACTTTAAATGCTACTCCACTTGAGGAAGCTATAAAAAACGTAGATTTTTCAGGATTTGCAAGATATAGATATACTAGCGATAAAGTAAAGCTTAACGATGCTAAAACAACTAACGCTAACCATAGATTTAGATTTGTAGGTACTTTTAAAGCCGCTCTTGACGATAATTTCTTTGGCGTACTCGGCCTAAGATACGATTCAAAGGACGGTTCTGGATTTAATACCGACACCACCGACACTCAAAGCGCTCTAGCGGTTAGAGAATTTTACCTTGGCTATACTGTAGGCAACACTACTATTACAGCCGGTAAACAGTTTGTGGGAACATATTTTGACGATGACTTGGCTGGTACGGGTCTAAGAGTAGTTAATACTGATATATCGGGCCTTACTCTAGTAGGTATTGCGTTTGATGCGCTTGAGACCAGCGGTATCCGCGATTACGACGGTAAGTTGTTACCAAGCCTAAACGCAGGCGGTAAAACTAATAGCCTTAACCTTTATGGTTTAGGAGCTATGGGAAGTTATGATATCGTAAATTTCAAAGCTTGGTGGGCATATCTTGAAGATACTGCAAATCTTTTTGCGGCCGATGCCGCTTTGAAATTAGATTTTGACGCCGTAAAAGTAGGTGTTCAAGGTCAATACGTACACAATGAATCTGACGATAACGATTTCGGCGATGCGAATTTCTTTGCTACTAAGGGCGACGTGGGATTTTTTGGAGTCGGTTTAAATGCAGGTTATATCTACTTTAAAGCCGACGATAATAAAAAATCGTTTGTAACTATCGAAGATAACGGCAAGCTAATTAACCCTGCTAAGATTATAAACTCTGTGATGACGGGTAGCGCTCAATACTACAACAATATCAAAGACAAGAACGATTATTGGTTTATCGGAGCTTCATATAAATTTGACAAATTCGGCGTTTTTGCTAACTATATAGACGGCAAAGGATATAGCTGGCAGTATGCAAAAAGAGTTGATAGAGATGAGTGGAACATCGGCGGTAACTACGCTTACAGCAAAAAACTTAATTTCTCTACGTTCTATGCAGCAGCTAAAGAGAAAAATGGAGACTTTAGACACAAACAAGATCGTATAAGATTTGAAGCAAAATATAGCTTCTAATAAAAACCGATCTCTTTTATGCTATAATCCCAAGCAAATTTCCCTTGCTTGGGATTTTTAAATTTATCCACAAAGGTTTTTTATGAAATTTACTAAATTTTCGCTTTTGGCATGTCTTTGCATTTTTTCTTTTGCAGCCGACGAGCCTAGTTATATATTTGAGGCAAAGGGCGAATTTGCAAAAGAGTTAAAAAGTTTGGTAGAAAAATATTCTAAAGACGAAAATATAAGTATAAACGTTTATGAAAAAGCTCCCGAAACGGATAGCGGAGGCAAATTTTTAAATATCGGCGTAGATAGCAAAAGAAGATATAGCGTAGAAAAAGGTCGAGAATTATACGCTAAAAACTGTGCCTCTTGTCATGGTGAAGATGGCAGCAAAAGAGCTTACGGCTCATCAGAAAAGCTAACTAATATAAGCGCTGAGGCTATCGAAGCTGCTTTTTCAGGCTATCTAAACGACTCGGAATACGGCGGAAATATGAGAAATTTAATGAAAACTGTAGCAGCAAAAACGACCTATAATGATTTAGGTGCTATAATAGCTTTCTTAAAGGGTAAGGACGCACTACTATCTAGCGACTCTTCTACTGAAAATTCGGATGTTTCAACTACTCCAACCCAGGGAAGCTACCTAAAATAATTAAATTTGCCGAGTCTTATAAACTCGGCTATCTCCAGATTTTTCTTACTTTATGTCAGTTTCTATATTATATTTCGGTAAATGTTCGGTAATTTTTAATGAGAATCTTTAGATTTTTAAGCTTACTAAAGGTTATTTTATGCTAATATTCCAAAATATTTTATTTTATTTGAGGAGAATATAAATGAAGATTGCTAAAATTTCATTGGCAGCTTTGGTTGCACTAGGTGCTTTTTCAACCGTAGCGAGTGCTACGCCTCTTGAGGAAGCTATTAAAAACGTAGACCTTTCAGGATATGCTAGATATAGATATAACAATGTAGCAGTCAAAAACGCTAACGGCGTAAAAGATAATACGACTGCACATCATCAGTTTAAGTCAGAATTTTCTTTTAAAGCTGCGCTTGATGATAATTTCTTTGGTGTTTTAACGCTTAGATACAATTCATCTGATAGTTCTGCTTTTGGTGCTGACAACAGAACTGACAACACTGATACTTCAAGCCCATTTAATGTTAAAGAATTTTACTTAGGATATAAAGTAGGTGCTACTACTATAACTGCAGGTAAACAAACTATAGGTTCATTCTTTACCGATGATGCTGTAGGCACCGGCGTAAGAGTAGAAAATCAAGATATTACCGGCTTGACTCTAACCGCATTTGCATTTGATGCTCTAGAGAATAACAATGAGAGTGACGGCGCTATTTACACTAATGCTCCTGGTATTTTCAATAATAACCTATATGCAGTAGCTGCTATCGGTTCTTATGATCCAGTAAGTTTTCAACTATGGTATGCATCTTTAGTTGATTCGGTTAATCTTATCATAGGTGACGTAAACTTTAGCCTTGATATTACCGATAGCGTTAATGTCGGAGCAAGAGCTCAATATGCTCACGCGGATATAGACAATGATGTAGGCGCAAATTTTAAAGATACTGATTTTTATGCTACTGAGCTTGGTACTAAACTATTTGGTGCTGATGTAGCTGCCGGTTATATCGGATATAAAGTTCATGATAAAGCTAACGGTTTTGTAAGTCTAGAGGATCAAGGTTCATTTATAGAGGTTGGCGAGATAAAATCAGCTCTTGATTATACTGCTCTTCAAGGTAGAGGTAACTTCTGGTTCTTAAAAGGCGGATATACTTTTGCTGATAAATTTAGACTAGGCGGCGAATACTCTAATGGTAAAGTTAGAGATGCTGCAAACGTAAAAGAGAAGTATCAAGAGTATGTAGCTAGACTATCTTATGATTACAGCGCTAAGCTTCAGTTCTCAAGCTTCTACGCTTATGAAATTAATAAACACCAAGATAGCTCGAAAGATAAGACTAAATTCTTAAGATTCCAAGCTAAATACTCATTCTAATTTAAAACCTCGGGCTTAGTCCCGAGGTTTATTTTACCCTTTTAAATTTTCTTTTCGATGGTTATATAAATTACTTAATTTTTTCTATTTATCTTCAGTATCGCCAGTCTTACTCTATCTTATCTGTATTTATAGTTATATAAAGTCGACAAAATCATTGCTAATTTAAAAACACATGTGTCAGGTTAAACTATAGATTGGATTAAATGGCTTAAGATAGTTCAAGCCAACTTTTTTAAAGGGTATATTGACGGCTAGTGCTGTGAATTTATTTTGTCATCGGTAAAGCAACATCTGGACTTTAAAATATATCGTTATGCTGATAAAGGACCTTTACCCTTGTAAGAAGAGGAAGTGAATTAAAAGAAGTAGGTTTAGAATAAGTTGTGAAGCCCTCTATTATTTTTTCATAAAAGTATTCCGTTCTATGCCACCCAAATTTTAGCTAATTATTACAGATGTGAAAATATTTGTAGTTACACCCCAAAAACCAGAAAGACAAAATTTAAAGCGCCTTTATAAAAAATAAAATTTCTAAAATGACTTTTTTAGCTAAATTTAGAATCAGCTATATATAAATTTTTATACAAAAATATCTAAAGATGTATTTTGCAACATATCCGCCATAGTAAGTCAAGTATACGTATTTATTAGCAAGGCCCTAAGCAGCTTTTTTAAAAGAAAATGCCGATACTTATACAATAAGGCATTATTCAAACTAAATCAAAGCCTGCTTATTTATCTATTAGCGTAACGATCCGAGTTATTTTGTGGCAATTCGTATTAGATGCCCTATCTATTTTATGGTAATTTTACCCTACAAGCCGTTACATCATTTTTGGTATTTGAAAACCCCCGTTGCTATTTAAATCTAAAACGGTAGCGGTATCGTTAATGGACGACGCATTAAAGCCTAGTAAAATTATTAACATAAGGCCTGGGTTAGATGCTTATTTTCCGCTTACATAAATCCGCTAGAAATACGAGCGTTTAAATTTACCGCGCTACGGCCAGTTTTGATTTAGGTTAATCTTAGTCTGGGTTATCTCGTAAAAACTACCTTGGATATCGTTTTATGCGTTTTAATGCTTAGCAGCCTACCTATGCGGCAAAATTTCGTTAGTTTGATTTATAGATTTAGGCTTGAAGTATTGCCTAAATTTACTCGTTTTTTTAAAGTTACGAAAAATAAGCTATCGGCGAAAATCATAAAAATCGTGGCCAAATTTATTATCGCGATAGTAAAATATCCAAATTTAGCTTCTTTATCTTTATGGCTGCAGCAAAAGGTATCAACGGCGCGAGAGCTGTTACGCAAATAAAATTTGAGCCGTGCGCCTCCTGCTTTACTACTGCTCGCCGGTGAAATCCGTTGAAGGTGTGAATGAGGCAAGTCGGCGCAAATTTAAGGGCGGATAAAAATTACTACGACATAAAGATAAATCAAATCAATAAACTATTCGAGCAAACTCCATATTTCTTAATGCGATAACGACGCGTTTTCTATGAGCAAATTTGGCGCCTCGTTCCAAGTCTAAATTTAACCTGCTTAAAATATACGGTTTGCTAAATTTAAATCAAGGTGCGAATACATTTGTGAGATAAAAAGACGTAAAGAGGGAGGGGTAAAACTGCGAGTAGGGTAGGGGGCTTTCGCCCCGCAAATTATGCCAAAGTAGCTTTTAGCATCCATATAGCTTTTTCGTATTTGGCGATTTGATCTTGCGCCATAGTTACGGTCGTGCTGTCTTTTGCTTCCTCCGCGACTTCTTCTAGCTTTTTAAATTCGCCCAGCAAGTGCTCGTACTCGGCCAAAACGCCTTTTAAAACCTCGGTTGGAGTGTAGCTATCTTTGTTGTCTGTTTTTGGATGAGCTAGCTTGTTTAGCTCTTCTATTTTGGTGATAGCTCTACCGCCTAGCTGTATAGCGCGCTCAGCGACGTCGTCAAATATCTCTGCCATATCTTCATAAGCTTTTTCGGTATATTCGTGAACGCTAAAGAACTGAATGCCTTTTACATACCAGTGATAGTCGTGAAATTTAACGAATAACGCGTGAGCGTCGGCCTGAATCTGATTTAATTGAGTAACAACTTTTGACATTTTGTCTCCTTTGATATGATTTATGAGTGAAATTATAGCATAAAAATCTTAAAGAAAAATATATTAGCTAATAAAAATTATCATCTGATATTTTTTAAGATTATAGTTATATTTTTAAAGTGCCGATTTAAAGGCCTCAAGCCTTAGCGCAGCGAACGATTTCTAGTAATATAAAATTTGATTTACGAAATTTGGGCAATGCTGTGAGCAAAAGCCGGCAGAGCGATACTATTTGCGTAGCCCCTTGCCAAAAACGCCCTAAAGGCCGCAAGCCGGGGTTAAAAAGCAAATCTAAACTACGGCTGAAATTTGTTTTTAGGGTTTGCTTTTTGCCAAAGGCGTTTTTAGCGGGAAATTTATGCTTAATAGCATTTTCTTTGCCGTAAAGCTCGCTCGCATACGCCGCAAATTTGTCCATAGCACCCAAGATGCTACGCCTTAAATTTCTAACGTTTTTCGCTATAATCACGCGTTAAATTTTAAAAAGGATACGAATGAAAAAGTTTTTATTTGCCGCCGTTATGCTTTTTAGCGCGGCGTTTGCGACTGACTTGCAAAGCGAAAATTTAGCTAGCCTAAAAGCTCAGTGCCAAAGCGGCGATGCGGCAAAATGCGCGGTTTTGGGCGACGCGTATTATGAAGAATACATCGCTTCGGGCGACGAGGAGGCGCGCAAGCTATCGGTCGCAGCCTTTAAAGAGGCGTGCGATAAAGGAGACGGCGAAGGCTGTGCGGGACTAGGGCTGTCCTATATCGACGAGGGCGATGCGGCAGCGAGCGAAAAGCTACTAGAAAAAACCTGCGATGAGCTAAAAACCGCTACCGCGTGCTACAATCTCGGCTTTTTTAAAATCGACGGACACGGGGGCTTTAAACAAGACGTAAGGGGAGCGATGAAATACTACGAAAAGGCTTGCGACCTTGGCTATGCGGCAGGTTGCGAAGAGCTGGGCGGCATCTACAACGTAGGCGAAGCGGACGTAAAAGCGGATAAAAATAAGGCTCTAAAATACTACGAAAAATCCTGCGCCCTAGGCGGTAAAGACGGTTGCGACGCGGTAAAACTGATAAAAGGCGGTAAATGAAAATCTTATTATTTGCGCTGCTTGCGGCACTAAATTTATTTTCTAGCGAGCCCGGCCTTTCGCCATTGCTAGCCGCAGATACGCTAGAAAAGCTCAAAAAATGCAAAAATCCAGACCTAAACGCTACCAAAGAGTGCGTGCAAGCGGGCATGTTAGCGGCAAACTTAAAGCAAGACTACGGCGCGGCGGAGGGGCTATTTAGCCTAGCCTGCGCCAAAGGAGACGGCGAGGGCTGCTTTTATCTGGGCGAACTTTATAAAAATAACCTAGTAAAAGCCGCGGATAAGAGCGAGCGCGAGACTAAGATTAGCGCGTATTACAAGGCTAGCTGCGTCCTTTACGAGTATTTGCCCGGTTGCTTGGCGCTAGCTAATTTCATGCAAGAAGAGCTGGGCGACGAGGTGCAGTCGTTTGCGATAAACAATACCCTATGCAACAAAAAATACGCTCCCGGATGCTACAACGTGGGCTGGATGATAGAGCGAACGAGAGGCGATATAGGCGAGATGATGGAGTATTACGAGCGTTCGTGTAAGCTAGGCTACGTAGGCGGCTGCGAGAGGGCGGCGTGGCTGTATGAGGGAAATTTCAACGAAAACAGATATGAGCAAGTAAAAAAAGACGCGAAAAAGGCAAAGCAAATGCGAAAAAAGGCGTGCGAGTTAGGCGATAAGCAAAGCTGCTAGGATGCTCATCTTGCCCTTGCTTAGATTTTTGCTTGAGGCTAAGAGCCTGCGACGCTAAATTTTGCCTTGCCTTGCAAAATTTAGCAAGGCAATTTAGATTTCGCATCGCCTTTGATTTTATTTCGCCGCGGCAATAGAACTAGCCCGCGCCCGCAAGGTAATTTCCTGGTTCTTGCCGAAAATACGGCTTTGATACCGTAAGCGCGGCACGGCGAAGTAAAAGCGGTTTTATACGGTGGCTTGCGCGGAGGGCGTCTTTAAAAGAGTGCAAATTTTAGCTCCGTAAGCAAAGGCCGTATTTGCGCCTAAATTTACGTTGCTTGCACCGCGTATTACAGCTTTTGATGAGAGGCGACCGAAGCCCGGTGAGCAAACTTGCCTTGCGGCGTTTGATAAATTATGCTAGGCGGTAGTCTCTTGCCGCAAATTTTGCGCCAAAATTTAGCCGAATTTAGCGCAAAAGTAACGAATAAATTTAAAGGAGAAAAATGAAAAAATTATGTTCCGCATTTGCAGCCTCGCTGATAGCAGGCGCGGTAGCCTCGGCGCAAGACGCCGCACCATACGAGCTAGATTTAACGACGACCACCACATCGACGGTCTACGGAGACTACTGGGACCGCCGTATAGGCTCGCACGATACGAGATTTTTGATATTTAGGGCGCTAGAAGACGGCGTGGAGCTTTGGGGTATGGAGATAAACAGGGGCAGATGCTCTGCGCGGTGGAACGATTTTATAGGCTTGGGATACGATGCGAAAGCGACGATCCGCGTGGGTAAAAGAGACGAAAATTTCGTGGATATAGAGCAGAAGACGCCAAACAAGGACGATCCCGAGGATTTTGATTGGAAGTCGGTTCAAAAAATACCTCTAAAAGACGTGCGAGCGCGGCTGGGTAAGGGTTTTGAGCTAAATTTTAGCGAAGAGATCAAATTTACGCTAGATGAGGGGTGCGGCAAGATAATCGAGGTCAAAGTCGATACGAATCTGGGAAGCTGGGTCACTAGATTTAACTAAATTTAGGCGTTTTAACGCAAGCAAACGCCTCAAAATGCACGCAAAAGCTTTGCCTAAATTTGGTCATTTGCTTAAATTCCACGTCAAATTTCCATCGCGTCCAAACGAGCGCTAAATTTACCCGCGTCGCAAACTCTACGCGCCTAAATTCCCGCCGTTTTTGCAAATTTGCCGCCTGATTTGGCTCCGCTTTTCATCCGCTTAATTTATCAAATCAAAACCCGCGCCTTGCTCTTAAATTTAACCCTAAATCGCGCCGGCTTTTGCTTTATATTTTTGTCCAGTATCTGCTATAATCGCGGTTTAAAAGGAGAAACGATGAGCGTAGAATTTAGCGTCAAAAATAAAAAGCGGCCGCTATTTTTGGGATATTTTAGCGTAATGAGCGTAGGCAAGGCTACGGAGCTGATACCGGATTTGGCGGTGTTTGGCATAGACGAGAATGCCGAAAATTTTGATAAAGAGGCGTTTTTAGGCTCGCTTTTAAGCGAATGCGAGGGCATAGTTTTAGGCATTTGGGGCAAGAGCGGGCGGGGATTTGAGCTTAGCTACGACACTGATACGAAAAGCTACAAAGTGCGCGTAAATACGCCCGCGACGGTATTTGACTGGGTTTTGGCTATCTCGTATCTGCAAATTTTATCGCAAAGACTAGGAAGCGACATCAGGGGCGAGGACGGAAAAATCTATACGCGAGAAATGATAGAAAAATTTGACTACGAGCGCGATATAAACTCGGGTTTGCGGGCGATAAAAGGGCGTTTGGAGGGCGGCGCGACCGTAAATCACTGCTACGGCGTCGTTAGGCCTTTTGCCCTAAATCGCGCGATCATAGATGAAATTTTAGCCGCGCAAAGCCCCGCAAAGGAGTTTAGCGAGCGCCTAACCGCGGTGCAATATCTGGACGCTTACGGCGCAAACCAGCGCTTTTACCGCGCAAACGGCGAAGGCGATATCATCGGCTCGTACGCGCTTACGCAGGGTGTGCCGACTATTTTGCCTTACGAGCCTTTCGTGGAGTGGCAAAATTTGGACTTTGTTAAGCCAAAAGACGTCTCGCGCTGGGAAATTACGCTAGTAGGCGGCGAAGAATGCGACGGCGGCAACGAGAGCGATGATGGTGACGAGGCCTCCCGCTACCGCGTGCTAGCCGAGCTAGATTACTCAGAGTTTATCTCGCGTTTGCCGCGTGAGAGCTACCGCTTTATCGATGCTAGCTATATTTTGGTGGAGGGGCTGGGTTACGAGCGGTTAAGGGCGCTGGCGGAGTAAATTTTAAAACTCGGCTTGCGAGCTGGGGGCTGACGCTGCAAATTTAATCGCCGATTTATGCTTTATTTGCCGTAATTTACCTCGCAAATAAGACCGAGCCGTTAGCTAAATTTACTAGTCGCGCGACTTTGCCATTAGGCTGCGCCGCGTTTATTTTGATTGCCGCTTTGTGCCTTAGAAACGATGAATTTTCGTTGCCTTAAAGCGTCGATAAATCAAGGTCGCGTTAAAATGGACGCCTTTAAATTTACGCTTCAAAACCAGCGATAGCGCGATTTTATGTTTTAAATTTACGGCAAATTTTATCGTTTCGCAGCTTTTGCGTTTAAAATCGGCATTTTAAATTTGCGGTTTTATCGGCGCAAAGGGCGCGGTTAAATTTATCGGCGTTTAAAAAGCGCGGCGTAGTCGCTTAAATTTATTGACGCCTTAACCCAAAAACGAGTCGTATTTTGCGCCAAGCTCATCTTTTAAACGGCGCGCGGGAGGAAAAGATAAAAAAGCGATTTAGGCTAAGGTGCCTGCGTTATTTCATCTTCGGACGAAACGAACGCTTTGCGTCAAAGCCTTTGCTAGCGATTTTTATCTCGTTTGGCACCATGCCTACTGGAGCCTCGGCGTCTTTTTTCGCGGATAAAAACTCAACTAAACTCTGCCAGACGAAATCGGCGTCCAGATAAAGCCCCATCGCGCTAAGCTGCGGATTTATCGCTACGAAGTCGGTAGTTTGCGTCCTTTTAAAAAACACTATGGGCGCGCTTAAATTTTCCTTCTCGCTAGCCCTATCGGCGCTGCTAAGAGCCGCCGGGTCGTTTGCTCTAAGCGCGGCAAAGCGCAAAATATCGCTCTCAAACCGCGAGGCGATATAAGCGCAAAATCCGTCTTTAAACGTCAAAATATCGCCGTTAAAATACATCTCCTCCCGCCCGTTTTCCGCAAGGTCGAAATCGGTGTAAATTTTGCCCTCGGCGGCGAAAATATGAACCAAGTTTTTGCCGATAAAAATCACGGAGTGAAGCAGTCTAGGCATACCCTCGCCTGCATAAAAATCAGTGCTAAGCTTGCCGTCCCTGCCTACGCGTACTTTGTAGCTCAAGCCCGCGTTTTCTAAAAACGGCTTATCGGCCCGGCTAAGACTCCATAGCTCATCTGCGCCAACCGGAGTCGAGTTTCTGCGGTCATAGATTAGCGTCTCGTCAAGGCCGTATTTTGATACCATAAAGTCGTAATTATCTTTAAATTTCGAGATTATTTTCACGGCGCGCCTTTAAATTTACCTCGCCTTAGCCTCAAAAAACGCCGAGATTAGCGAGTTTGTGCCTTGATTTATAAATTTTTGCATCGCTTTTTCGTAGACGGACGGCTTTGCCCAGACGGGCTCGGCCACGCCGCTTAGCTTTTCTAGCTCGGCGCGCGCGGAATAATAATCGCTCACCTCGTCGATGAGCCCGAGTTTTGCGGCGTCACGGGCCAGAAATACCCGCGCGTTGGCCCACTCTTTGCTTTTGTTTGCGTCCAGATTTCTATCCGCCGCCACGTCGCTTACGAACATCTCGTAGCTGGCGTTTACGAGCTCTTGTAGCTGCTCGCGCTCGATCTTGCTCCACGGGCGCAGAAACGTCCCCGCCTCTTTATACTCGCCCGCTTTTACGATTTGCTGCGAGACGCCGATTTTAGCCGCTAGCTCGCTAGCATCCGCGCCTTGCATTATCACGCCGATCGATCCGATAAACGCGCCAGGATTTGCCAAAATTTTGTTTGCGCCGGCACCCGCGTAGTAGCTACCGCTAGTCATCGACCCGCCTGCATACGCAACCACGGGCTTTGCGGCACGTAGATTTTTGATCGCCGTGTGTAGCTCGACGCTAGGCGCCAGCGCGCCGCCCGGGCTATCGATATAAAGCAGCACGCCCTTGATGTCGCCGTCCTTGTGCGCGGCCTCGATCTTTTCTAGCGCTTCGCCTGCGTCCATGATCGCGCCCGATAGATTTATCTGGGTTAGGTTGGGCGGATTTACGCTTTCGCCCTTGCCGCTAAAAAATATCAAAAAGACGATGAGTAAAAACAGCATCGCTTTAAAATAGGTGTTTATAAACCTAAAAATCGCCGCGATCGGCGCAAAAATAAATCTTAAAAATCCCATTTTTTTCCTTTAAATTTATCATTTTCGTGAAATTCGGGCGCATTTTACCATTTAAATTTATAAATTTAGCTAGCGCTCGTTTTACGGTAAATTTTTTGTCGGTTTTAGATTGGCATTTGGGCGGTGATTTAGGGGCGCGAATTTGCAGATTAAAAGTTAGGAAATTTTCGTGCCGAATTTGAAAAAGGCGGTTAAATTCGGCGCTTTGGATGTTGCGGACTTGAAAATTTTAATCAAATTTAGCGGCAAGATCTATCTTTAAAACCCCAAGCCTTAAAGCTCGCGCCCGCTAAATTTAAGGCCTAGGCATTAAGGCCGGTTTAACCGGTCGCTTTAAATTTAGCTTGCAGATTTAGCCTTTGCGGACTTAGTTTTCAAAGCAAGCGAAGATCAAAACTCTGCGTTTGTTTCCCAGATTTTTTCTCGGTCTTTTTCGCTTACCGCGGCTAGTTCGCAAAGCTTGCAAAACGCCTCCCATATCTCCTCGCGCTCCATGGTGTCGATGCCCCGCCCCGCGCCTACTGCATTAAAAACGGAGATAAAATCTTTTAAAACTTTAGCCCGCGCCGCCGCGCTACCTGCGCTAGCTGTATCAAATTTACCCGCCCTCGCCGCCTTTTTGCTAGTTTGTGCTTTTGCGTTTTTGCTCGCCGTTTCCAGCTCTTTGCTAACAGGCCCTGCTTTAATCGCGCTTAGCGTTTTGTGCGCGTCTGCGTAGGCTTTCATCGCCTTTTTGGACGCTGCCGCGCTTACGCCCTCTCTGCCGTCCCAGCCGCGTAACGGATTGTTTAAATTCGCCTCCAGCCACTGATCGCTTCGCGGCTGTTTGATTTCAACGTCCTCTACGTCTTTAAACTCCCTTTTTGCCGCCTCGCAGACCGTTTTTGGAACCGACCGTAGCCAAAGACGCTTTAAATACGGCAGCTGCGCCCTCGCCGGAAAGCTATCAAATCCGTAAACGTCGCTAAGCCGCATAGCTTGGAGTCGTTTAAGCTTAGCAAGCGCGTCGATATTTTTTAGAGTGCCGCCCTGCGCGTTTATGAAAATTTCGCGTAAATTCGGAAAGCTCGCCGCAACATCCGCTAGATCGCCGCACTCGCCGCGCTGCGAAAATATCCGTAGTTCGCGCAGTTTTTCAAGCCCGCTAACGCAAAATCCGCCGCCCTTTAGCTCTAGCTGGATGCCTAAAAGCTCGCCGTCAAAGGGGCAGCGCACGCTTTTTAGCCGCGAGGCGTCGCCCTTTAGCGTGAGCCTATATAGCGAGTCGTTTAGCAAAACTTCCTGCGTGCTGCTAGTATCTAGGGTTAGTTCTTGTACGTACGTGCGCGAGATATCTAGACTTTTTGCGGCGCAGTTTAGCTCCATATTGGTTATCATCGGTGTCGCTTCTAAAAAATCTTTTAAATTTTCATCCCAAATTTCGCTTTTTATCTCGTAGCAAAACGGATTTTGCCGCGCAAACTCGGCGTAAAATTTGCAGTCTTGCAGTTGCCTTATTTCAAGTTTTTGCTTACTCGCGGACTTAAATTTATCCCTGATATCCTTTGGCAGCTCGTTCCACGCAAGCTGCATGCAAATTTGCTCCGTATTTTGCAGGCTTGCTTGCCTGGGCGGCTTGCAAATTGGCGCGGCATTGCCGATAAAAACGGGCTCGGCGTCTAAAATTTCATCCGCGCTTAGATAAAATTCCTCGCGCTCCCAAAAGTGATGACCAAAGTAAAACGGCTTTAGCTTTGCCGCTTCTTTTAGGCCGGGCGGCTCCTTCGTAAATAGGTCTAAAACGACCGCGAAACATCCCGTCTCATCGCCGCCGCTAAGGATTTGCGCAACGAAATAAACGCTCTTTCTTTTTAATCTTACGGCAAAGATGTCGCCGATTTTAGTTTCCATTTTTCTCCTTTAAATTTGCCTTGCGGCACGCTCTTAGTGCGGCGGCTAGTTTAAATCGCCGCTAAATTTGCTTTAAATTTACTTCCGCGCCGCCCACAAATAGCCGCTCGCAGCCCCCCGCGTGCAAAATGAGCATGAGAGGTAGCTGCACCGCGTCCGCCTGCGCAAAACCGCCGTAGAGCGCGAGGTCGGCCAGCTTGCCCTCTTTTATCTCGCCTGCGTCTAAATTTAGCGCCTTTGCGGCATTTTTCGTCGAGGCTAGAAGTAAAATTTTAGCAAGCTCTAGCGGATCAAATTCGGCGTGAATGAGCAAATTTGCCCGCAGTTCGTCAAGGAAATTTAGGCTGATATTTGAGCTAAGGCCGTCCGTGCCGATATTTACGTTCAATCCGGCATCTAGCGCGGCGCGTAAATTTAGCGTGCGTTTGCTAAGTAGTCTGTTCGAGACCGCGCAGTGCGTGAGGCTGTGAAGCTCGCGGTCAAAGCCCGAAAAATCATCCGCCCAAACGCAGTGCGTAAAGAGCGTGCGAATGCCCGAAAACATCGCTACAAACGAGCTTGGCATATAAAGCGGACGCGCGGCGGGGTTAAATTTGCCCAGCCACTCTTTAAAGCCGCCCGAGCCGCTCTCTAGCCAGCTTTTTTCATGCTCGCTCTCCATAAAATGCGTTGATACGACCATCCCACGCTCGCGGGCTAAATTTAGCGCAGCAGCGGCTAAATCAGGGTGCGTGGAGTAGGGCGAATGCACCGAAACCGAAGGTGTAAAAAGCGGACTTTTGCGCTCTAGCGACGCTTCAAATCGGGCGGTGAAATTTGCCAAATTTTGCTCTAACGCAGCTTCGTTAGTGCCTAAAATTTCGTTAAAAAACACGACTCGTCCGCCGCAGTTCGCGCAGGCCTCCAAATCCCCGCCAAAGCTAGAAACCGCTCCAAAGCTCGCCACGCCGCTACGCTGCATGGTTTTTATCGCAGAGGCGATGACGTCCTCGTTTGCCGCCTGCGAGAGCGTGCCACGAGAGGCGATAACGGAGCTTAGCCACTCTAAAAAGTCGCCGTAAACAAGGCTGGTTTTGTTCGTGCTAAACTCTAGATGTACGTGTGGATTGATGAAAGCAGGCGCCAAAACGGCATCCGGATACTCGAAAAACCGCGCATTAGGGTATCTTTTGCGCAACTGCTCAGCCTCGCCAACGGCCTGGATACGCTCATCAAAGGCGACCGCCGCGTCCTCTAAAACGGTAAAATTTTCGTCGCACGGCATTGTAAATTTCGGTTTAACGATGATCATTTTAAGCTCCTATTTTTCGTGATTGTAGCGAAAATTTAGCTTAAAAAATGTATAATCAAGGCTAAATTTAAATCTTTTAAAAGGCTAAAAATGGAAACAAAATCTAAACTAATGGTCATCCAAGGCCCGAATATCAACATGCTAGGCACGCGCGAGACCGATGTCTACGGCTCGATGAAGATGGAGGATATCCACGGGCAGATGAAGCTTTTTGCCGAGCAAAACGATATAGAGATCGAGTTTTTTCAGAGCAATTTCGAGGGCGAGCTGGTGGATAAGATCCAAGAGTGCTTCGGCGAATTTGACGGCATTATCATAAACCCAGCCGCCTACACGCACACATCTATCGCGATCCGCGACGCTATCGCAGCCGTCGGACTTCCGGTCATCGAGGTGCATATCAGCAACATCCATCGCCGCGAAGAATTCCGCCAAAAAAGCCTCATAGCGCCGGTAACTGCGGGACAGATCGTGGGCTTTGGGCCTGTGGGCTATCACCTAGCCATGATCGCGATGCTGCAAATTTTCGAGCAGATAAAAGCTATGAAAGCCGCGAGAGAAAAAGCGGAGTAAAACGAGGCAAAATTTGAAAAATTTTATCCTAAAGGACGAAAACGCCGTATTTCACGAGTGCGGATACAGCTGCGACAACGCGATATTTTTGAGTCTCGCGGGGCGCAAATTTTTCCTCACCGACGCGCGTTATAGCATCGAGGCGCGCGAGCTTTGCCGTGATACCGAAGTGATCGAGATCGAGCGAAATTTGATAAAAGACGCGCGGCTGTTTTTGCGAAAGGCGGGCGTTGCTGAGCTTAGCTACAACCCGTACGATTTTAGCGCGGGCGAGTGGGAAGCTCTAAGTAAGGGGCTTGGGATAAGATTTAAGGCGCGGGCGAATTTTTCGCAAATTTCGCGCATAGTAAAAACCGAAGAAGAGATAAAAATTTTAAAACGCGCGGCGCAGCTAGGCGCTGAAAGATTTGACGAATTTGCTGCGTTCGTGCGCTCTAGCGGCGAAGGGATGAGCGAAGAGGAACTGTTTTTTAACGCCGAGCTCATCTTTAAGAAAAAGGGCGAGCTCGCGCTTAGCTTTTCGCCTATCGTCGCGATCAACGAAAATGCCGCAAAGGCACACGCTCTTCCAAGCAAAAAGCGACTACGTCGGGGCGATTTGCTCCTGCTTGACGCTGGAGTTAAATTTAACCGCTACTGCTCCGATAGGACGCGTACGGCGTGCTTTGACGAAAATTTTAACTTCGGCAAAGAGCAAAATTTTAAAAACGCCAAACGGCAAGAAATTTACGAGATCGTAAAAGAGGCTCAGGCTCTTGCGATCGCGGCGGTTATGCCCGGCAAAAAGGCGCGCGAGATCGACGCGGCGGCTAGGGATTTTATCGCAAGGCATGGCTACGGCGAGGCGTTTTTTCACAGCACCGGACACGGCGTGGGAGTCGATATCCACGAGCTTCCGTTTATCTCAAAGCGCGGAGATACCGTGCTAAAAGAGGGGATGGTCTTTAGCGTGGAGCCTGGGATTTACTTGCCCGGCGAATTTGGCGTGCGCATCGAGGACGTCGTGGTCGTGCGCGAAAACGGGGCTGAAATTTTATGAGGGTAGCGGGGGCGAGACGGTTTAGCAAATGCCTCTTTTTCCCGAAGGTTTTTGATTTTAGACCTGGTTTTAAAAGTAGCGTTATTTTGGGGCTCGGAGGCAATATAGGCGACGTGAAAAAGCGTTTTAATCGGTTGCATTTTAAACTCAGCCGAGACAGCAGGTTTCACGTCGTCGAAAACTCGGCGCTCCTTATCAACGAGGCGTTTGGGTTTAAAGAGCAGGCGGATTTCACAAACGCCGTAATGCTAGTGCAAACGAGCCTTGCCGCGAGGCAAATTTTAAAAATAACGGCAAATTTAGAGAGGCGTTTGGGGCGCATGCGAAGCTTTAAAAACGCGCCCAGAACGCTTGATATAGATATTTTGTATTTTGGCGGACGAAGTAGAAACGACGCGCGGTTAACGCTGCCTCATCCCGGCGCGCAAAGCAGGGCTAGCGTGATTTTGCCGCTTGGGACGATGAAGCGCGTTTATGCTTGCGGGATTAGAATTTGCTAAATTCGGGATTTTAATCTTTACGTTTGCGGGCCCTGTTTTGAGCGAATTTATAAACTAAGCGAGATTTGGCCGCCCTTTTTAGCGATAAAAATAAATCGGCGAATTTTCGTTTAAATTTTTATCGGCAAAATAGCCGCAACGTCAAATACGAGCTAAGTTAAGTTTAGCTGCAAAGCATGAAAACAGGCGAAACCTCGGAACGAAAACTGCTTGCGCGTAGGCGTTAAAATTTAGGGTTTTGAGGTTTAGCGAATTATAGGTTAAATTCGGTTTTGCGGATAAATTTAAGAAAGCTAATAAGCGTAAAGTAAAGCCGCGAAAGCTAAGATGAAATTAGTCCGAAAAAGGTGGCTCGGACGATAAAACGTAACTGGGACGAAGGAGAGAAATTGGCGACGAAATTTTACACGTTTACCGGCGAGAGCAGTATGGAGGCTCTCAAAAAGGCGCAAGACGAGTGCGGCGAAAGGGCGATTTTGGTAACCACAAAGCAAATTCAGCCAAAGACGATAAACAAAAAGCCGCTTTACGAAATTTTAGTAAGCGTCGAAGAAGACCCTGCGGCAGAACCTAAAAAACGCCAGTCTCAAAAACAAAATTTAAAGGCCTACGAGGAGTTTTTGGATGCGCAAAAACCGCCCAAAAAAGCGCAAAAAGTAGCCTCCGGCGAAGAGTTTTTTTTGTCGCAAACTCCGCCTGCGGCTAAACCGGTTAGTATCCAGCCCGCTAAGATAGAGCCTAGCGACTCTCCTCAAAACGGCGAAGATATACTACTAAATATATCAAGAGCGGCCAAAGAAATAAGCCAAATCGCAAACCTAGACTCGCCGCCCGCGCGCCAAGAGCAAAACTACGATAAAAAAATAGACGAAGTCTCTAAGCAAGTAAGCGCGCTAAGCGAAAAGATAAATTTGATCGCAAATATGTTTTGGGAGGAGAAAACCGCAGCTAGAAACCATATCGCCATACCGCCTGAGTTTGCTGAAATTTATAAAGAAGCTAAAAATAGCGGGATGAAGGACGAGCATCTAGAGCAGATAATGAAAATAACCGTAGAAAACGTCCCGCCTCAGATGAAGGCCAGTCCAACTGCGGTAAAAAGGTATTTTAGCTCGCTGCTACGAAAGATGCTGCCTTGCAGGAGCGACGAATTTGACGGTAAACAAAAGATAATGATGCTGGTAGGACCGACCGGAGTTGGCAAAACTACGACACTAGCAAAGCTTGCAGCGCGTTTTGCCTACGGCGAGGGCAAGAGGGCAAAAACCGGCATAATAACGCTTGATACGTATCGTATCGGGGCGGTCGAGCAGCTATTTCAATACGCTAAAATGATGAAGCTACCGATACTTGACGTCATAGAGGCCGATGATTTTAAAAATGCGCTAAAGCAGCTAAATCACTGCGACGTGATCTTGATAGATACCACCGGCAGCTCGCAATACGATAAGGAAAAGCTAGCTAGGCTAGAGACTTTTTTAAAGCGTAGCGATGCGGAAATAGACGTAAATTTAGTGCTTTCGGCCGGATCTAAGGTCGAGGATTTGCTAGAGGTTTATAATAGCTTTAGCTTCCTTGACGTGGATACTTTTATTTTTACCAAATTTGACGAAACGAAGATTTTCGGTAACGTATTTTCGCTAGTTTACGAAACCGGTAAGCCCGTTAGCTTTTTGTGCCTAGGTCAAGAGGTGCCAGACGATATAATGGCCGCTAGGAGCGAATTTTTGGTCGATTGCGTATTGCAGGGCTTTAATAAGGACAAAAAATGAATAACCAAGCCCAAAAGCTACAAGATATGGTAAGCACCCGAACTAGGGCTAAAAATACTAAATTTATAGCCGTAACGAGCGGAAAGGGCGGGGTGGGTAAAAGCACGATAAGCGCAAATTTAGGCAACGTCCTAGCTAAAAGCGGCTACAAGGTCGCGCTTTTTGACGCAGATATCGGCCTGGCTAACCTTGACGTTATCTTAAACGTGCGCGCAGGAAAAAATTTGTTGCACGTATTAAAAGGCGAGTGTTCCCTAAAAGATATTTTGATCGAGATAAAGCCGAATTTAACGCTTATTCCTGGCGAAAACGGCGCAGATATACTTAAATTTAACAATCAATTTTTATACGAACGGTTTTTTGACGAGTCGCGCAGTTTGGACGAGCTTGACTTCGTAATCATAGATACGGGAGCCGGTATCGGCAAAAATAACGACTTTTTTCTAGAAGCCGCCGATGAGATAATAGTAGTTACGATGCCCGATCCCGCAGCTATAACCGATGCTTACGCCGTGATTAAAATGACGGCTAAGCAAAAAGACGATTTTTTAATGGTTTTTAATATGGTAAGAAACGAAAAAGAGGCTGCTAGAATTTTCGAGCATATCAAAAAAGTAGCGGAAGCAAATATCAAAGATGCTCCGAGGCTCGAATTTTTAGGCTATATCAGCGAGGATAAGGACGTATCTAGGAGTATAAAATACCGCACACTTTTTACCGACGATAACGAGACGGGTCCTGCTAGCGAGCAGATGAAACAGATAGCATCAAGGCTTCTTAAAAAATTGGAACAAAAAGTGCTTGATACGGGTACGATAAGCAGTTTTAGCGCGTTTTCTAGGCGTTTGCTGGAACAAATTTAAATTTTAGGATTTGATTTTGAGAGCTGAAAATTTTATAGCGTTTTTTACGGTTTGCGGATTTTTTGCCGGCGTGGTTTTCTCGGCGCTAAAGCTTAACGAGCCTTTGGAGATGATTATGTATACTTTCGCTATCACGCTTTTTTTTCATCTTTTGATCCATATCATTATCATAAACTATGTCGATATCACGCTTAAAAAGCCTTTTGATAAGGACGAATACGAAAAGCGTTCCGATTATCTAGTCTCGGAGCTCGGGCTTAGAGAAAAGCGTATGGATACTATTTTGGGTCAGCTTGGCAGCGAACGCGTCCTAATAAAGCAGACCTTGGGTAGGGGCGACGAAAGCAATGCAAAAGCAGCCTAATCCCTACGCTCAAACGATAAAAAAAGAACAAGACGATATCGTACTAGCTTATACGCCGGCGCTTAGAGCTATGGCGTTTAGATTAAAGGAGCGACTGCCGTCTCATATCGACGTTAGCGATCTAATGGGCGCCGGGCTTGAGGAGATGGTTAGGCTGTCTCGTAAATACGACAAAGAGCGAAATGACTCGTTTTGGGGATATGCGCAAAAACGAGTTTACGGCGCTATGCTTGATTTTTTACGCGGGCTTGACGTAGTTAGTCGCGCAGATCGTACTTTGGTTAAAAATATTGATGCATTGGTGAACGAATACTTTAATAAATTCGAGCGCGAGCCCGAGGACGAGTATCTAGCCGCTATGCTTGAAGAAAGCGTGGAAAAGATAAGAGAGGCTAGGAACGTAAGCGCCGTCGTCGGCGTGCTTAGCATCGACGATCAGATGGAGCTTATGAGCGAGGAAAATACGTTTGAGCGAGTGGAGAGAGAAGATCTGATAGAAAAGATAACTCAAATTTTAAACGAGTTCGAGGAGCGCGATCAGCTCATCGTTCAGCTTTATTATTATGAGGAGCTGAGTCTAAAGGAGATCGGCGAGATCTTGCAGATATCAGAGGGGCGCATCTCTCAGATACATAAGCGTTTAATGGAAAAAATAAGAAAGAAACTCGAAGGTAAATAATGGCGGATATTTTAAGTCAAGAAGAGATCGACGCGCTACTCGAGGTCGTAGACGACGAGGAGGCGAGTGAGTCTATAGGTGAAGGCGGCAAAGAAGAACAGCGTCAAGTAATAATCTATGATTTCAAGCGCCCAAATCGCGTCAGCAAAGAGCAACTACGCGCAATAAAGGGCATTCACGACAAGCTAGCGCGAAATTTAGCCTCTCAAATCTCAAGCGTTATGCGTAGCATCGTAGAAATTCGTCTGCACAGCGTAGATCAGATGACTTACGGCGAGTTTTTGATGAGTTTGCCAAGTCCCACTAGCTTTAACGTTTTTTCTATCAAGCCGCTTGACGGCAACTGCGTTTTAGAGATAAACCCAAGCATCGCATTTCCTATGATAGATCGCTTACTAGGCGGCAACGGCGAGGGCTTTGAGACTAGCAGAGAGCTAACCGATATAGAGATAAATTTACTCGATGCGATCTTAAGGATGATAATGCAACGCCTAAAGGAAAGCTGGGCTACGGTGACTGATATGTATCCAAACGTAGAGGCAAAAGAAAGCAGTCCAAACGTCGTGCAAATCGTCAGCCAAAACGAGATCGTAATAATGGTCGTGATGGAGATCATAGTCGGTAACTCAAGCGGTATGATAAATATCTGCTATCCGGTTATCTACCTAGAGCCGATTTTAAGCCGCCTAGCCAACCGCGATATAATGCTAGGCGAAACGAGCGCGAAAAAGAGCAGAAACAAAGAGCTAAAAACGCTAATCGGACGCGCCGAAGTGTTATACGAGGCTATACTAGGCGAAAGCATCGTGAGCGTGAATGAATTTTTAAATTTAAAAGAGGGCGATATATTGCGCCTTGACCGCTCCGCAAACGATAAAGCTATCGTCACGATAGATAAAAAAGAGGTATTTTTGGCTGAAGTCGGGCTGCATAGATTTAGAAAATCTATCCGCATAGAAGAGCTCATCAGAAGCGATAAAGACGAGATCAAAAATATCTTGGAAAAATACGAAGAAGAGCGTAAGGCTAAGCTCATGAGCTATGACCAAGACGACGAAAACGAAGAAAATATACTAGACGAGGACGAACGAGATGAATGAATTTTTTAAAATTTTCGCAAACGAGATAAAAGCTACGATCGAAGGACTGACCGGCAAGACGCCCGGAGTCGGCGAGAGAAACGAGTACGACGCCCCGGGGCAAGAGGGCATCAAGCCTCCTCTAGCCGTGGCTAACGTGAGCGTAAGCGGCGATATAAACGCAAAGATAATGCTAGCTGTTACGCCCGTGCTAGTAAGCGCGGTAAGCGAGTGGATGCTTGGCGAGGAGGAGATATCTCGCAACGAAAATTTAAGCGAAGATGAGCTAGATGCGGCAAAAGAGGTGTTCTCAAATATCCTCGGCGCGTTTTCTACGAGTCTTGGCGCGCAAAAAGGTATGCCAAAGCTCAGTTTTGAAATCGCAAAAGTAAATTTTCTCGACGAAAACGCGATTTTAGACCTTAGCGCGTATGAAAAAGTATACATCTATCCGGTTAAAATCGCCGATTTAGACGTACAAATCGCGATGTTAGCGGACTTTTAGTTCGTAAAATTTTTTAGTAAAGATCAAAAAGTAGCGGCCGCCGCCTCGCCTTCCCACGCGCCAAAAAGCGAGCTAAGCGCGGACGAGATGCGAAATATCGGTCTGATTATGGACGTTCGTTTGCCTATTCGCGTGCGTATCGGCTCAAAAAAGATGCTACTAAAAGACGTACTCACGATGGATATAGGCTCGGTCATCGAGCTAAATCAGCTAGCAAACGACCCGCTTGAAATTTTAATCAGCGACAAAGTCATAGCCCTTGGGGAAGTAGTCATCGTAGACGGTAACTTCGGTATTCAGATTACTCAAATCGGTACTAAAAAAGAGCGCTTAGAGCAGCTGCGTTAGTGCTAAATTTGAGCAATTTTTCTAAAGGCGTTTAAAATCAAGCCGCGGCCTCGCCGAATTTAGAGCAAAATCGCGGCGTAGGCTAAATTTGCAGGCGAGCGTATTTTTAAAAACCGGAGAATAAATTTACGCGCTAAAAACCAAGGCGGCGGTTTTATGGGTTTTGGCTGATTTTGCGCCGTTTGATACCAAAACCTTTGATAAATTCGGCTAAATTTAAACCGTCTTAGCGATTTTACAAATTTAAAACATACTTAAATTTATCTCGAATTTAATCGCGCGTCATCTATTTTTAAATCCGTTTTAGCTATCATCTCTTTTACGCTTGCGCGGTAAATTCGGTAGCGGTTTACGGCTCTAGCGCGTAAATTTAAATAAAAAGAGAGACGATGGATGAAATCTTAAACGATCTGGCTAAATTTAGGGATTTTATGACATACAAGAACCCGAGCGTTACGTTTTTCGGCTCGGCTAGATTTGACGAAAATAGCAAATACTGCAAAATGGCTTTTAGCCTCGCAAAAGAGCTTGCCGACGGCGGTTTTGCCGTGATTAGCGGCGGAGGACCTGGTGTGATGGAGGCGGTGAACAAGGGAGCGTACGAGAGCGGCAAAAGTCCGTCTGTGGGGCTAAATATCGTGCTTCCGTTTGAGCAAGTGACGAACAAATACGCCACGACCAGCTTTATTTTTTCTAACCTATCCGCGCGCAAATTTGCCCTCATCGAGCGCTCGAGCGCGTTTTTGGTTTTTCCGGGCGGCTTTGGGACGCTTGACGAGCTATTTGAGATCCTGGTACTCGCGCAAATAGGCGCTAAAAAAGCTAAAATTTTCCTCATCGGCAGCGAGTTTTGGAGCAAGCTTGACGATTTTATCAAAACCACGCTGATACGCGAAAAGGCCGTCAGCAAGGAGGATTTGTCGCTTTATACGATCAGCGACGATCTGGATGCCGTGCGGGACGAGATTTTGGGGATATTAAACTAAATTAGCGTACTAAAATTTTACGAAATTTGAGGATTCGGCGATGCTTGACGGGATGCAAGAAGGGCTGCTATTGCGCTTTTTGTCCCGTTTTTACCTTGATTTGTGGCTATATCGCTCTCAAATTTGACGCCGCGCGTGTCCATGACGATTTTAACTGCCGCTATTTTTGCTGCTACGACGGCGCATGATACATAAAAATTTAAAGCTCTAAAATACTGCAAGAATTAAGATGATTAGCCGCAAGTAGGCTTAAGGGTTAGTTAAATTCGGTCGGTGAATCTGCCGGTTGCTTTTATCTAGCGCACGGCGTTAAATTTTGATTTTTGTAAATTTGTTCGCGCGGTTTGGTTTGTGTTTTTAAGCGGATTTGTCGGTATGCTTGTCTTTTACGTAAAATTCGGTAAATTTGACTGCGTCATCGCCGTTTGCAAATCCTGAGTTGCCGTCTCGGTGCGTAAAATCTAGAGCCGAGCAAGGCGTGAAAGTCAAATACCTCGCCACCCTTGGCTCGCAAATTTATAGCGTATTAAGCTATTTTTTATATAATCGCGTCAAATTTATACGAAATTGTCTTATTGTGGGGCTAAGGCGAGATTTGTAAATTTAAAAGCTAAATTTAAAATACAAAACTTTAGGGTGCGGTATTTTTAGATGATTTTTGCGGTTGTGCGGTAAATTTTCGGCGTAGATAGAACATATAGTTCATCGAGCCGAAAATTTACAAACTCCGCAAAAAGCGCTAAAAAGACAAGCCCTCGCAATAGGAAAGAAAAAATGAAAATTTTAATGGCCATGAGCGGCGGCGTCGACTCCACCATGAGCGCCAAAATGCTGCTAGAAGCGGGTCACGAGGTCGTGGGCTGCTATATGAAACTACACAAAAAGCCCGGATATCATGAAAAAAATATCGATAAAGTCGCCCGCGCGTGCGGGTATCTGGGCATCCCCTATCACGTGCTTGATTTGCAAGAGCAGTTTGACAGATACGTCTATACGCCGTTTGTTAGCTCATATAAAGAGGGCAAGACGCCAAATCCCTGCGCGCTTTGTAACCACTTTATAAAATTCGGTGAACTGCTAAAATTTGCCAAAAGTATCGGCTGTGAAAAGCTCGCTACAGGCCACTATATTCGCGTGCAAGACGGTTTTATCAGAGTCGCCGCCGATCCTAGCAAAGACCAGAGCTACTTCGTAGCGCAGGTACCAAAGGAGATAATCGCCGATATGATTTTCCCGCTCGGGGATAAATTTAAAAAAGATATAAAAGAGCTGGCAAAATCTCTACCGAACTTTCGCGAGTACGGCGAGCAGGCCGAGAGTAGCGAGATTTGCTTCGTCGAGGACACCTATATCGAGGTGCTAAACAAGCACTACGAGACGGATTTGCCCGGCGACGTAGTCGATAGCTCTGGGCGCGTGATCGGGCGACATAGCGGCTACATGCGCTACACGATCGGTAAGAGGCGCGGATTTGAGGTATTTGGGGCGCACGAGCCGCATTTCGTACTCGCTATCGACGCGGCAAATAACCGTATCGTCGTGGGTAGCAAAGAGGAGCTTGAGCGCGGCAAGATTGCGGTAAACAGCCTAAATTTGTTCGTAGACGAGAGCGAGTTTGACTGCGACGTCAAGGTTCGCTACCGCAGTATCGGGCTAAACGCGCACGTAAAAGTGCTAGATGGCGGCACGGCCGAGGTCGAGCTAAAACAGAGCGCGTTTGGCGTGGCTAGCGGGCAGCTAGCGGTATTTTATAGAGGCGAGCTGGTTATCGGCAGCGGATTTATCCTATAAACGATACGTAAACCGGCTAGTTTATGCAAGGGCGGGTATAAATTTAGTTTTTGCTCGCTTTTGCAAATTTAGTCGCTAAATTTAATCAGACCCCACTTGCTTATAAAATATCCGCGCGTCAGGGTAAATTTTGTATACTTAAAAATCCGTCGGCGCAATTTGGGTAACGTAAGTCGTAAACTCAAAAAGGCAGGCATCTTTGCTTTTGCCCATTTACGGCTTTTGCGAGATTGTCAAATCGCAAATGTCCGCGAGCAGCCTCAAAGGTACGCGGCTGCGTAAACATTAAAATAAGCGCATTTTGCTACAAAAAGTTAGAAAAAAATCATCGTTGGCAAACCGTTTTTAATCATAACGCTAAATTTCTTTACTAAATCTGATATTTGAGATTTAGTTATAATTGTTTAGCAAGATAATCTTACGGCAATAAATTTAGCGGTTTATTATCTTAAAAATTACCTCGGATATAAATTTGACAGCGCGGCTTTTTGATTAATTTTTATCGAATTTAAATCTATATGCGTGTATCTTGTGATCTAGTGTTTTAAAATTTCTGCTTAATTTGATTAAATCCTTGCTAAGTTTTATTAATTCTTTATTTTAAGATAAGTAAAATATAACTTAAGAAATCGGGTCGATTTTACCTTTTCAAAGGACACTTCATGAATTTATCAAATTCAAAATGGTTTATCGTTTCAGGTGCGGCGCTCGGCGCTTTAGGCGCGTTACTTGCGTATTTCGGCAACCCCGGCAACATGGGCGTTTGCGCGGCTTGCTTTTTACGCGATACGGCGGGAGCTCTGGGCTTTCACCGTGCAGGAGTCGTGCAGTACGTGCGCCCGGAGATCATCGGGCTTATTTTGGGCGGCTTTTTAGCTAGCGTGCTTTGGACGAAGGAGTTTAGCGCGACCACGGGCTCATCGCCTTTTGTGCGCTTTTTTCTCGGATTTTTCGCGATGATCGGCTGCCTCGTGTTTTTGGGCTGCCCGTGGAGGGCGTTTTTGCGTTTGGGCGGCGGCGATATGACGGCGATTGCGGGAGTCGTCGGTATTTTTGCGGGCGTGTGCGCGGGCGTATTTTTCAAAAAGCTCGGCTACGGCTTCACGCACGAGACTAAAACTCAGGCCGCGATAGGTATTTTGCCGACGTTTATCGGTATTTTGCTGCTTGCCGCGCTTGCGTTTGGACTAAAGCTCGGCGAAAACGGCGCGCTTTTTAGCTCCGCAAAAGGCCCGGGCTCCATGCACGCTCCTATCCTGATCTCGCTTGGTTTTAGTATCGTCGTGGGCGCGCTAATGCACAAAAGCAAATTTTGCAGCGTCGGGGCGTTTGGCAGGCTTTTCAAAAAGGATTTTTCGATGTTTACGGGGATCATCAGCATCGTGGTCTTTGCCAGCATCGTAAATTTAGCGCTCGGGCAGTATAAATTCGGCTTTGAAGGCCAGCCTATCGCGCACAACGACGTGCTTTGGAATTTCCTTAGCATGACGCTAGCAGGGCTTTGCTTTAGTCTCGGCGAAGGCTGCCCCGGCAAGCATCTCGTGCAAATGGGCACTGGCAATCTAAGCTCGGTAATCTTCGTCATCGGTATGGCGGCGGGCGCGGCCGTAGCGCATAACTTCTTGCTCGCCAGCTCGCCAAGCGGCATAACGGCGGCGGCTCCGTGGGCGGTGGCGATGGGGTTTGTTTTTGCGGTTTATGTGGGATTTTTTCACAAAAAATCCGCTTGATTCCCCATAAACGACGGATTTTAGAGTAATTTTTTCTATACCCGCTTTGGTTACGGACGACGAGTCCGCGCCCTTGCGGGTAAGAAAAAATTATTTAAACTACGCCTATTGCGTCTTGAATATTTGTCGCACATCTTGCTAAATTTGTAAATTTGACTGCATAAATTTAAAACCTTGCTAAATTTGACATTTTCGCGGTGCGGATCTGGGCGAGCAAAGGACGAAATGCCGAATTTTCAAATTTGATTTATATAAAAAGCGAGCTGGAATTTGCAAAATTTGATAGCGATCGGGAGTAAAAGCGGGCTAAAACGTCATGATCTAGCCCGCAAGAAATAAAACTTTTATCTAAAAAGCCGTCAAATTTGCTCGGCGCGTATATCAAAGCCGAGTCAAGTAAATTTAGCCTAAAAGTCCGGCGCCTTTGATCGCTTGACTGCGCTCTTTTGCATAGATGCGCTCGCCTCCTATGACGTCGTATTTCCAGATCGGCGCGTTAGCCTTAAAGTCCTCTACAAACTCGTTTATCAGCCGCAAGGCTACCTTTCTTTGCGGGCTAACGACGCCTGCGACGTAGGAGCTCTCGTGTACCGGCACGTCGCCTCGCGAATGCGCGAAAAGTACGTATGCGTCCAGATCCTTTGCCTTTTGCTCCCAGCCCGCTAGCCATTTGCGCAGGATCGGCTCGTAGATGTCAAAGCTAAGCGCGCTGATGCCGCCTTCCTCGCGCACGATGCCCGTAAACGTGATGAGCGCGCCGCAGTTTTTGTCCTTAAACTCGTCGTACCAAGCATTTGTGATCGCCTTGGCGTCTAGGCTTCCTTCAAAAATCTGCATCTTAACCTCCGCAAACCGGCGGTAAAATGGAAATTTTATCCCCGTCTTTTAGCGGCGCGTCAAGAGAGCTCGCGATCTCGTCGTTTACGGCGACGGCGCAGATTTTTAGCCACTCGCCGAGCTGCGCGTATTCGCCTAGTTTTTCTTTTACTTCGCTTAAATTTGCCGCTTCTAGCTTTAAATTTTCCATTTTTATTGGGCCCAAAAACTCGATTTCTACCATAAATTCGCCTTTGAAATTAAATTTTTTTCTTGATTTTACTTAAAAAAATATTTAGATATACTTACGCCAAATTTTTAACGAAAGAGCCGTAATGAACGAAATATTAAGCAAAATAAAAACACCCGCCTATGTCTGTGAAGAGGCCAAGGTACGCAAAAATCTAGAAATTTTAAAACGCGTCAAGGATGAAAGCGGCGCGAAGGTGCTAGTCGCCCTAAAAGGCTTTGCGTTTAGCGGCGTTATGGGGCTTGTCGGCGAATACCTAGACGGCGCGACGTGCAGCGGCCTGCACGAGGCTAAATTTGCCGCAAAATATGCTCGCGGCGAGATTCACACGTATTCTCCGGCATTTAAAGATGAGGACATAGATGAGGTGCTAGCGCTCTCAAAGCACGTGGTTTTTAACTCCTTTGCGCAGTGGGCTAAATTTAAGCAAAAAGCCCTAGCCGCTGGCGTTACCTGCGGCCTTCGCGTAAATCCGGAACTCTCCGTCGCGCCGACTGACGCTTATAACCCGTGCGGCAGGTATAGTCGCCTAGGCATCACTCGCGCAAATTTTGACGCAGACGCGCTTGAGGGTATCACGGGACTACATTTTCACGCGCTTTGCGAGGAGAGCGCGCAGAGTCTGGAGACCGTGCTGATGGCGTTTGAGGAGAAATTTGGCGAGTTTATCCCGCGCATGAAGTGGGTAAATTTCGGCGGCGGACATCACGTGACAAAAGAGGGCTACGATGTAGATCTGCTCATAAATTTGATCAAAAACTTCCGTGCAAAATACGGCGTCGAGGTCTATATAGAGCCCGGCGAAGCGGTGGGCTGGCAGACGGGATTTTTAGCCGCTTCGGTGCTTGATTTCGTGCAAAATGAAAAAACCATAGCAATCCTAGACGTCTCGGCCGAGGCGCATATGCCAGATACCGTGCTGATGCCGTACCGACCGGCGGTGCGAGGCGAGAGCAAGGGCGGTAAATTTAGCTACCGTTTCGGCGGAAATACCTGTCTAGCGGGCGATATCGTGGGGCTTGACGCGGGCGAGCCGGAGTATAAATTCGACGCGCCGCTAAGCGTGGACGATAAGGTTATATTTGAGGATCAGATCCAGTACTGGTTCTTGTAAAACACGACCTTTAACGG
>NZ_CAUQHQ010000011.1:0-37553 GCF_963517995.1 uncultured Campylobacter sp.
CGTTAGCGGTCTGATGGCTTCTGTTATCGGCTTTTTAAAATACGTCGCCGACCCCGAGACCAAGCTGCCCGATATCGTTTACTGGCAGCTAGGCAGCCTAGCTAAGATCGACGCCGGCAATCTTAAATTTATCGCGCCCGTGATGATAGCCTGCGCGGTGCTGCTCGTAGCGATGAGCTGGAGGATAAACTTACTCTCGCTAGGCGACGAGAGCGCGGCGAGACTGGGCGTAAACGTAACGCTTGAGCGCGGCGTCATCATCGTCTGCGCGACGCTGCTAACGGCATGCAGCGTCTGCGTGAGCGGTATCGTGGCGTGGGTGGGGCTTCTGATGCCGCACCTTGCGCGCATGCTAGTGGGTGCGAACAACGCCCGCAGCCTGCCTGCTAGTATATTTATGGGCGCGATATTTTTGCTATTCGTAGATACCCTAGCGCGCACGATTAGCGTGAGCGAGGTGCCTCTTGGCGTACTTACGGGCTTTATCGGCACGATATTTTTCGTCTGGGTACTCTGGCGAAATAAAAAGGTTGCGTGATGCTTGAGGTTAAAAATCTAAATTTCGCCTATCCAAACGGCGCAGGTAGGCTAGAAAACGTAAATTTACGCGTCGGCAAGGGCGAAATACTAACGATACTGGGACGAAACGGCGCGGGCAAATCGACCATGCTAAGCCTAATCAGCGGCACGCAGGCGCCGCACTCGGGTGAAGTTTGGTTAAGCGGCAAAAATAGCGCCGAGCTTAGCAACAAAGAGCGCGCCAAAATCATGGCCTACGTCGCTCAAAGCGAGATCTGCGAGTACGACTATACGGGGCTTGAGTTTATCACGATGGGGCGAGCGGCGCATCTGGGCATCTTTGCGCGGCCTAGCGAGGAGGATACGGCGATAGCGAAGGAATTTACCGCAAAGCTTGAAATCACGCACCTTGAGGATAAATTTATCACTCAGATAAGCGGCGGGCAAAAGCAGATGTGCTCGATCGCGCGCGCGATGGCGGCAAAGCCCGAAATCATCGTGTTTGACGAGCCGACCTCGGCGCTGGACTTCGGCAATCAGTATAAATTCCTACGCACCGTTAAGCAGCTAAAAGAGCAAGGCTACACCATCGTGCTAACGACTCACAATCCCGATTTTGCCGTGCTTCTAGGCGGCTACGTGGCTTTGGTTAAGGGCGGAGGCGAGGTGGCTTTCGGCACGGTGGATGAAATCATAGAAAGCGAGCAACTAAGCAAGCTTTACGGGCTAAATTTGAGCGTAGAGTACGTGGAACAAGTAGCCAGGAAGTGCTGCCTCACGTATCCGCTGTGAGCTGCGGCGCGCGAGAGACGGCGTAAATTTGCGCTAGGCAAAATCAAAAAGAACGCGGGCAGGGATACGCGGCGACGAGGGGATAAATTTATGTGCCTTGGGTATGAGGCGTGCGTAACCGCGTTGCAAATTTGACTATTTCGGCTCGTCTCGTCGTTTGGTAAAATTCGCTCTCAAATTTAGCTCAAATTTTAGGCCGATAAATTTGATCTAGCCTTAGCGCGTTTTAGTCGGCGCGGCTTTGTAAATTTGACGGCTGCGGGTTTGCGGCTCTAGTAAATCGGTGTTAAATTTAAGGCTTGCAATTTTGGACAGCTTTTGCTTTTTCTCACGCGTTTTGCGCCGGAAATGATTAAAATTTGCTTCGTTAAAGCGTTTGCCTAAACGAAGCAAAATCCCTCCAAAAAGGCTCGTTTCAAAAGCGCGGTAAAACGAGCCTTTGAGGGCAAAATTTACACATATCCCTGATCTATCATCGCGTCGGCCACTTTTCTAAAGCCCGCGATATTTGAGCCAAGCACCAGATTTCCCTCGTCGCCAAACTCCTTGCTAGTCTCGTAGCTAAGCTCAAAGATGTGATTCATGATGCCATGAAGTCTGTGATCTACCTTTTCAAAGCTCCACGCGGTCATGCCGGCGTTTTGCATCATCTCAAGGCCCGACGTGCCCACGCCGCCTGCGTTTGCCGCCTTTGCCGGAGCGAAGTAAAAATCCTTTTGCGCGAGCATGAAATTTATCGCATCAAGCGTGCTTGGCATATTTGCGCCCTCAGCCACGAAGCGACAGCCGTTAGCATAAAGCGTCTTGATATCGGCTAGGTGCAGCTCGTTTTGCGTCGCGCACGGGAAGGCTCCGTCGCACGGCACGTCCCACACGCCGTTTCTGCCCTCTTTGTACTCGCTCACGCTTACGTATTTTGCATTCGGTCTAAATTTGACGTATTCGCTAAGGCGCACGCGTTTAACCTCTTTTAGCTCTTTAAGCACCGCTAGATCGATGCCCTCTGCGTCGTAAACGTATCCGTTTGAGTCAGAGACGGTGATAGGCAGCGCGCCTACTTGATAGAGCTTTTCTACCGTGTATATGGCGACGTTTCCGCTACCGCTTATGCTGCACTTTTTGCCCTCTAGTCCAAGGCCAGCTTTTTGCAGCATATTTTGCGTAAAATAGACCAGCCCGTATCCGGTTGCCTCCGTGCGCGCTAGGCTGCCGCCCCAGTTTAGGCCTTTGCCCGTTAGTATGCCGTCAAATCTGCCCGTGAGCTTTTTATACTGCCCAAACATATAGCCGATCTCGCGCGCGCCAACGCCGATGTCGCCTGCCGGTACGTCTACGGTGTTGCCGATGTGGCGGTATAGCTCGCTCATAAACGCTTGGCAAAAGCGCATTATCTCGCCCTCGCTCTTGCCTTTTGGATCAAAGGTACTGCCGCCTTTTGCACCGCCAATGTTTACGCCGGTGAGCGAGTTTTTAAAAATTTGCTCAAACCCTAAAAATTTAAGTACGCCAAGATCGACGCTTGGGTGGAGCCTTAGACCGCCCTTGTATGGGCCAACAGCTGAGTTAAACTGCACGCGGTAGCCGTTATTTACCTGCGGTCTGCCGTCGTCATCCGTGTAGGTGACGCGAAATATCACCGTGCGCTCGGGTATCACGATACGCTCTAGGATCGCGTGTTTTTGGTATTTACTCTCTTTTTTTATAAGCGGCTCAAGGCTGTTTAGCACCTCGGTCGCAGCCTGTACGAACACGCCTTGGCCCGGATTGGTTCTTTTTATCCACTCCATCGTTTTTTCGATGTACTCGCTCATCTTAGCTCCTATTTGTCAAATTTTAGTAGTTGAATATTAACTCTCCTAGAAAAAATTTTTATTTAAATTTATTTTTATATTTTTATTTTAGGCGATAAGTGTTACGTATCGAAACTAAATTTATCAAATGTAACTTTTTGATAAATTTGTTGTAGTTTTGTTTGGGCTTTTGACCGAGATTTTAGTCGGCTTTGGCGGGCTGTGTTAAATTTAGGAGATTTAAATTTATAGAGGCGGGATTTTGCCGTTTTGGCTTTTGCGTATTTGGCGAGAATTCGTCAAATTTGAAATTTAGCGGGCAAATTTGCGGCCGATCTCGTCAAATTTTGCCCGCTTAAATTTGCGCCGTTAGAGTAAATAAAAATTTAAAAAACTCCAAATCCAGACCTTTTGCCAATGATTAAATTTGCAAAATAGTAGCCGCAAAGACGGTTAAATTTAAAGCGGTAAATCGCCTTAAAATTGCTAAAGCGGTAGTCGGGGGCGAGCAAATTTAGCCGGATCGCCCGCGCAAAAGGGATAAAACGAATTTGCATTAAGGGCAAATAAGCGTTAAACGGCTATAATCGCGTTTATATTTAAAAAAAGGAATAGCCGTGAAAAATTTACTCGTTTTTTTAGCAGTTGTCCTCCTCCTAGCCGGGGTAGCGATGAAATACGCTAACGAATTTCCCGTGCTTGACGAAACAGTCAAGGAAAAGTGGAGCCAAGTGCAAAACCAATACAAACGCAGAGCCGATTTGATCCCAAATCTCGTTAAAACCGTTCAGGGTTACGCTAGCCACGAGCAGAGCGTGTTTAAAGAAGTAACCGAAGCTAGAAGCAAAGCCTCCGCCGTGACGATCGACGTTAGCTCTATAGATGATCCGGCTAAGCTAAAAGAGTTTGAAGCCGCGCAAAACAGCCTCGGCGGCGCACTATCTCGCCTTATGGCTATTAGCGAAAGCTACCCTCAGCTAAAGGCCGATCAAAATTTCCTAGCCTTGCAAAGCCAGCTAGAAGGCACCGAAAATCGCATCTCCGTAGCCAGAAAAGACTATATCGAAGCGGTCAAAGACTATAACGTCGCGCTGCGTAAAATCCCGGGTAAATTTATCGCCGCCGCCCTATATCCGGAGCTAAAGCCGCGCGCTACGTTTGAGGCGAGCGTTACCGAGCAAAACGCGCCTGAAGTTTCTTTTGCCAAGTAATCCGATGAAACGCGTTTTATCCGCTTTATTTTGCGTTTGCGCGATTTGCGGGCTTTTTACGCTAAATTTATCGGCCCGGCAGACGGTAAGCGAGCAAAACGCGCCCGCTAAAATAAGCGAAAAAAGCGGCGATATCCCGGCTCTAAGCGGTAGAGTAGTCGATCAAGCGGGCGTTTTAAGCCCTGCGGCAAAACGAGAGCTAGAAACCGCGCTCGCCGCTCACGAAAACAATACGACTAATCAGCTAGTTATCGTAACGACCCGGTCGCTGGGCGGCAAGGCGATAGAGGAGTATTCGCTAGAGCTTGGCAGACGCTGGGGTATCGGGCAAAAAGGCAAAGATAACGGCGCGCTGCTAGTAGTCGCGCCAAACGACAAGCAGGTGCGTATCGAGGTCGGCTACGGCCTAGAAGGCGTGCTAACGGACGCTCTTTGCGGCATTATCATAAACCGCTACGTCATCCCCGAATTTAAAAAAGGCGATATAGAAGGCGGCGTAAAGATCGGCGCGCAAAAGATTTTAGCCGTGCTTGAGGGCGACGAGAGCGTAAAACGGCAGCTAGATAAAGAGGACGAAACGCCTGTGGAGGCTTACGGGATAATAGCCGGCATGGCGCTGCTGTTCGCGTCGGGGATTTTGGGCACGGCGCTCGTGCGTATCGGGGTTTGCGCGATTTTATCGGGCTTTACCTCAGCCGTCGTCGCCGGAGCGTTTAGTATAGAAGATTTTGCCCTTAGAGGCGTGGTTATGTTCGCGCTTTTTATGCTATTTTTTTATTTGACCAAAAATATAAAACCCGGCTCCGGCTCAAATTCGGAAGATTCGGGCTACTCTGGCGGCTATGGCGGCGGTTCCGGCGGAGGCAGAAGCTCGGGGGGCGGATTTAGCGGAGGAGGCGGAGGTTACGGCGGCGGCGGAGCTAGCGGCAGGTGGTAGTCGCTTTAAAATTTGGCGTCAAATTTTGCTAGAGCGCTTGCTAAATTTTGCTGGTTCTAGCCTAGTCGTATCGGCGACGCCGTTTGCGATAAATTTGAGGCTAACTAATGTTTTGGCTTTTAGCCTTTTTTGCAAATTTGCAAAAGAAAAAGCGGGCGGCAAGGTATTAATTTAACTAAAATTAAGCAAGCAAACGGCTTTAAATCCGCTAAATTACGCCAATAGCCCAAAAATACGCAAAAATAAATTTAACTAAAATCCGTAAAAATCAAGGAAAGATATGAAGCGCATTTTGATTATTTTGTTTTACGCTTTTACTACGGCTTCGCTTCTTGCTGCTAAAACCGAGGTAGATAAGCGTTTGGAGTTTCCGATTTTAACAGGCAAAATAGCAGACGGCGCCGGGGCGTTAAGTCCTGCCCAAAAAGAAGAGTTAAACGAAATGTTACATTTTCAGGAGAGGTTTGATAAGGTTGAAATCATCGTAGCCACGATAAGCAGTACTCCTAAAGACGGGCTAGAGTGGTACGGCGCGCAGTTAGCCGGAAGGTGGGGCATATTTGGCAAAAAAGCCTTGCTGATAGTAGTTACGGACGATAAAAAGGCTTATATCGAGGCTGGAAGCGGATATATCGGCGTACTAAAAGACGAGGTAAGTAAAGATATCATAAACAGGGACATAATCCCAAAACTCGCTAAAGGCGACGTAGCCGGCGGCATCAAGGCAGGCGCACAAAAGATTGCCGAGGCTATTTTATACGAGAGAGGTTACGAAGGGCTAAAAGCGCGGGAGGCTTTGATAAAATTTATAAAAGAAGACTTAAACGTCAATGAAAGTACAAAGGGCAAGCTAATAGCCGCGTTTTACGAATTTTCGGGAAGGACGCCCGAGCAAAGCATAGATCTAGCCGATAAAATACTTAGCAGCGACCCTAGTTTTGACGATGAGTCCGTGCAGAGCACGGCCTTTAGGCGCAAGATGATAGAATTTGATATAGAGCAAAGCGACGAAGCCTACGTTCCCGATCCGGGCTATATTTTTATAATGGGATTGTTTTATGGGATTATAGTATTTATGCTAGCTTCGGCGGCTTTAAATTTGGGCTTTAGTAAGTTTGGAAACTTTTTGGGCAAGGTATCGTATTCGTATCTTGGCGGCCTTATCGCGTGCTTTCTCATACTGCGAGGTAGCGGGTCTCACTATCTTACGGAGTTTTTGTTGTTTGGCGTAATCTTTGCGGCGATTTATTGGATGCTTAAGGATAAGGATTTTGACAGGGACGACGAGCCGTATCCCAAACGGACGAAAAAAGTAGGGCGCAAAAGACGGAGTTAGTCTGTTTTTGCGCTGGTTTGCTTTGCATAAAGCGCGCAAATTTAACGTTACCGTAGAAGTTGCTTTTAAAATTTAGGATTTTGGCTTAAAATTTTAGCCGCTATCCTAAAATTTGCAAATTCTTCGCTAAATTTATGCGTCAAATTTCTCGCCGCACCCGTTAAATTTGCTCTAAATCTCCCCCAAAATCTTTTTATAATTGCTAAAAATCGGCGAATCCTCGCCAAAATACAAACTCATCGCGCGCACGTAGCGATCGAGCGGATTTTGGATGCGATTTAGCGCCAGTCGCTCGCGAAACGGCAGGTCGTAGCTGCTCAAAATCACGCTAAAAGGCACGGGAAAATCGGTGCCGAAAAGGATTTTATCGTGGATTTGCGTTTGGGTTTTTAGGTGCGGCAGGATACGGGCCTTGTTTATGCAAAGCAGCGCCGAAACGTCGGCGTAAAGCCCGTCAAATTCGCGCAGCCAGCCAAGTAGCGTGAAGTAGTTGGCGCCCAGTTTCTCCGGATCGCGCGAAAACATAGACAAAACGCCGTCGCTTGAGGCGCCCATGTGAGCGCAGACGATGCGGCAACCCAGATTTAGCGGGGATTTTAGCTGCTCGATGCTCTCAAGCGCCTTGTTTGATGCTAGCGAGTTTTCGTCGCCCACGTGGATCACCAGTGGCAGCCCAAGCTCGCTAAGTAGCCTAAAATAGGGCTCGTAGCGCTTGTCGTTTAGATCCGTCTCCCAGTACGAGTGCAACAGCTTGCCGCCCTTAAAGCCCATTTTATGGTACTTTTCGATCAAATTTAACGCGTCTTTTCGGTTTGGATTTACACTAAAAAACGGCACGACCTCGTTTGGATTTTGCTCGTAAAAGGCAAAAACCTCCTCGTTTGTGGCGCAGACGGTTTTGTCCTTGTGCACGAGATTTCCGCCCTCGTCAAATTTCGCATCGACGCCGAAAACTACGGACTTTTGGACGAAATTCGAGCTTTTTATCAGCCGCGCGAAGTTGCTTTTGTAGCCCTCAAAGCCGTTTTTTATAAGCTCGCTCCTGTTTATGTCGAATTTTTTGGCGAAAAACGCAAGCGCTAGTTTGTCGTAAAATCGGTCGAATTTGACATCCGAGCTAAGCAAATGCGAGTGGATATCGACGGTTTTTACCTGCGTTAAATTTGCGCTTTGCAAGCCGCTAAGTTCGCTCTCCCGCATGGCGGTTTCGTTAAATTTACCTCGCGAAAACCCGCCCGAATTTACTTCATTTGCCGTTAAATTTACGCTCGTTTCGGCAAATTTATCTTTGGTGCAAATTTGATCCGCCGCGTTTTGACAAAACCCGAGCGTTTTTGACGCGGCCGTCTTACTCGCTCTCAAATTTGAGCTTAAATTTGCCCGCGCGTTTTGCTGGGTTAAATTTGCGCGAGTTAAATTTGTCTCCGTTTTACGAGCTAAATTTAAACCAAAGTTTGCGGCACTTGCACGGGCCGAGTTTGGCATCAAATTTGCCGCCGCTTTTTCGCCTCTCAAATTTACGCCAAAATCTAAAGCCTCCAAATCCTCGCCTGCGCTATAAAAACTTTCTCGAAACATCGTTTCTCCTTTTTAAATTTTGGCGAAATCATAGCCTAAATTTTAAGAAGTGTCAAGTGGTGCTTTACGCTTTATGATTTTCTAAGCTAAATTTGCGTAAGATTTCGTCAAATTTAACGAAAGGAAAGAGATGAGCTACAAGATGAGCGAGCTTTGCGAACTATCGCAAACGCCCAAATCAACGATACTCTTTTACGTCAAGGAAGGGCTTTTGCCAGAGCCCGTGAAGGTAAAAGACAACGTGCATCAGTACGGCGAGGATACGCTTTTGATGCTAAATTTCATCAAATACGTCCAGAGTAACTTCCACCTCAGCCTAAAGGAGGTAAAGTCGCTCACGCAGCAAAAGGGCTTTAGCTTTAAGCGTTGCTACGAGGCGCTTTTTGATTCGCTCGATACCTTTATGGGGTCAAATTTCGCCCAGACGCTAAGCGCCGAGCAGGCGTGCGAGAGGCTGGGTATTACCGAGGCCGAGCTAGATAAATTTATCGAGGATGGATTTATCTTTATGCGAGGCGGCAAGCTAACGCAAAAAGAGGTCGAGATCCTGCAAATCGTGCTAGAAACGCAAAAAAGCGAGCGTGGGCGGGAAATTTTACGGACTTATATAAATTTAGCCAAACAAACGGCCAAAATCGAAGCCGAGTGCGCGCGCGAAATTTACGCGAAAGCAAAGGACAAAAACGTAGCCTTAAAGCTCGTTTTCGATAATATCTTGATCCTAAAACCGTACATCTTAAATTTCCACACCTTCGATGCCTACAAAAAGGAGAACAAATGAAAGGCGTTTTTTCGGTTAGGGGCTTTTTGCCCTTTTTGATCGTTATGTTTATCAATGCGGTTGTAGATCTTGGCCACAAGATCACGATCCAAAACATACTTTTTAAGAGCATCGAGGATGAAAATTTACAGATCATCCTGACCTCGCTCGTAAATTTGCTAATCTTGTTGCCCTATATCATGCTTTTTAGCGTTTCGGGCTTTTTAAACGACAAATTTTCGCGCACCCGCATCACGAGATACGCGGCGGCGAGCGAAATTTTACTCACGCTTTTTATCACTATAAGCTACCTTTGCGGTTGGTTTTACGTGGCGTTTGGCACGACGCTGCTGCTAGCGGTGCAAAGCGCGATATATAGCCCCGCCAAATACGGCCTCATCAAAAAAATCGTTGGCGGCGAGAAGCTAGGTGCTGCAAACGGTATCGTGCAGGCCTTTACTATCGTGGCGATTTTGCTTGGCTCGTTTGTTTTCTCGGCGATTTTCGAGAGCTACGCCGTAGCGAGCACGGACGCTGGAGAGATGATAAAATCAGTCTGGTTTATCGGCGCGATACTTTTGGTTTGCTCGGTAGCCGAGACTATTTTTACGTTTAAGATTCCGTTTTTCGAGGCAACCGACGCGGAGCTTAAATTTGACGCGAAAAAGTACTTTAAACTAGGCTACCTAAAAGAAAACACGAAGCACATCTTTAACAACAAAAATGCCTTTTTATGTACGCTGGGGCTTTCGGTTTTCTGGGCGGTGGCGCAGCTGGTTATCGCCGTTTTCCCTGCTCACTACAAGGCCATGAGCGCGGATAATAACGTCATGATCGTGCAGGCGATTTTAGCCGTTAGCACTATCGGTCTGGTTGCAGGCTCGGCGCTAGCGGGCAGCTACTCGAAAAATCACATCGAGATGGGCATCGTGCCTTTTGGCGCGCTTGGGCTTTTTGCTTCGCTGCTTATGTTCGCGCAGGGTTCAAGTGCTGCGTTTATGACGCTGGCGTCGTTTTTGTTCGGCTTTAGCGGCGGTATTTTCATTGTGCCGCTAAACGCAAATATCCAGTTTTTCACGTCCGAAGAGCAGATGGGCCGCACGCTAGCGGGCAGTAACTTTATCCAAAATATCTTTATGGCGGCGTTTTTGCTGCTTGCGATGGCGTTTAGCATATTTGCCGTTAGCACGCCCGAAATTTTCGTCATTACTTCCTTTAGCGTGCTTATCTGCGCGCTGGTAGCGATAAAGTACCTGCCGCACCTTTTCGCGCGCTTGCTTATCATGCCGTTTTTTAGGATAGGCTACACGATAAACGTTGACGGCGTCGAAAATATCCCGCAAAAAGGCGGCGTGCTGCTACTTGGCAACCACATGAGCTGGATAGACTGGGCGGTGCTGCAGATGGCCTCTCCGCGTCCGATCAGATTTGCGATGCATAAGAGCTTTTATGAAATTTGGTACCTAAAATGGCTGTTAAATTTATTTGACGTGATCCCTATCGGCGCGGGAGCTAGCAAAAGCGCGCTAGAAAAGATCCGCGAGTGCCTAGACGCGGGCGACGTGGTGGCGCTGTTTCCTGAGGGTCATATCAGCTATAACGGCCAGATAGACGAGTTCCAGCACGGTTACGAGATAGCCGCAAGCGATACGAACTCCGTTATCGTGCCGTTTTATCTGCGCGGTCTTTGGGGTTCGAGCTTCTCGCGCGCTCAAAAATACTACCAAAGAATCAGCCGCAAAATAGACGGCAAGCGCGCTATCAGGGTGAGCTTTGGCGCACCTTTGGTACCTGAAACCAAAGCCCCGCAGGTGCGCGAAAAAGTAGTCGAGCTGTCGTTTTTTAGCTGGGCGGAGTATCTAAAAACTCTAGAGCCTATGCAGTTTAGCTGGCTAAAACACGCTAAAGCGGATCTGTTTAAACGCTCTATGGTAGATAGCACGGGCGCTGATCTAAACAATCTCAAGGTTATCGCTACGGTGCTAGTATTTTTGTCCAAATTTAAATTCGCGTTTTTAAAAGAGCGAAACGTCGGCGTGATACTGCCTTCCTCGGTGATGGGTAGCATTATAAATTTGATGTTATTTATCAGAGGCAAAATAAGCGTAAATTTAAACTACACGCTTAGCGAGCAAAATTTGATCGGCTGCGCGGACAAGGCTGGGTTAAGAAGCATAATCACCTCGCGCCAGTTTATCGCCAAGCTAAAGGCTCGCGGCTTTGAGCTGGAAGAATCTCTAAAAGGCAGACTCATCTATCTCGAAGACGTCGCGCAAGGCATAAGCAAGGCTGATAAAATTTGCGCGATGCTAAAGGCGGTTTTGATGCCGCGCTGGCTACTTGAGCTTATATATTTTCGCGACGTTCGCATCGACGATGATGCTACGATACTCTTTAGCAGCGGCAGCGAAGGCACGCCAAAGGGCATCGTGCTAACGCATAAAAACATAATGGCTAACATCAAGCAAATTTCAGAGATCGTAAATACGGACGGCAACGACGTGATCTTAGCGTCGCTACCGATATTTCACTCGTTCGGGCTTACCGCGGCGACCTTTTTCCCGCTTAGCGAAGGTATCGCCTCCGCTCACGTGCCTGATCCCACGGACGCCTTTGCCGTGGGCAAGATGGTTGCTAAATACCACGCGACGATAATGTTTGGCACGTCGACGTTTTTTAGGCTCTATACCAAAAACAAAAAGCTAAATCCGCTGATGTTTTCTACGATCCGCTACGCGATAGCCGGCGCGGAAAAGCTAAACGCAGCCGTTAAGCGCGAGTTTAAGATGAAATTCGGCGTCGAAATTTACGAAGGCTACGGCACGACCGAGACTTCGCCCGTCGTTAGCGTAAATACCGCAAACGTGCTAGAACCGGAGTTTTTTAAAGAGCTTGTTTTTTCAAAAGAGGGCAGCGTGGGTCTACCGACAGCCGGCACGATAATACGAATCTGCGATCCAACAAGCCTAGAAAAGCTAGAAAACGGGCAAGCCGGCCTAATCCTAATCGGCGGCCATCAGGTGATGAAGGGCTACTATCTGGACGAGGAGCGCACGAAAGAAGCGATCGTGGAGCTAGACGGTGTGCGCTACTATAACAGCGGCGACATCGGCTTTTTAGACGAGGCGGGCTTTTTAACCATCACGGATAGGCTATCTCGCTTTGCTAAAATCGGCGGCGAGATGATAAGCCTGGGCGCGCTCGAGGCTCAAATTTCAGGCGTGCTGGGCGATGAGGTTACCTTTGTCTGCACCAATGTCGCCGACGAGAAAAAGGGCGAACAAGTCGTCATGCTCTTTAGCGGCGAGATAAGCGAGGAGGACGTGGCCGCGCGTATCAGGGCTTCTGCGATACCTTCTATCATGCAGCCTTCAAAAATTTACAAAGTAGATAGCGTACCGGTGCTGGGAACCGGTAAAGTGGACTTTAAATCAAGCAAAAAGCTAGCGGCCGAGCTTGCTGCTGACGAGGGAAATTTAGGCGCGGCGGAGGAAGCTTAAATTTACGCTACGATAGGCAAATTTGGCGGCTAGGTCGTCAAATTTGCCAAGCTGTATAAAAGGATAAATTTGAAAAAACCAGACGGCATAGATATATTTATGATAGCGTTTTTTATAGTTTCTGCGGTGGCGTTTTTAACTTATAAGCACTACGAAGCGGAAAACAAACGCCTAGAAGAAGAATACATAAAAACCCTAAGCAAGAACGACATAATAAACATACAGCTAAAAAGATTTTTTAAAGATTTGCACCGCCTTGATAACTTTGAAAAAAAGGAACTGGGTTGGGTAAAAGACATTAAAAATTTTAAAGGAGATTTCGAGCATTGGGCCATTAGTAATTTTAAGGCTTGTAGCGGTGCAACAAACCCCGACGACAGGTGCGAATTTTGGAAATACGACAGAAAGCTAAATTACGAATATCTTTTAAATTTAGGAACTATGATATGCGATGAAAGCGCTTCTTTAAGCAGCGCGAGTAAGATAATAGCTAAAGAGGCGTTGCTAAAAAAGGAGCTTTATTATCCTTGGGATGAGGACAGCTTGCTAGATGAGAACGGGAATTTAAAATATTTAATAGTTTATTATTCAGACTTTAAAAAGGACATTAAAGTTTTCAGCGACGTCTTTTTAAGTGAGGACGAGAAGGATATACTGCTGGTAACGCATTATCTTTTTGAGTATCTTTTTTTAGAGATATTTGAAGACAGGCCTTATAATTTTTGCATTAAACACGACTACATAATGAAAAATAAGAATAAGAAAAATAAGGCTATGTACCCAGACTACTACAACTTTGACGAGAGTTCAAAGTATATATTTACGACTATACCGTTTCAATATAATACAAATTTAGATTATAAAACAATTTACTATAATAAAAATACCTACGAAATGGGTAAAAATTATAGAAACATCTTTGATCAATATAAAAATATAAAGTGATATAGCAAAATTTTAAGGAGCAACAAATGTCAAAAGAATTAGGTTTGGTTTTGGATGGGCGGGGTTATGATTTTGTGAGAGGAGCAAAAGGCGGCCAAAAAGTATTGAAATTTCAACACAAAGGATAAGTAGTGGCTGTATTTAATCTAAATTTAAACGGCGACTATTCAAAACAGTTGCTAAGCTACTATATATGGGGTCAAGATACCCAGCCACCGGTCGGTAAAAGTAGTATCCTAATAAATATCACCGCGATAAAATAAAAGGCGAATTTTGAACTTAAATCTAATACACCTCACAACGATGATAAATTTTGAGTTTTAGCGGTTATGGATAGCGTAGAAAATAGCGTCGTTTCATCGCGGTTTAGCCGTACCAGCGGTCAAATTTGCTTGATAAAAGCTAGCCTGCCTAAATGCCAAATTCGGCTACCGCAGAATAGCTAAATTTACACCAAATCCCTGCTGCTAAAGATAAAATATCCGCTAACAAGCATAATCGCGCCTAAAATCAGCGGATAAAAAATCGAGTAAAGCACGAAGCCAAATACGCTAAAGTTGTTTAATACGAAATTCGACGCAACGCCGATAACGGCTAAATTCGGATCAAATAGGCTAATCGCCGCGATCCTAAAGACCTCGATCGGGTTAATGAGCGCGATAAAAAAGATGATATCCTCGCGCACGTTACTTTTCATCAAAAAGCCCATCAGCGCGAGATCTAAAAATGCTAACAAGATAAGCCAGAGTAAAAACGCGACGCCTTGACCCATTTCTTGATTTTTGATCATCGACGAGATGAGAAATCCAAACGACAAAAATACGAAGCTAAGCGCGAAAAGTAGGGCAGTGTAGAGGGTTAGGATATCCCACGGGATTTCGATTTTTTTAACTAGACCCGCGACTACTGCTAAAACGAAAGAGAGCAAAAGCGGCACGAAAATAACGAAAATACGCCCCAAAGCCTTGCCGAAATAGTATTCGCCTAGGCTAACCGGAAAGCTAAGCATATACTCAAGCAAATTCGTATCGCGGTCGGCGCTGATGCTGCGCACGGTTGAGATGAGGATAAAAATGGGCACGATAACGATACAAATTTGGATAAAAAGCAGCAAAAGCCGCGTAAGCCCGCTAAAACCCAGCACCCGCGAATCCGTCACGCCGCTAAAGATAAAAGTAACGATAAGCCCCATAAAAACTAGCATATAAATGAGGAACCAGCGCGAGCGTAGCGACTCGGCGACGTCTAGTTTGGCGATGAGTAGCAAGTTACGCATGAGCGCCTCCTTGAGAGATTAGCTCGTCTTTTATGATCTGCCCCAGATCCATCTCGACGTAGCGGTTTGATATACCCTGCACCTCATCAAGCCTGTGCGAGATGAAAACCAGCGTCTTTTCGCGCGCGAACTCGCCTAACAAGTCCATAAAATTTCGCCTGGCTTTCGGGTCTAAATTTGCCGTCGGCTCGTCAAACATCATGGCCTCGGTATCTTTGGCAAAGGCGATTGCGATTAGCATTTTTTGCTTCATACCGCCTGATAGTTTGTAAAAGGGCTTATGAAAATTCCCTTTTAGATCAAGCTCCATTTTCTCGCAAAATTTTTCTATGTTTTTCTGGGCGACGTTCGAGCTTTTGCAGACAAACTCGCAAAGCTCTTTTAGGTTAAATTTAAGCGGCGGTGGCGTTTGCGGGACGAAAGATATCACGCTAAGGGCTTCTTTGCGCGCGGTAAAGGGATCAAAGCCGTTTACTCGCACTTCGCCGCTGTTTGGCTTAAATTCGCCCAGGATTATGCGCATCAGCGAGCTTTTGCCCGCGCCGTTTTGTCCGAGTACGACCGTTTTTTGCCCCTTTTCTATGCTCAAATTTACATTTTGCAGTATCTTTTGTGAGCCAAAAGCCTTGGTGATGTCTTTTAAGATTATCAAATTTATCCTTTTAGATGAGCTTTTTAAAGCCGTTGTCGAATTTCAGCGCGTCGTGGTGACACACGTCGATACAGCGTCCGCAAAGCGTGCAGTCGCCGCCCACGAGACGAAATTCTTTTTTGTTTTCGTCGCCGTCTAGTTTAGCGTTTTTCTTCGTTATTTCAAGCACGTGCGGCACGAGGCAGGTATCTATGCAGACTAAACAGTGGTCGCAGCGATCTTTGTTCCAGCTAACTTTAACGGCGTTGGTGCGCGTTAGCAGCGAGTACGTCGCGCCGATAGGGCAGACGTAGCGGCACCAGCCTCTGCGGGAGTAGAGAATTTCGACTAAAAGTACGAAAAGAGCAAACCAAATCGCGTGAAAATAGCCGTAAATAACAAACCTAGACACTATACCCGTCACGCTAAATATCTCAAACACGAGCTGCGAGCTGGCAAAACTCATCGCGATAAAAAGCGCGGTAAAGACGTAGCGCCATTTGGGGTCGAACTCGCGGCGTTTGATTATCTTTTTGGCGGCTAAATTTTCGTGTATTTTCTCGCCGATCTCGCCTAGAAAAGTGTAGGGACACACCCAGCCGCAAAATGCCCGCCCGCCCACAAGCGCGTAAAAAAGTAAAATCGTAGCCGTGCCGATGATGAGATTTATCGGAAACTCGTGCGTCGCGGCAAATACCTGAAAGCTCATAAAAGCGTCGGTCAAATGAAAGCCCAAAATCCTTGATCCGCTGATGTCGCCTTCTAAAATTTGAATATCCGCGCGGTAAGAAAGCACGAACAAAATATGCACTAGCGCGATTACGATGAGGCGGCGTCCTCGCCAGCTGAGGCTTTTTTTGCCCTCGCCGTTTTTTATCGTCAGCGTATCGAAAAAATCGACCTTTGAGACCGTGCAGCGCGTGCTATATTTATTCATCCGCTACTCTTTAAATTTTGAAATTTCATCAGCTAATGCGCCTAGATCCTCGTCCGTTACGTTGTTTAAAAGTCCCTTCATTAGGCTGTTTGGTACTTTATTTTCTTTGTAGTCTTTTAGCCTAGCTAAAATTTCGTCCTTGCTTTTGCCTGAGATTTTAGGCGCCATCACGCCCTTGCCGTTTGCTCCGTGGCAAGGTGCGCAGGATGTTAGGTATCGTTTGCTAACGCCCTCGTTAGGCTGATTTGCGACGCTGTTTTGTAGCTGTTTTATCTTTTTTATTTCTTCGGCGTCTTGCAGATTTAGCTCCTCGTTTCGCTCTTGCTTAGGGGCGAAGTCTTGAGGTTTTATTTCGGGTCTGCTGGCGTCTTTTATGGGTGCTGAGGGCTGGCTAGTCAGCATAAAAATCATAAGAACCAAGACCAAAGCTCCAAAGATTATCGCTATTTTCTTTCCCATTTTAGCCTCCTATTTTTTTCTAAACTGCTCGTTAAATTCGCTGATTTCGTTTGCTAGAGCGCGGACTTGCGCCTCGTCTAGGGTTTGGACTAGATCTTTCATCAGCGGATTTGCCTTTTGCTTGTTTTTATACGCAAAGATCATGTCGTAAATTTGATCCGAGGTTTTATTTAGCAGCGACGGACCGATGATGCCGTTGGCGTAGTCGTCGTGGCAGGCGGAGCATTTTACGATAAAGTCCTTGCTAAGGCGCCCTTTTACGAGTTTTAAATTTATGCTTTGCAGCGGGTTTCGCACCATCGCTAGCGCGCCGACTGAGCGGCTAGTCTCGCTCTCCTCGTCGTCTAAGCCGAATTTGACTCTCTTTTTGCCGTTTATATCGTAACTCATAAACTGATCGTAGTCTTTTTGCGCGGTCGCGTTAGCGTCTGCCTTTTGCGTCTCTATCGCGCCTGCGGCGGCGGGCGTCGCTTGCGTTTTTGCCGCTTGCGTCGCGCTTTTTTTATCATCCTTACTCTCGCAGCCAGTTATTAGCGCGGCGGCAGCGAGAGCGACAAGACAGCCTAAAATTTTATTTTTCATTTTTATCCTTTGTAAATTTCGTCATAGCTGCGGTTTGGCGCTATGTCGATGATTTGTACGGGGCAAACCTCGGCGCACGCTCCGCATCCGACGCAGCCACGTTTAAATTCGGGCAAATTTCGCCCGTCGCTTTTAGCCATCGTTATGGCGGCGTCTCCGACCGGGCAGAGGCTAACGCACAGATCGCAGGGTTTATCTATGCTATTTTGGACGGCGTCTTTTACGGCTTGCTCGCGGTCGTTGTAAATTTTACGCTCGAGCATTCTCGTAACGCCGCTTAAATTTACGTTTTCGTTTTTATAAGCAAGACAGACTTCATGCTCCCTTAGCACGCCAACGCCCATCTTTACGTCGCTAATCTGCGTCGTGGCGTGATCCAGCGCGCCACTGGGACAGGCTAAAACGCAAGGAAAAAGGTCGCACAGATAGCAGCCTCGCTCGTGCGCGTTTATGTAGGACGTGCCGTTTGAGTAGCCCTGCGCGATGTCTAGTAGCCCGATGCTGTGATACGGGCAGACCTGCACGCACTGGCCGCATTTTATGCAAAGCGACTCAAAATCCTTAACAGCTCCCGGAGGCCGTAAAAAAAGCTCGTCCGCGCGCGTTTTGGGTAAAAAATATCCGATGCCGTAGCCTGCGGCCGCCGCGCCTGCCGTTAGGGCGATAAAATTTCGTCTATTCATAGCGCGACCTTTTGGGCGTTATTGGGGCGCATTTTAGGAGAGTCGTCCTCTAAAAGCTTAAGCGGCTCGGAAAAAGGCGCTAGTTTAGCTAGGAAATTTAGCCCGCTAATCACGGTCGAACCGTAGAAAAAGCGCAAAGCCGGATAATACTGCCAAAGCTTGTCGGCGTAAATAAAGTGCGAGTAGGGCGTGTCGCCGATACCGTCTCTATCGACGTCTAGGCCTTCGTATTCGTCGAAATAATTACCGCTCCACTCGTTTAGCTCGATCTTTGAGCCAGGAGTGTCGTTGATAGCCGTTTCCATATTGCCAATAAAATCGTTGCCCTTAAACACGCTTTTTTCCTGCGTCGCGTGCATTTGCAGCCCGATGACGTTGTATAAAATTTGATTGTTTTCTATGGTGTTTACGGTGCCCGGATTTAGCGGCGAGCGGTCGGAGTAGATGCCGCGCGAGTTATACAAAAAGGTATTTTCGCTCACGGTAAAGCCCGATGTATCTTTTAGCGCGATACCCACGCCAAAGGCTCCGTTTGAGTTGATTATCACGTTTCGGCGCACGAGAGAATTTGTAGAAAACATAAAATACATCCCTACCGCGCCGCCGCTAAATTCGTTATCCTCGATGAGGTTGCCCGCCGAGTACATCGTATGCACGGCGTAGCGGTTGTTTTGTCCGTAGTTTTTGCGGATTATGTTGTTGCTAGAAAACCACGCCACGATGTCGCGGCTGCTATAGACGTAGTTTCGCTCGATCAAATTTTCGTGCGAATACCACGCGCGTACGGCGTCTCCGCGTCTGGGCACGTCAAAGCCCTCTTTTGAGGTGATGTTGTTATCTCTTATCACGGCTTGGTTGCATTCTGATAGCTCGATACCAAAAAGCACGTCTTTAAAGCGGCTTTTCTCGACTAAAATATTATTGCCCTTTGCGCAGCTTATGCCCGCATCTAGGTTCATCTGGCTCGTGCCGCTGCCCTCGATGTTTAAATTTATAAGCTTTACGTTTTTTGCCGTTACTTTTATCACGCTTGATTTGCGGTCGCCTCGTATCACGGCGTTCTCGCCTTTGCCTATTATCGTTAGCGGTTTATCGACGATTATATTTCCCTCGTAAAGTCCGTCGTTTAGGCGCAAGATGTCGCCCGGTTCGGCAGCGTTTATAGCGTCTTGTAGCGGACCGGCGAAGACCGTCAAATTTAGCGCGCAAAAGAGCAAAAGCTTAAATTTCATTTGGCTTCTTTGAGCTCTTTTTTCTTAGAAAATACGGCTAGGATGCAAAGCGCGCTCATAGCTATCATCACCCAAAATCCTATGCTAGGATACGAGTGCGTCGTAAACTGCGCGACCTTGCCGTCGCCAAGTACGGTCGGCATAAACGGTTTTATCTTAAACGCGCCCCACTCTTGCATATTGTGCCCGTACCAATAAAGCCAGCCCGCAAACGCGCCCATAAAAAGTAGCGGAGCGATAGCGGGAAGCACCATGAGTAGGGAGTTAAATTTGCCGTCGTAGTACAAAAAGGCTAGCATGCAAAGCGTGGAAATAAGCAGATAATAAGGCGCAATCGCGCGCTCGACGTTGCCGCCGTGCTCCATCGGATACATGCCGATATAGTGGTTTATGGTGTTCATCTCGTGTACGTCGCCGCCGTATCCGTCAACGTGGAAATAAACGGGAATGCCGTCCGGAAAGGCGTCTTTTGGGTAGTTTGGCGCTTCAAGCGCGACGTACCAGATAGGAAAAGACGGCGTGCCGATCTCGGCTTTTTGCTCGATCGCTTTTTGTAGGCTGGCTTTTACGTCGTCTGGCATCAAGTGATTTTTGTACTGAAACGAGGTGTAAAGGTCGTAAATTTTATACGAATATCCTGCAATCGGCTCGCCGGCGGCAATTTTGGCCTTCGCGCCGAACCATCCAAGGACCGGAATCGTAAAACAAACGGTCATCAAAACTAACGCGATAATAGTGTAAATTTGATACTTCTTCATCGTTTCTCCTTTATTAAATTTAAAAAATTTTTCGCGAAAGGCTTTTTAAATTTAACGAAAAAGGCTCGGATTAAGCGCTCCGAGCCTTAAATTTAGCGGTTAAATTTGAGCCGCTAAGCTCAAATTTAGATTACATTCCAACGTTTTCGTCGATCCATTTTAGGTATTCGATGATATCTTTGACCTCTTGATCGCTCATGTGCTGGTTAGGCATTCTTAGGTTAAAGTAATCGATCATAGACTTGATATACTCGTCGCCGTAAAATTTAGACGGATCTTTGACGAAGTCAAATACCCATTTCTCGCCGTTTTCGTGACGTAAAAGAACGCCCGTTAGATCCGGGCCCGAGCTAACCTGGCCGATGACGTGGCAAGCGTTGCAACCGCCTTTTAGATATGCGGCCTCGCCTTTAGCCGCAGCCGGACTCATAGGCGTAGCGATCTCTTTGGCGAGATTGTTTTTAGCTCTTAGACCGACGTCTGCGGTTTTAACCATATACTGCCACACTTGGTACTCCCAAAGTATCGCGCCGTTTACGTCGCCTTTTTTATAGGCTTCGTCGGCTTTTGCTTTAGCCTCGGGGATTTTGCCGTATTGATCCAGCGCGTCGGTAACTAGCTCTTTTACCTTAGGATATTTTTCGTAATGCTTTTCTTTTAGGTAGGCTACGACGCTTTGGATAACTTCGTCGGTAGCTTTATTTGTAGCGATTACTTTATCGTATTCGGCTTTTAGGGCTTCGGGACTTAGGGTTTTTAGCCTATTTGCTTTTGCCGATTCGTATTTTTTATTCGGATCTTTAACTAGCAAATAGCCCATCATCTCAAGGTGCAATGCAGAGCAAAATTCGGTGCAGTAGTAAGGGAATACGCCCTCTTCGTCGGCTACGAAATTTACGGTTGCGGTTTTACCCGGCTCTAAAGAGGCGTGGATGTTGTAAAGATCGACCGTAAAGCCGTGAGTCTCGTCCTGTGCGCGCTCTAGGTTTGTTAGGTGGATAGTTACGTTGTCGCCTTTATTTACCTCGATATGCTCAGGGTTGATGTGGCTTCTGATCATCGTAGCGTAGACGGTTACGTTTTTGCCGTTGCGCTCGACTCTTTCTTGTCCGGCAAGAGTTGCGAACGGACTTTCTTTACCGGTGCGAGAGTTTGTTCCCATGGCGTAGGTGGTAGCCGGTTTTAGCTTGCTAGCCTCGATAGATATAACGTCGTGAGGCTCGCCAAGAGGTATCGGCATATCGTATAAAAGCTCCATCTTTGCGCCCGTAGTGTCGATTAGCTGGTGGTTTTGCGGGTGAAGAGGGCCTACCGGGTTAAAGCGGTCGATTGATAGCTTGTCAAGAGCGATTACGTATTTGCCCTTAGGTTTGGCTGATTTTCCCTCCATCGCGTCTAGGTGTCCGATGTTATAGTGGACGTTGATTCTATCTAGGACTTTTAAATTTTTATAGTCCCATTTTACGATCTGGCTATCGACGTAAAGCGAGGTATAAAGTACGCCGTCTTGCGCGTCAAACGCCGTGTGTAGAGGTCCAAGGCCGAGTTCTACTTGTCCGTGTAGGGTCTTTTGCAAATCAAGAATCGGTATGCCGTAAGAGTCGGTGCCGGCAAATTCTTTTTTATCGATTAAATTTTTGATCTTTCTAAAGTCAAAAACCGTAGCGTGCGTATCTAGCTTACCGCCGATAACGATATATCGGCCGTCCGGGCTAACGTCTACGCCGTGCGGGCTCTTTGGCTCGGGGATCAAAAATAGCGCACCGGCTTTAACGGCAGCCTCTATCGTAACTACTCTGTGGCCGTTTATCTCTCTGTAGTTTTTCTTGTCTTGAGCTAGTTTTTCTAAAATTTGCCAGTTATAAACGTGCAAATAGTCAGTATCGTTTCTGCTAGCGCCCGCTTCAAACGGAGGCAAGCCCTTTTCGATACCTCCGGTATACATCTCTGAGTTTATGGAGTTAGAAAACGCCCAGCCAAAGCTCTCGCCCTTACCGGCGTCGCTTAGATCTTGCCAATACGGAGGAAGCTCAAGCGAGAATGAAGCTTTCTCGTCTATCCTGCCTTTTGGATAGTCGAATTTCCAAAACGTTACCGCGCCGCGGTATGCGCTTTCGTACTCGTCTATAGAGTGGTAGCCGTTATCTAGCGGAGCCGCGTACTGCGCCGCTTCGATGACGTATTCGCTATTTGGAGTGATGAAGCTGCCGCCGTGTTCGCTTTTTACGATCGGATTAACGACGATTTGCGTAGTTTCAAAATCGTGCAAATTTATAACCGCGATGCGAGGGTTGGCCTTGTCGTTGATGAAAAGATAATCGCCGACGTATTCGCCGTTTTTCTCGGTTAGAGCAGGGTGGTGAGTATCGCCCCACGAAAGTTCCTTGCCCCTAATCGCGCCGCTTTTTAGGATGGCCTTAGACTCCTCATCAAAGCCGTATCCCTGCCAAGGCTCGGGCGTAAAGACGCCGATAAATTTGTAAATCCTCATCGAAGGTACGCCATAAACCATCACCTGTCCGCTTTGGCCTCCCGAGGAAAAGACGATATAATCATCCTTCTTGCCGCTTGGCTGATACGTTTTAGCAGCCGCTAGGACGTCTTTTTCCGTTAGCCCGCGCGCTTTCATAATAGCTTGCAGGTCGCTATCTGCCGCGCACGCGCTGCTAACTGCAAACGCCATACACGCCGCCGCAACGATGCCTGAACTAAAAATTTTGTTCATTAAAAATCTCCTTTCTTAAGATTTTATTTATAAATTTTAATTTCGCCGTTTATGCTTACGGTTATTATATCCTCATTATTATTAAAAACGCTTATTATCGCATCTGAATTTTTCCCGAGCTGCTCTATGTCCGTAAAATTTGCGTTCGCGCGCCAAATCTCGCCGTTATCAAGGCCGATATAAATTTTATCCCGCACGGATAGCAGGCTTTTTATCCGTAGATTCGAGATTTTATAAATTTTTGCGTTTAGGCTTTTTGGGACGATCTCGCGCGTATCTGCCGAGGGTTTCGTATCTAAAAAATTTACGCTCGTTTTTTTGCGCGACAAATTTACGTCCGCTTCGTTTTTTGCAGTTTTATCTGCTAAATTCGCCTCGAGTTTATCGCCGTGGGCTTGCGGCAAAACCGCGTTTTGACTTAAATTTACGTCCGTTTTATCCGCCGCATTTGCTTTAAAGCCGTCCTGAGAGGCTTTGTCTTTAGCCGCGTTTAACGACTGTTTGCTTAGCGAATTTACCGTGCTTGTTTGCGCCGTTTTTGGGTCTGTACGCTCGCTAGGGGCTAAATTTTCCTCGGCTTTAAATTTTACGCTCGCTATCTCTCCGCTAGCTAGACCCCAAAGCATATCTTGGCCCGCCTGCGCCGCGCTTAAGGCCACCGCATTTAGTTTGCCTTGATTTTTTACCTCCATCGAGGTCAAATTTAACCTAAAAACCGACCTATCCCAGCCGGTTATTACGGCGGCGCTGTTTATGATTTTGCAGGTTGATACGCGGTATACGCCGCTAAGGCGCGCGGCGGAGAGCTTTTTGGCGGACGGGTCGTATACGAGAAAGATATTTTCTCCCGCCACGGCGTAAATTTTACCGCCTGATATGCTTAGATGCGTTATGCGCACATCAAGACCGAGACTTGAGACGTCCAGCGCCACTTCCCTGGAGTTTAAATCCTTGCTAAATTTAACGATTATTCCGCTAGAAAGCCCGGCGTATAGCTCGCCCGCGTCAAAAGCAAGCGAGGTTATCTCGTCTTCGGTCAAGGTTGTTTGCGCGCTTGGTCGTAGATTTGCCGCATCGATGATTTTTAGCTCATTTGCCGCGTCGTATAGGGCTATTTTTCCGCCGTTAAGTTCGCTAAAGGCATAGCTTTTTACGTCGGTGCTAGGCTCAAAACCGTAGCTTGCCACGACTAAAAACAGTAGATAAAAAACGCTTGCTAGCGTGCGTGGGCTCAAATCGTTCCTTCTTTAAAATTTGATGAAACTATACAGCGGGCGAGCTTAAAAAAATATTGACTTAAATCAACTTTCGTAATAATTTGATATATAAAAATGAATCTGCGTTATAACGTAACACGGACTTTATAAAATAGCTAGCCGTTATTTCTCTAAATTTTCCAACGTTTTTTTGATATTTTGCGGGGTTAAATTTGATATTTCGGTTACGAATTTGCCGTTTTTGTCTAGTACGTAGAGTGAGGAGCTGTGTGCGACGGAGTACTCCATAGCAGACTTTTCCAGCAGAACTTTTTGGTATTTTACGCCGTAGTTTTTGGCAATCCCCGGTAGGTCGTTTACTACGACGCCGTATGAGTCCGGATAGAAGTATTTTGCGTATTCATCCACGTTTTTTGGCTCGTCGCGCTCCGGGTCGAGAGTGACGAAAATCACGACGATATCGTCTCTTTTAAGCTCATTTAACACGCCGCTTAAGATACCTAAAGTCGCGGGGCAGACGTCCGGACACGAGGTGTAGCCAAAGTATATGATCTTATTTTTACCATCAAAGCTCTTTAGACTCACCGCGCCGTTTGCGCCCTTACCGGTAAAATCATAATTTTTTTGACCCTCGGCGACGTTTGCGCTTTGGCCGTTAGGGGCGTATTTGTTTGAGTAGAGTGCGAGATAGCCTGCGCCAAGAACCGTTAAAATCAGTATAACTGCGATAATAAGCTTTTTCATCATCCGCCCTTTTTAAGTAAAATTTGCGTCTATTGATGCAAGTCGAAGTCTATATAAAGCCCGCTTCTTTTGCCGTTTTCCAGCACCTCGAAACGGTATCTCATGATGTTTATCAGGCACGCGCTTAGCACGACGTTTGAGACGTAGGCGTTATCGCGCTTTTCGACTTCGGCCTTGATGACGCCCATATCCATGTTTACGCCGTGGATCTCAAGGCTCGGGTCTTTAAACCCTTCTAGCCCCTCGATGCGCACGATTGTCGGCTGCATCGTGTAAACTGGCTTTGGCGAGAGGCTAAATTTAACCGTCTTACCGCGAAACTCTACGCCGCAGGAGTGCTCAGCGTTCATATCGCAAGGAAGCGGGGTTAAATTTGCCCCCACGTCCTCTGCGCTCAAAAAGTCCTCTTGCGCTTGCGGTTTAAAAAACAGGTACGCCGAGGTCGCAAAAACCCCGACTAGCGCAACCAAAACGATGAGAAATTTTTTCATTAATGCTTATGATGTCCGCCGTGATCGTGCGCGCCGTGATCGTGTCCGTGCTCGCCGTCTTTTTTAACGACCGCTTTTGCGACGATGTCTTTTACTTCGAGTTTTTGTCCGTTATCAAACTCTAGCGTAGCGTCTAGTTTGTCGCCCTCTTTGATCGGGGTTTTTACATTCATCAGCATCACGTGCAAACCGCCTGGTTTTAAATTCGCCTCGCCCATCGCAGGCACTTCGATGTTTTCTATCTGCACCATTTTTTTCATGCCGTCTACGTCTTTATGCGTGTGTATCTCGCCCGTAGCGGCTGCGGGAGAGCTAGCGCCGATTAGTTTTACCGGTTTATCGGTGTTGTTTTTGACGTTAAAAAACAGAGCCGTATTTTTAGCGCCCGGAGGAGTGGCTTTAGCGTAGATATCTGAGATCTCGATATCTGCGGCGTTTGCAAAGCCCAAAGAGGCGACTAACAGCGATAAAGCTAAAAATTTGCTTTTCATTTTTGCATCCTTGTTAATTAGATTTTGATAGCGGATATTGTAACACAAAAACGAGCGTTTTTTTTAAAATTAAGAGAAAATGTAATATAATTGCGACCTTTATTACGAAATTACGCAACGTTAGGAAAATTTTGAAAAAACTACTCGGCTTACTGATTTTTTCTATCTTTTTTTCTCAAATTTTAGCCGCCAAGTCTCTAGCGGACGCGAATTTGACGGGCGCTAAATACTGGCTGGAAAAGCTAGGCGCAGCCGACGTCAGATACGGCTACTACGAGGCTAAGACCAAAATCATCGTCATAAATAAAGCGCAAAAAACCCTGCAAAGCTTCGAGTACGCAGGTGGCGCGCTGGAGCAAATTTTTTCGCAAAGCGTGATAACTGGCAAAAGCGGGGATAAATTTAAAGAAGGCGACCTAAAAACGCCGGTCGGAGTTTACGACGTAACGGATAAATTTACGCCGCCAGATCCCTTTTACGGACCGCTTGCGATGTCGTTATCGTACCCGAACGCACACGATAAGGCCGCACAAAAAACGGGCGGAGGCATCTGGATACACGGTCTGCCGATGAAAGGCAAGCGCGAGGATGAAGTAAAAACGCGCGGCTGCGTGGCGTTTAACAACGATGCGCTGGTGAAATTCGGCCAACTGATCGGCAGCGGGGGCGTCGTGATAATCAGCGAAAGTCAGAAGGTGGACGCTAGCAAAGATGACGTCGCGCGCGTGCTGGCGCATCTGCACGAGTGGTTGCAGGCGTGGCGAGATAACGAAACTAAAATTTACCTCGGCTTTTATGCGGACGAATTTGTAAAAATAGAGGGCAAAAACGCGCTAACGAGGGCTAAATTTGCTGAAAATAAAAAAAGAATTTTCGCGCTAAAAGAAAAAAAGAGCATAAAAGCTTCAAATTTTAGCGTGACGCCGTATCCGAACGTCAAAGGACAAAATCTTTTTAGAGTGGTTTTTGATGAGGATTATATTGCGCCCAGTCACGAATTTAAGGGGCAAAAAGAGCTCTATGTGCGGCTAGATAAAGATAAATTTAAAATCTTAACGGAGAAGTAAATGCAAGAAAAAAGCGAAATAGTAAAGGCTCAAATCGAGGAAATTTTAAAGGCGAGGGGCGAGTTTTTCGCTGAGCTAGACCGCCAGGTGCCAAAGGTTGCGGGCACGGACGTGTTTGATTTTGCGGCAGTTGAAGAGGCAGATCTAAAGGCGCTTTACGCTAAATTTTACGCTTATGATTATAATATCAGAAAGCTGCTTCCTAACGTTTACGAGGCGTTTGGCGTAAATTTCAATGTCTGAGCTCGTTTTAAACAGATCCGCCTACATACATAATCTAACCAAAATTTGCGCCAAAGCCGGCGGCAAAGATCGAGTGATTTTGGTGCTAAAAGACAATGCCTACGGGCATGGAGCGGCGCTTGTGGGGCGAGAGGCGGCGAGCTACGGTATTAAATTTTGCGCGGTCAAAAACGAGGCCGAGGCGCGCGAGCTAGAGCCCTTTTTCGAGCATATTCTCATCCTTTCGCACATTCCGCACGGCGGTGAGAGTAGGCGGTTTATCTATGCGGTAAACGACGTTTCGCTGATTTCTAAATTTAAAAAAGGCGCGCGCGTGCATATCGCCGTCGATACGCTCATGCACCGAAACGGCGTGGGGGTGGGCGAAGTGCGTGCGGCGTGCGAGGCGGCTTTGGCGTACGGACTGCAAATTTGCGGCGCATTTACGCATTTTAGAAGCGCCGAAGAGCTTAGTAGCGATTATTTCGTGCAGAGGCAAAATTTCGCCGCGGCAAAAGCCGTAGCGCGCGAAATTTGCGGCGAGGGTTTGGTCTTTCACTCGCATAACTCCGCTGCGACCGAGCGTTTCGGCGAGCTAGCGGACGAGTGCGTGCGCGTGGGTATCGCAGCCTACGGATACGCGCAGTTTGACGAGAGCTTGGGACTAAAGCGCGTGGCGTCGCTCTGGGCGCATAAGGTTAGCGGCAGGGTGCTAAAAAAAGGACAATGTGCGGGCTACGGCGCTAAATTTTGCGCGAGCGAGGATATGCAAATCGCCGTTTACGACCTAGGCTACGGCGACGGATTGCTGCGCTACGCGGGCGAGGGCGAGCTAAAGACTGCCGGCGGACAGCGGTTGCTGGGCAAAATGTCAATGGATAGCTTTTGCTGCGAAGATGCGGGCGATAAAATTTGCGTATTTGACGACGCTAGCGTATGGGCGGATTTTTTCGGCACGATCAGTTATGACGTCTTGACCAAGCTCTCGCCTAGCATCTCGAGGCGGTTTGAGTAAAACTTCTCGTAAGTCCGCTTGAGCGCGCCAGGTAGCAAACTCTGCGCGCAGAACTAGCGTCAAAAGCTAGCTTTTCAAATTTATGGGCTTAGTTTGCTATCTTCAAAAGTGCAAATTTGCCGTCTGATTCAAATTTACGCAGAATTTTGCCTAAGCGTCAGGTTTGCTAAATTTTGCTTGTCGATTTATAGCCCGCCATATCAGCGGGCAAAGTATTTTATGTTTTGGGGCGTTATCGCATCTGCCCTTATGTCTCTATGCCTGCGTTTTTAATTCGGATTTGCGATAAAAACGGACGAGATTCTAGCCGCGGCTAAATTTTTGTAGCGGTGTCAAATTTACGCTGGGTTAGCGCGAGCCGCATTTTGCAAAGACCGAAGAGGAGTATTCGGCTAAGCAGGCAAAATTATTTAAATTTACTTCAAAATATCCCCAAGCGCCGTTTTTAGATCGCCAAATTTAAAGCTAAATCCGCTTTTTATCAAGGCTTGCGGATAGACTTTCGCTCCTTCAAGCAGTACGCTTGATCCCTCGCCCAGCATCAAATTTAGCGCAAATTTAGGCACTTTAAAAAACGTCGGTCGCCCCAAAACCTCGCCTAAAATTTGAGTAAATTCGCCGTTTGTGCTAGGAGTCGGCGAAACGAGATTAAAAACGCCGCTTTGACGGTTTTGTAAGACAAATTTAAACGCTTCCAGCAAATCCGTTGTGTGAATCCAGCAAAACGCCTGCTCGCCGCTACCGATCTTGCCGCCAAGACCGAGCCTAAATGCGGGCAGCATCTTAGCTAGTGCGCCGCCTCGTCCCAGCACCACGCCTAGGCGAAATATCGCCGTTTGCGTCCGCGCTTTAGAGGCCTCGCTCTCCCACTCGCATGCTAGCTCGCCCAAAAATCCGCGGTCAAATTTGACCGAGCTTTCGTCGTGGCTAAGCCCGTTTTCATATATCCCGACGGCTGAAGCGCTGATGAAAAAGGGCGAATTTTCTAGCTCGTTTATAGCGCAAACCAGCGTGCGCGTAGTCTCTATCCTGCTTGCGCGAAGGCGCTTTTTATAGGCCTCGCTCCACCTTGCGGCGATGGAGACGCCGGCTAAATTTATAACCGCGTCGCAGCCTTTGACGAGGTTTTTGAGCGCGTCTTTGTCGGCATAAGCGGCTCGCGGTATAGCTACGACCTCGTGACCTTCGGCTCTAAAAAAGCGGCAGAGCTCGCCGCCGATAAATCCGCTCGTGCCGTTTACGGCTATTTTCATATTTTGCCTTTTTGATAAATTTGCTTTTATGCGGGCGGTCAAATTTGACGCGGCGCGGATTAAATTAGGCTTTAACTTAAAACCCGAAGCCGAGCCGTTTTGCTTAAATTTAACGGCAAGACCTGCGCTTAAATTCGCCCGTCAAATTTACTTTCTAAAATACCCTTTCACGCCGCTTCCGCCATCTAGTTGCGAGCGTAAATTTTCTAGCGCGGCGATACGCTCTTGAGTGCTCGGGTGCGTGCGAAATAGCGAGCCCAGAGCGCTTTTTACGCCGCTAAAAGGATTTATGATAAACATATGCGCGCTTTGTTCGTCGGCGTTTGCCATCACGCGTCCGCGCGCGTAGTCCTCGAGCTTTCGCAGCGCGCCGGCTAGGTGCTGGGGCTTGCCCGTTATCATCGCGGCGCCCCTATCTGCCTCAAACTCCCGCGCCCGCGAGATCGCCATGCGTATGATCGTAGCGGCTAGCGGCATGATGACGGCTAGAGCGATTAGCATCAGAGGATTTTGCTTGCCTTGACGATTCGCCGCGCCAAACTGCGCGAAATTCGCCAGTATCGCTATCGCGCCCGCAAATACAGCCGCGATAGAGCCGGTTAGGATGTCGTAGTGGCGCACGTGGCTTAGCTCGTGAGCTAGCACGCCCTCGATTTCGTCTTTGTTTAGCAGATTTAGCAGCCCTTCGGTCACGGCCACTGCGGCGTGGCTGGGGTTGCGACCCGTGGCGAAGGCGTTTGGAACGGCTTCCGGGATGATGTAGATCTTTGGCATCGGCAAATTCGCCTTCGCGCAAAGCTCGCGCACGATCTGGTAAAGCCCCGTCGCGTGCGCTTCGTCCACCGGCACGGCTTGGTAGTGCTTGAGCACGAGGGTGTCCGAGAAAAAATACGAAAAGAAATTCATCCCAAGCGCAATCAAAAACGCTACTAGCATGCCGCTAGTGCCGCCTATCGCGCCGCCCACGGCTACGAAAAGCAGCATTAGCGCCGTCATCAAAAATGCGGTTTTAAAAAGTTCCATTTGTTTCCTTTGCTCGTAAAATTTTACGAAAATATCTCGCCGCCGTCTTTTATCTTTTTTATAAAGGCAAAAATATCTCGCTCCGCTAGGTGCATCGGAGCCGAACCTAGCGCGCCTAGATCGTTTAGATAAATCGCATCGTCCGAGTTTAACTTTATAAAAAATCCAAGGTCGCCGTCTTGGCCTATCATATAAAAATTTGGCTCGTAAAGCGCCACTTCGTAGGTTTCGTTTCGCTCGGCTAGAGCCGCGCGCCCGTATAGATACGCACCCGCGCCCATTTCGTTAAAAACGTCCACGCACTCCTCGCCATCGATATCTTCTAAAAATTTTAGATATAGCGTCGGAAATTTTATCATCGTTTATCCTTGCCTATTACGGCGGTTTTAAATATCGCGACGTCCGCGCCCGTCTCGCTAAGCGCTGCTAGCTCGTTTTCGCTTTCTACAAAGGCGCAAATTTGAGCGTCAAATAGATAGTCCTGCGCTAGCTTTGCCGCTTTGCCGGCAAGCTCGCGGGGCATGATGATAAATTTCGCTCCGGCCGCGTTTGCGACGATGACTTCGTTTAGATTTTCAGCTTCGACGCTAAACTGGGCGCCGAGTTCCTGCGCACGCTTTATCGAGGCTGCGTCAAATTTAAATAAATTTTGCTTGCCCGCTTCGATCTGCCGGGCATTCTCGCGCCAAAACAGCGGCTCGTACGGCACTAGCTCGTGACCGATTAGTTTCATTTGTTATCCTTTATGCAGTCCTCGCAGACGTATCCGCCGCCGCTTATTACGGCGTCTTTTGCCTCTATAAAGGTGCCGCACTTTTTGCATTCGACGAAATTTTCGGCCTCTTTGTCCTCTTTTTTTGCGCCTTTTACGCCTCTTTTGATCCGGGTTTTAAAAAATATCAAATAAATCGCGATTAAAACCGCCAAAAAAGCCAAAATTTTAAATAACATCGCCGCCCTTTATAAGTACGTAATTTCGGTTGCCGCGCCCGTAAATTTGAGCTTTGAGCCCCTCTAGCTCGCTTTGCACGCTGCTTCCTTTGTAGAGTAAAATTTGAGTTTGCGCGTCAAAAAAGCCGCCGCAAATGCCAAGCAAATCTTTCGTTTTCATTAGCGCTCGGCTGGTAATCAGCTGCGCCGTAAAGGGCTCGCCGTCCTCGATCTTGCAAGATTTTACGCGGACGTTGGTTAAATTTAGCTCGGCCTTGACGTAGCTTAGAAACGCCGATTTTTTCGGGCTGGGTTCAAAGAGATACCACTCGCACTCCCTTAAAATCATCGCGAGAAATATCGCGGGAAAGCCCGCTCCGCTGCCGATGTCAATCGCCGTTTTAGCGTCCGCAATTTGCTGGAAAATTTCAAGCGGAGCTATGCTATCGGCGATCTGCTCGTTTAAATTTTTGTAGTTAGTTAGGCTGTGCACGCGGTTAAATTTAGCTAAAATTTCGCTAAATTTCGCCGTTTGCGCGTCAAAGTCTCTTGGCAGGTCAATTTTCATCTAGCATATGCCCCATCTGCTCTTTTTTTACGCGCAGGTAGTTTTCGTTAAATTTGTTCGCGTGTATGACGATCGGCACGCGAGAGACGATCTGCACGCATTTTAGCCCGGATAATTTTTTTGGATTATTGGTTAGCAAATTTATCTTTTCGATGCCGAAGTGCTTTAAGATAAAATCCACGATCTCATACGTGCGCTCGTCGGCCTTAAAGCCTAGCTGGTGGTTTGCCTCGATGGTATCAAAGCCCTCGTCTTGCAGATGGTACGCGTTTACTTTGTTTAGCAGGCCGATATTTCGCCCCTCTTGGCGCAGATAGATCACCATACCGCCGTGCTCTTCGATGTATTTTAGGCTGGCTTCGAGCTGGTCGCGGCAGTCGCATTTTAGGCTACCGATCGCATCGCCCGTTAGGCACTCGGAGTGGATGCGGACGTTTACGACCTCGCCGAAAGGTCTTTTAAATATCGCTAAATGCTCCTTCTGCCCCTCCTTAAACGCCTGTATCTCAAACGTCCCGAAGCGAGAGGGTAAATTTGCCGTATTTGAAAGCTCGATATTCATAAATTTTTAACTCCTATTATGTTACACTAAGCGTAAATTGTAGCGAAGTAAAAGGAAAATTATGTTTAAACGTTTTAGAAGACTCAGGATAAATCCCGCGATCAGAGAGATGGTGCGCGAAACTAGCGTTGCGGCGAGCGATTTTATCTATCCGCTTTTCGTCGTCGAAGGCAAGGGCGTGAAAAAAGAGATAAGCTCGATGCCGGGCGTCTTTCAGATGAGTTTGGACGAAATTTTAAAAGAGTGCGAAATCGTGCGAAATTTAGGCATAAAAGCGGTTATTTTGTTTGGAATCCCTAGCCTAAAAGATAGCGTAGGTAGCGACGCCCTGAGCGATGATGGCATCATAGCGACCGCGCTACGAGCGATAAAGGATAAATTTGCAGACCTCGTCGTGATAACCGATCTTTGCTTTTGCGAGTACACCGATCACGGCCACTGCGGTATCCTAGATCACGTCCATCAGACCGTCGATAACGACGCTACGCTGGAGATCTCCGCTAAACAAGCGCTGATCCACGCTAGAAACGGCGCCGATATAATCGCTCCAAGCGGTATGATGGACGGCATCATCGCTACCTTGCGCGGGGCGCTGGATATGAACGGATACGAAAATTTGCCGATTATGGCGTATTCGACTAAATTTGCTTCGGCATACTATGGACCGTTTCGCGACGTAGCCGAGAGCGCGCCGAGCTTCGGCGATAGAAAAAGCTATCAGATGGATAGCGCAAACCGCCTAGAAGCCGTGAGCGAGAGCCTAGAAGACGAGGCGCAGGGCGCCGATATCTTGATGGTAAAGCCCGCCCTTGCGTATCTAGATATCATCCGCGATCTGCGCGAGGCGACGAGACTGCCGATCTGCGCGTATAACGTGAGCGGCGAATACGCCCTGCTAAAAGCCGCAGCAATTGCGGGCGTCATCGACTACGAGCGCGTGATGATGGAGACATTAGTCGGGTTTAAGAGGGCGGGGGCGGATATGATAATAAGCTATCATGCCAAAGAAGCCGCCGCTTTACTAAGAAAATAGCGGCTCGTTTTTTGAGTGCTTTTGAGAGAGATTTTTGCTTCGTTGTACTCGCAACTGCGAGCAGAGGAAATTTTAAGTCTGCGGCAGACTACTTGTCTAGCCTTGACTTAAAATTTCTGCACAACATTTAAATCCATCTCACAATACTCCGCCTTAAAAATTTGTGGGCAAATTTGGGAACAAGGGGGCAAAATGCGACACTTTTTGACGCTAAACGACTTCGGCAAAGACGAAATTTTAGAAATGATAAATTTGGCGCGCGAGATAAAAAAAGAGGCAAAAGCGCGAGATTTCAAACCGTATCTAAAAGATCAAAAACTGGCGATGATATTTGAGAAAAGCTCGACTAGAACGCGCGTAAGCTTTGACGTGGGGATGAATGAGCTTGGAGGACACGCGCTGTTTCTAAACTCAAGTGATATCCAGATCGGGCGCGGCGAACCGATAAAAGACACCGCGCGCGTGATCTCGCGAATGTGCGATCTCGTCATGGCTCGCGTAAATCGCCACGAGACGCTCGAGGAATTTGCCAAATTTAGCCGCGTGCCCGTGATAAACGGCCTTAGCGACAAATTTCACCCGGTGCAGCTTATGGCGGACTACCTCACGATGCTGGAATTTGACGCAGGCAAATGCGTAGCTTATGTGGGCGACGGCAACAACATGGCCCACTCGTGGCTGATGCTAGCTAGCAAGCTTGGCTTAGAACTAAGAATAGGGGCGCCCGCAGGCTACGAACCCGACGCCGAAATCTTAAATTTAGCGATGAAAAACGCTCAAATTTCGGGAGCTAAAATTTATCTAACCCATGACGCAAAAGAAGCCGTTTCTGGCGCAGACGTCGTTACTACCGATACCTGGGTCTCGATGGGGCAAGAGGCGGAAAAAGAAAAGCGCATAAAGGACTTTGCCGGATTTTGCGTGGATGAAAATTTGATAAAATTAGCCGCGCCCGGCGCGATATTTTTGCACTGCTTGCCGGCCTACCGCGGATACGAGGTGAGCGAGGCGGTGTTTGAAGCGCATGCGGACGAGATTTTTGCCGAGGCAGAAAACCGCCTGCACGCGCAAAAAGGCGTGATGGTGTGGCTGGATAGGCAGCGAAACGGGTAAGTTAAGGAAGTAAATGAAAGAAAAAAATCTACAAAAAACATAAGAAAAAATCGACGAAATTTCGGGCGAGCTCGGGATAAAAGAGGGCGAGAAAACGATATTTGAGATCGTACCGACAAGCGATCCGAGTCAAATGAGCCTCAGCCTAAAAAGCGGCTCGTGGGATGGGGTGGAGCCGTGGTTCGGCATTGACGAAAATCAAAATTTGCACACGATGGTTTCGTTAAAATCGCTCTCGCAGCTCATCGAAGCCTACCGCAACGTCCAAAAGGAAAATTTCGAGCTAAGGCTTGAAAAGACGATCTGGCAAAACGTGCCGATAGATTTTGCGGACGTTTGGGTCGTGGCGATGGACGAGATACGCAAGATTGCCGCAAAGAGCAAAAAGAAAAAAAGCATCGACGTAAATTTGGAAAAACTGGTAAAGGATATCAAAAAGCAGCATCCCAATCTATTTGTCGATATGCAGAATTTAATGAAAAACGCGAGGAATAAAACGCTATGATAGATTTTGACGCTTACGTGAAGTATTCGCGCCCGGGGCCGCGCTACACGAGCTATCCGACCGCACCCGAGTTTAGCGATAAATTTAGCTACGAGGACTATCTAGCCGAGCTAAAAAACCGCGACGCCTCGCGCCCGCTTTCGCTTTATTTGCACCTGCCGTTTTGCCGTAGCGCCTGTTATTTTTGCGGTTGCAACGTGATTTATACGAGCAAAGAGGACCGCAAAACGCGCTATATGGAGTATTTGCAAAAAGAGCTTGAAATTTTGGCCGCAAACCTCGACACGAGCGCGCCGGTGCTACAAATGCACTTTGGCGGCGGTACTCCGACCTTTTACAGCGCGGGACAGCTCGATGAAATCATAAAAATGATAAAGGCTAAATTTAAAAATTTCTCGCCAGAGGCTGAAATCAGCTGCGAAATCGACCCGAGATTTTTAACGTCCGAGCAGCTTGACGTACTGATTTCGCACGGCTTTAACCGCGTTAGCTACGGCGTGCAGGACTTTGACGAGCGCGTGCAAAAAGAGATCCACCGCATCCAGCCCTACGAGATTACCAAAAACGCCGTGGATATGGCACGCGCTAAGGGCATAAACTCGATAAATATGGACCTGATCTACGGCCTTCCATATCAGACGCTAGATAGTTTTAAAGCGACGCTGGATAAGGCTCTGACGCTGTCTCCCGACCGTTTGGCGGTGTTTAACTACGCGCACGTGCCGTGGATAAAAAAATCTATGCGTAAATTTGACGAAGCTACGCTGCCTAGCCCCAAAACCAAGCTTGAAATTTTAAAATACACGGCCGAGTTTTTTATCAAAAACGGCTACAAAATGATCGGTATGGATCACTTCGCAAAGCCTGGCGACGAGCTTTTCGGCGCGCTTGCTAACGGCACGCTTCATCGCAACTTCCAAGGCTACACGACCAAGGGCGGAGCCGATCTAATCGGCATCGGACTAACTAGTATCGGCGAGGGGCAAAGATACTACGCTCAAAATTTCAAGGACATGGACGAATACGAAAAGGCCCTAGATAGCGGCGTTTTGCCGTATTGCAAGGGCATTTATCTAAATGAAGACGATCTAATAAGAAAAGCCGTGATAATGAGCCTAATGAGCAACTTCGCTCTTGATATCAAGGCTGTCGAGGATAAATTTGGCATCAAATTTTTCGAGTACTTTAAAGATGATTTGGTCGAGCTTGAAAATTTGAGCGAATTCGTAACCGTAACGCCAGAAAAAATCAGCGTAAACGAGACGGGCACGCTAATCATCCGCAATATCGCGATGTGCTTTGACGCGTATCTGAAAAAAATACCGGAAAATTTACGCCGATTTTCTAAAACGGTTTGACGCGAAAATGTTTAAATTTAGCGAAATTTCGGATAAATGCGTAAAATGCGGCAAATGCATCCAAGTCTGCACGATCCATCACGTAAACTCCGACGAAACGACCTCTCCGCGCGGCTTTTTAGACCTTGTCGGAGCCTACGAGCGCGGCGAGCTGAAGCTTGATAAAAACGTTAAAAATATCTTTGAAAGCTGCTTTTTATGCACTAGCTGCGTCGAGGTCTGTCCAAACTCCTTGCGCGTGGATACGGCGATAGAAAACGTCCGACGCGACATCGCGGAAAAATTTGGCATCGCGTGGTACAAAAAGGCGTTTTTTTGGCTACTGCGCCACCGCGCGGTTATGGACTTGGCGGCAAAGCTTGGCTACGTGTTTCAAAGCTGCGCGTTTAAGATCCGCGAAGGCGCGATGAGTCCGAGGTTTAGCCTGCCGATGGTAAAAAAAGAGCGGCTTTTGCCCACTGCTAGCAAAAAGAGCTTTTTAAACTCGCACGCCGAGTTTATCGATAACGGCAGCGATAAAACCATCGGAGTTTTTATCGGCTGTATGGGAAACTACGCATATACGGGCGTCGGCGAGGCTCTCGTTAAGATCGCGCGCGAGCTAGGGCTAAATTTAAATTTGATGAAAAAGCAGGCCTGTTGCGGCGCGCCGGCGTATTTCACGGGGGATTTTGCGACGGTTGAGGTGTTAGCAAAGAAAAATATCGAGTATTTCGAGCGGCTTTTGTTAAATTTAGACGCTATCATCGTGCCCGAGGCGACCTGTTCAGCGATGATAAAGATCGACTACGAGCACTTTTTCCACGCAGACGAGCAGTGGCGAGATCGGGCAAAAGCGGTGAGTAAGAAGATATTTTTAGCGACGGAGTATTTTGAAAAATTTACGAATTTGGCTGAAATTTTGGCAAAAAAAGGCAAAAATTTAGCCTCCGTGACCTATCACGATCCTTGTCACGCTAGAAAAATGCAAGGCGTCTTTAAAGAGCCTCGCAAACTGCTCGCTCAAAACTACGAAATAACAGAAATGAGCGATCCAAACGAGTGCTGCGGTTTTGGCGGAGTGACGATGCAGTCTGAAAAATATCACCTAAGCCGCGCGGCCGGACAAAGAAAATCGGAGATGATAAAAAAAACGGGCGCAAAGATCGTAAGCGCGGAGTGTAGCGCCTGTAAAATGCAAATTTCAAATGCGTTACATATCGGCGGTTCAGACGTGAAATGCGAGAACCCTATCGAGCTCATAGCAAGGGCGCTGGGGTAGGGTGCTCGGCCAAATTTATCGCAATTTTATTCATTGTCGTATATAATCC
>NZ_CAUQHQ010000012.1:0-35580 GCF_963517995.1 uncultured Campylobacter sp.
AAATTTGATTAAATTTTAGCGCGTTTACGGAGTTTTTGGAGGTTAAAACTAGCGCGTCGAATTCTGCCAAATTTACGCTAAATTTATTAAATTTGATCTCATTTAAAACCAGCGTTTTTACGCCCTCAAATTCCAAATTTGACCCGACTAGATAGATCATTTTCGCCCTTAAATTTATGATTTTACGACCGAATTTTATCAAATTTGACGGATTATTTGCGCCTAAATTTTGTAGCGACGCGCGCGGTATTTTGCCAAAAATCCGTCCGAATTCGGTGCTAAATTTAAATGCCGAATTTGATCAAATTTAAGCCCAAAAAGCTTTTAGATGCGGTCTCATCGGCCGCTTGTTTAAGAAATACCAAACGCTAAATTTTAAAAAAACGTAGCCAAAAACTACGCCAAATCTATTTCGCGTCGCGCCTACTTAGATACTCTTTTGCCTTTTGTTTTTAGCGCTTTATACAGCTTGCCGGCGTCCTGTGCGCCGTATTTTTTCACTAGTCCGTTGTGAAAATCGCCCAAATTTTTACTCTCAAACGCGATTTTTCTAATCTCTTGCTTTTTAACCTCGTCTATCTTGATAGAAAGCTGCGTTTTTGCCGCATTTTCGGCTTTATTTTTTGTTTCGTTTTGCGGTGCGTTAGCTTGATTTGATTTTTGCGGCGGACGCTTGTTTGATAAATTTTGCCCTTTTTCCTCCGCTTTAAGATCCTCGCTAGAAGCCTTGGCACTCAAATTTTGCTCCGCATCTTTCGGGTGCTCGGCAGAACCCGGGTCATCGCTCAAATTTGCTTCTGCGGCTTTTTCCTCTTGTAAATTTTCATTATTTGCCGCCGCGTCGTTTTCGCTCTTTAAAGGCTGCGGTTTCTCGGACACTGAATTTTGAGCGATTTGCGAGCGATTTTCTAAATTTTGCTCTTTTGCCCTAGTGCTTTGAGCCTGTAAAGCCTCGCCGCTTAAATTTGACTCGGTTTTTGATTTTTCTAGCTCGTCAAATTTTTGCCCATTGCCTTGCGTTACTGCCTGCGATTTTGTGGGATTTGGCGCTGCGATACGCTTTACTTCGCCTTTTTGCGAATTTTCTAGTTGTGGTTTTTTGTAGATTTTCCTTGCGTCCTCTTTTAGCGCGTTATACACGCCCGCGCCGTTTTTGCTGCCGAATTTTGAGATAATTTTCATATGAAGCTCGCTGAGGCTGCCCGAGTTTCGTATCAATACCTCGATTTCGTCTCGGTTTTCTTCGATGAGCTGCGCCGTATGCGAGCGACTAAAGTCAAATTTGAGTTTATGAAATTTGCCGCCGTTTTTATCTTGTTTATTAAAAAACTCTATCACGTCGTCGTAAAATTTATCGTTGCTGACGATATAGATTTTGCCTTTTTTGCGCGAGAGTTTGCCCATTAAAAACGTAATTATTTTATCGGCATAGTCCTTGTGAGCGCTCTGTAAAAGTATGATTTTTATTTTGATTTTTCGCGCCAAAAACCACGCCAAAACGGAGATGCTTAGCTTTTGTCTATCGTTAGTTACGATATAAATTTTATCTTTTTGTCCTAGCTTTTTTAGCGTCGCTAGATTATCTACGCTTATGTTTTCATCATCTATTATAAATCTTGCCATATATTTCCTAAACGAGTCGGGGCAAGCGCCCCAAGACTCTACATCTTATCTTTTGTCACGATGAGTAACATTTTAAATTTTTCCGGGATCTTTAGTCCGTGCGGGATTTTGCCCGGAAGCACGATGGTATCGCCCTTTTTGATATCAAAATGCTCGTCGCCGATGGTAAGTTTCATCTCGCCGTCAAGCGCTATCAAAAGCGCGTCGCCCGGAGCCGCGTGGGTAGATAGCTGCTGGTCTTTTGAAAACGATAGCAACGACATCGAGCCGTTTTCGTTTTTGACGAGCGTTTTGCTCACGATTTTGCCTTCTTCGTATTCGACTGCGTCCACTAGGCTAAAAATAGCCGCCTTAGGTAAATGATCTATCATTAAGTCCTCCTTAAAATCGATTGAGACGTATTTCGTCGGTTCATTGAAAATTAATTTTCGCCACACTTTTTTCTCTATCAGGCAGGCCTGTTCGCCACCCAGGCGCATCTGTCTTTCGCCGTAGTGCAGGCTCGCGCCGCCCTCGACGACCCATGCGAGGCTGTCGCAAAATAGCATCTCGTGGTCTAGCTCCTCGCCCGTATCGAAAGCAAATACGTCGACGTGAGCGTTCTCGCAATCAAAAATTCTCTTGCTAACGACGCTTTTTGCGACGACTTTCGTATCGGTGTTTAGATTGTAAATTTTACTCATTTTTCTTCCTTTCGTAAATTTACGCGTCATTGTAGCGAAAATTTTTAAGCGATTTGTTGATAAGGGTTATCTCTTTTGGGCGAATTTAAGCCATTTTTTTACAAATTTACGTAAGCCCAGGAAAGCGTCTATCTAGCACCCCTTTGACCTGTTCTAACCAGACCTTTCGCTCAGCTTCGTCACTGTCTGCGACCACTCTAAACATCAGCCGCTCAAAGGTTTTCACGCCACAAAAATCGAAAATACAGCTTTTCCAAATTCTTTCCAGCGGATCGCCGAATATTTCGTCTTCTCTGGTCTCTGGGGTATTGGATGTGTTAAAGACTACGGCGGCTTCAGCTTTTAAAAGTCCTATCGGAAGCCCGCCGCCATTATCGCCCGGCGCAAAATCGTAAGCTACTCCTTGCCTTAGCACGCGATCAATCCAGCCCTTTAGGATGGCTGGCGGCTCGCCCCACCAGTTCGGATGAACGATCACGATACCGTGAGCGCTTACGATATCTTTTTGATGCGCCTTTAACAGCTCGTCGTCGCTTTCGTCGCTCACGAGCTCGGCACCGCTAAGGATCGGGTTAAAATTCTCCTTATATAGATCGTGAAATTTAACCTCGTAGCCGCTATTTTGCAGCTTTTCTGCCGCTACGTTCGCAATAGCCGCATTTAGACTTCTCTCGTAAGGATGCGCTAAAATGATGCAGATTTGCTTCATAATAATTTCAGTCCTTGTTTTCTTAAATTCACTAATCAATTATCGCAAATAATAAAATCATAATACTCTCTAGCCATTTTTTTAGAACGAACTTTAGCTGCTTCAATATCAAAATCTGAATATTCTGAAATAAAAGTTTTAACTTGCTCATATTTTGATTTATTATAAACTTCCCTTTTTTCAATATATTTTAAATCACTAGCATCATTATTTAGTCGAGTCTCCAAACAAATTAGGTTGCCAATCAAGCAAGTATCATTATCTTCTGATTTTTCATTTACAATATGTTCTACGGAAGTATCATCAGAGAAAAAATCCCTTTTCTCAAAATATTGATTAAGCTTCTTTAAAACATATTTGGCCAATACGTTTGTTGGTAAATTTTTTCTTCCACTATACGCCAACCTAACAAAACCCTCTTCAAATTCCTCATACTTCGGCAATTTAGAGTTAAAAGTATCGTAGAGTAATTCATTAAGAATCGTATTTGTACCGCTTTTACTTTGTGTTTTTCTTAACTTGATTGCCAATTTAGAAAAATTGGTCTCATATATATTAGCCTGTTTCTTTGATATATTTGTATATGCGAAAATAAAATTTTCAAGATATTGAATCGCCTTTTTAAAACTTGGAGTTGAAATTAGCTCCCTTTTTTTTATATCTAATAGCGCTAGTAATATAATTCTGCTTTGTACTACATTAAATATACTTCCAAAAGATTGTAGACTTTGAACCAACCATTTATATTCTTGCCTATTACCATGATCTTCTATTTTTGGATTAACAATACTAATATAATTTTTTGACTCTTTTTCTAAATCTTTTAAAAAATCAAGGTATTCATCTTTTTTTATATAAGACTTAAACGAATCATAAAGCTTATTGTTTGTTTCTTTTTTAAATTTAGATATCCAATAATGTCTATAAAAGGTTGCTAAACCTATTGAACCATCTCTGTCTCTTAAAGTTTTTTTAACCCCCTCCCAAACACTTTCTGCATAGCCAATTCCTCCATTTTTATCATTATGCAACTTTTCAAAAACTATGTTTTTAATAAGATCTATACTTGCAAGATTTTTACCTTTAGCATTTAAAATTTCAAAAATCATATATGCACTATCTTTATCACTGGTTACTATAGCGATAAGTTTTGACTCAAGAATTTGATCTCTAACTGCTAGTAAAATCTTCACATAGTCAAAATCTTTAAAGATCAAATTTTGTTCTTTTAATTTCTCACATGATAAATATATATTAAAAAAATCGTAAGTTTGCTTTATGTTTTCTTCTTCCTCTGTTTCTACTTCCGGGATATTGGTTTTTTCTTTAGATTGTACATAACAATCAAAATACGGATATGACGTATCACTGATCAAATGCCTTATGGGTTCGTCATTATCATTAATATCTTTAACATATCTAAAAGTTGCATCAGATAAACCCTTCTCCCCACATTCCATCAATTTATTTGAAATTACTGACAATAATATTGTAATCACAGTTAATCTTTGCTGACCATCAACCACATCTATACTATTCTCGTTAGAATTTCCAGAAAAAACCATAGTTCCAATAAAATACACATTATTAGATAAACTGTCTCCTACCAAATTTATACCACTAATAATATCGTCTATGAATCTTTTATAAAACTGCTTATCCCAAGAATAATCCCTTTGAAAAACGGGTATCCTAAAAGTTGGGTAAGTTTTAAACAGTGTTTTTACATCCATATCTTGTGGAGAAAAATTCATGATTATACCCTTCTAACAATACTCAAATGCTGTTGCATGCCGATATTTTTACCACTATTCCCACTCTATCGTTGCGGGCGGTTTGCTTGAAATGTCGTAAACTACGCGGTTGATGCCGTCTACTTCGTTTATGATGCGGCGAGAGACGTTTTCTAGCAGATCGTACGGCAGGCGCGAGAAACTAGCCGTCATGCCGTCGCTAGCGTCCACTACGCGTATGCACACTGCGTTTTCGTAGGTGCGATTGTCGCCCATTACGCCGACTGAATTTACGTTTAAAAGCACGCAAAACGCTTGCCACGTTTTGTTGTACCAGCCGCTTGATTTTAGCTCGTCGCGCAATATCACGTCGGCTTTGCGTAGTAGCTCAAGGCTTGGCGTATTTACCTCGCCCATTATGCGGATCGCAAGGCCCGGTCCAGGGAATGGATGACGGAACACGAGCTCTCGCGAAAGACCAAGCTCAAGACCGAGTTGACGCACCTCGTCTTTAAAGATTTCCCGTAGCGGCTCGATTAGCTCAAAGCTCATCCAATCGGGCAGCCCGCCCACGTTGTGGTGGCTTTTGATCGTCTTGCTAGATCCCACGACCGAGCTTTCGATTATATCGGTATAAAGCGTGCCTTGGGCTAAAAATTTGACGTTATCGTGCTTTTTGGCCTCTTTTTCAAAAATTTCGATAAAAGTTTCGCCGATTATCTTACGTTTTTTCTCTGGATCCGTTACGCCAGCTAGCCTTTCTAGGAAAGTTTTACTCGCGTCTATGCTAACTAGTTCAACCCCAAGCTTAGTTCTAAAAGTCGCCTCGACCTGCTCGCGCTCGCCCGTTCTAAGTAGTCCGTTATCGACGAAAACCAGGATCAAATTTTGCGGTATCGCAGCAGCTAAAAGCGCGGCGGTAACCGAGCTATCCACGCCTCCGCTAACGGCGCAAAGGACTTTTTTGTTGCCGACCGTTTCTTTGATTTTGGCGATCTGGGTTTTGGCAAAACTGCCCATGTTCCACGTGCTTTCGCACTCGCAGATATATTTGGCGAAATTTTTTAAAATTTGAGTACCAAACTCGCTGTGCTGCACCTCTGGGTGAAACTGCAACGCGTAAAATTTGCGCGTGTCGTCGCCGAATACGCAATAAGGCGAATTTTCGCTCGTCGCCAACGCCTCAAAGCCGTTTGGTAAATTTTTTACGAAGTCGGAGTGACTCATCCAGACGATCTGCTTTTGGGGCAAATCGGTAAAAAGTCGGTGCGCCTTAGTCACGGTTAGCTCGGCCTTGCCGTACTCCTTGTGGGAGGCCGGAGCAACCTGGGCGCCGAATTTGTGCGCCAAAAGCTGCATACCGTAGCAAATGCCTAAAATCGGCAGTTTTAGCTTAAATACGCCCTCGTCGCAAAAATACGCATCAGGAGCATAGACGCTAGCAGGTCCGCCGCTTAGGATTATGCCTTTTGGTTTTTTTGCTTTGATCTCCTCGACCTTGACGTTAAAAGGCAAAATTTCGGTATAAACGCCTTGTTCGCGCAGACGCCTAGCGATTAGTTGGGTGTATTGCGAACCAAAATCCAAAACTATTATCGTGTTATTCATGCCCGCCCTTTAAAAATATAAATGCAAAATTTCAAACTGCACGTACCAAATCGCCACGGATACGACGTAGCCGACTACTACAGTCCAAGCAAGCCTCATATGCGCACCGAAGGTATAGATGCCCTTTAGTTTGCCCATTACGCCAACACCCGCAGCCGAGCCGAAGCTAATCATTGAGCCGCCGATACCGGCAGTTAAGGTAACTAGTAGCCACTGGCTTAAATTTTCGCCCGCATCCGCGCCCATCATAGGATTTGCTTTTAGTACGGCAGACATTACAGGGACGTTATCCACGATAGCAGATAGGAAGCCCACGCCGATATTTACGGTCGTAGCGCCGAATTTATCGTAAAGCGAAACGGCGTAGTTCAAAAATCCGACGAAGTGTAGCGCGCCGACGGCGGCAAGGATACCGAAGAAGAAGAAAAGCGTGTTATTTTCGATCTTTGACATATAGTGAAAGACATGCATCGGCTCTTCGTTTTTATTAGTTTTTTTGTAGATGTAGGTGTAAAGGCTAAGAAGCGAGAAACCAAACATCATGCCCCACATCGCAGGCAGGTGGAAAAGCTGGTGCATCATAACGGCCGAAAATATCGTAAATGCGCCAAGTCCAATGACGACTTTGCCGCCTTTTTTGATGCTTACTTTAGGCTCTGTCGCAGGGTCAAAGTGCGGACTACCCTCAGGCACGACGCGCGCTAGCAAAAACGCCGTAACCAGCCAGCCGATAAACGAAGCCGGGAAAAGCGCGAAAAAGTCGATAAACGGAGCCTTGCCCGCAGCCCAAGCCATCAGAGTCGTTATATCGCCGAACGGACTCCATGCGCCGCCTGCGTTTGCGGCGACGACGATGTTTATCGCTCCAGCGACTAGGAAATTTACGTTATTTTTATCTATCGTTAAAAGAACGGTAGAAAGGATAAGAGCGGTAGTTAGGTTATCGGCGACTGGGCTAATGAAAAACGCCAAAACGCCCGTTAGCCAAAATAGCTTTTTATACGTGTAGCCCTTTGAGACGAGGTTGTATTTTAGCGCGTTAAACACGTCCCGCTCTATAAGCGCCTCGATATAAGTCATCGCGACCATGAGGAAAAATACGATCTGCGAAATCTCTAAAATCAGGTGATTTACCTCATTTTGCAACGAATGTACGTCTAGGCCGTTTGCCAGCATATAAAAGCCGATGAGCAAGAACATAAAAGTGCCGATAAATATGGCCGGTTTGGCCTTATCCATATGAAAATTTTCCTCCGTTGCGATGAAAAAATATCCCACGACGAAAATAATGAGGCATGCTATACCCACCCACGTAGTCGTTAAATTTAACGCCTCGCCCGCAGCGTCGCCGCTACCGAAAGCAAGCGCGAAAAACAGACCCAGAAGTCCGACGATCTTCATTTACTCTCCTTGATTTATAGTTTATTTATCTTTTCGGTTTTGCTGTTTGAGGGCCCAGACGGCTCTTCGTAGAACGGATCGCCCTTGTGGCCGCAGCCTGCTATAAAAATTAACAAAAAAAATGCTAAAATCGCCTTATGAAAGACGCTAAGACTATTATTCGACATATTGTTGATAATCCTTTTTATAAAGAGTTAAAAAACCGTAGCGAATGCGGGGAATTTTTACGGCTTTTAAGCCTAAATCATCGCAGGCTCATCGCCTTTTGCTACGAGAAAAACGGCGTTTTGTTTTTCGCCCTGTTTCATCCGTTAGGACTTCAGGAATTAAAAAGCGATAGTAGTATAAAAATGTTAAAAGGCTTATTAAAAATTTATTCTAGCGTAAATTTTGACGGCAGGCTCGCTCGCGTAACGGACGTTAAATTTTTTGTGACAAAGCATTTAAAATTTAAAAAAGCGACCGACCCATACGAAAAAAAGCGAATTTTTACTTACACGGAGCCTGCTAAAGGCGAGTTTGTAAATTTAGCCAAAAGCGAGCAGATTTTTGAGGGATTTGAAAAAATTCGCCTTGCTATAAAGCAAAATTTAGCTAAAGAATCGAGCGGGGCGCGATGAAGCGAGATAAAATAGAGCGAAATTTAGGCGCAGAGCACGCAAGCGCAGGGCTTTTAATTTATAAAAACTATATGGCGCAAACCTCGTCAAATTTAACCGCACAAAGCAAAAGCGTAAATTTACCGACGGGAGCCAAATTTTGCTAATCGACGAGATCCGCTCGCTGCCCGCCCAGCCCGGCGTTTATCAGTATTTCGACAAGGCGGGCAAGCTTCTTTACGTCGGCAAGGCTAAAGTTTTAAAAAACCGCGTCAAAAGCTACTTTTCATTTACGCCAAGTCTCGCCCCCTCGCCCAAGGTCAGCCCGCGCATCCACAAGATGATCAGCGAGGCCGTACACCTCGAGTATATCGTCACTCCCAGCGAAGCCGACGCGCTGATACTGGAAAACTCCTTCATCAAGCAGCTAAGGCCCAAATACAACATCTTGCTGCGCGACGATAAGACCTATCCCTACATCTACGTAAATTTGGACGAGAATTTTCCGCGCTTTGAGATCACGCGCAAGATCGTCCGCGGCAAAAACGTCAAGTATTTCGGCCCGTATTTTCGCGGCGCGCGCGAGCTTTTAGATGCGCTGAGACTAAGCTTTAAACTCGTGCAAAGCAAAAGCGCGCTCAAGGCCACGGGCGCATATCTGCCCTATCAAATCGGTTACTCCGAGGCCCCTCTCATCAGCAAAATTTCGCCCGCAGACTACGCCAAGGTCGTAGAGGGCGCGATCGCGGCGCTAAATAATCCGCTTTCTATGCTGCCAAAGCTAATAAATTTGATGAACAAATACGCCCAAAACGAAAACTACGAACAAGCCGCCCTCGTGCGCGATAAAATCAATGCGATCAAGGATCTGGACGTCAAAATCGAGGTCGATCTAGCTAAGCTTGAAGACTTTGAGGTTTTTGCCGTGGGTGCGGAGCAAAATTTGCTTTGCGCGGTGCGTTTTAGCGTGCACGGCGGCAAAATTAGCGGCGTGTATCAAAATATCACGAACGCCAAAATGAGCTCGCAAGGCGATCTAAACGACGCGTACAAACAAATCGTTTTAGAGAGCTTTCCAGCTGGTGCGCCCGTCGTGAGTGCGAAAATTTACGCGCTAGAAGCATTTGAGGACGCAAGCCTCGTAGAGGAGATCTTGACCGCTCGTCACGGCCGTAAATTTAGCATCTCAGTCCCTAAAATCGGCGAGAAAAAGCGCATCTGCGAGATGGCGCTAACAAACGCGCAGGTCTTTATCCAAAAATACCTAAAAACCCACGACGACGCGTTTTTGGACGAGCTAAAAGAGTATTTCGGCCTCGCATGCGCGCCGTACGTTATCGAGACTTTTGACAACTCGCACATGTTCGGCGCGGCCGCGGTCGGCGCGATGGTGCGCTTTGAGCACGGAAGCTTCGCCAAAGAGCACTACCGCCACATGCACCTCTCCCACGCAAACGACTACGATCAGATGCGCCAGATGCTCACAGAGCGCGCTTTGCGGTTTGACAAGCTTAGTCCGCCCGATCTCTGGCTCATCGACGGCGGTCAGGCGCTGCTGGATCTTGCTACGGATATCATCGCTAGTAGCGGCGCAAACGTCGATATACTCGCCATCTCAAAAGAAAAAATAGACGCCAAGGCCCACCGCGCAAAAGGCGGCGCGAGGGATAAAATTTACGCTAGCAGCGGCGTATTTACGCTACCGACGGGCGATAGACGGCTTCAGTTTTTCCAGCGACTTCGCGACGAAGCGCACCGATTTGCCATTACCTTTCATCAAAAAACCAAGCGCAAGGAGGATCTGGGCGCTAGCAAGCTAGCAGACGCGGGCGTATCGGCGGGAAGTATCGCAAAGCTCGTTAAATTTTACGGCAGCTTTGAAGCGATAATGACCGCAACAAGCGAAGAGATCGAAAAGGTGACGAATAGGAGCGTGGCAGCCAAGATCGAGCAGCTAAAAGAGAGTGAAATTTGATGAAATTTGGGGCTTATTTTGTAAAATCCGCCCTGAAATTTGAGCCAAATTTGACGCGTTCGTTTTCGTCAAATTTGAAAGCGCAAATTTAACTCCCCGCTCTTGGATAAATTTCGCCGTAGTTATTCGCAAATCAACCCGTCAAATTTGACGCAAAAAGCGATCAAATTTGCGCACTAAACGTAAAATTTAAGCGAGCGATTACGTAGCGCAAATTTAAATTCCGCGCCGCCGCCAAGGTCTGCTTCGGCAAATTTAGCGTTTTGCCGCTTTTTCTATCGCTTCCGCCGCTTCGCAGCCCTCATTCCAGCCGTAGGCGCATGCCTTTTGCAGATAGTTTTTTGCGCGAGCCACGTCTTTTTCGCCGAGCATCGCGTTGTAGTAGAGTACGCCCAGATTAAAGCACGACATCCCGTCCTTTGCCTCGCAGGATTTGCGCCAGATTTCGCCTGCTTTTTGCGTGTCTTTTTTGACGCCGAGCCCCTGCTCGTAAAGCGAGCCTAAATTTGCGCAACCTAGTAGATAGCCGCTATCGCAGGCTTTTTTATAGAGCAAGACAGCCTTTGGTTCGTCCTTTTTAACCCCTTCGCCTTTACGGTACGCTACGCCCAAATTTACGCAGGCGCGCACGTACTCCCCGTCGCACGCCTTTTTAAACAGCGCGAACGCCTTTTCGTAGTTTTTGTCCAGGTCGCACTCCTCAAGCTTGATGCCGATGTAGGCAAGGCCTAAGTTGTCGCAGCTCTCAAAATCGCCCGCGTCGCAGCTTTTTTGCAGTCCGTTTACGTCGCAAGGCGCTTTGTCCTCTGCCAAATCGCGCTCGCTCGCGCAAGAAACAAAAACCGTAATAAAGACTAAAAATACAATTTTTCTCATCGTTACCTCCGTGCGTTCGTTAAATTTAGCTCCGCAAGATCATTAGTTTTGATACGAACCGGTAAATTTACGCGCTTAAACAGGGCGGTTTTTGCCGTGCCCTAGCTAGCAAAGACGGCGCTAAAAGCGCGATCAAAAACTAAATTTAAGCAAGCCGGTAAATCTCAGTCGGCTAACTCCAAATCAGTCCAAGCGCTACGCAAACCAAGCCGCTAAACGTCAAAATCCCAAATGTGCGCAAACGGCCGAAAAAAATTAGACCCATAAATTTGCTCTGGATTTTAATCCCAAACGAGCTTGCACGGTAAAGCTTTTATCACCCTAGCCGTTAAAAAATCAAAGCAAAATCCAAATAAATAGGCGGGTAATTCAGGCTAAATTTATGCTTTTTTGCCCTTTTTTTTGCTCTTTTTATCGCTCTCTTCTTCGCCCTTAAACCAGCCTTTTATCTTGTCAAAAATGCCTTCTTCCTCTTCATGCATCGCTTCGCCGCTTTGCACGCCGAAGCTTTCTTGTAGCTTGCGTAGTAGCGAAATTTGCTCTTCGTTTAGCTCTTTTGGCGTTTTTATCGCGATTTGCGCTACAAGCCTGCCGTAGCGCTTGGTATTTACGTTTTTTACCCCGAGCCCGTCAAATACGAACTGCTGCTTATCTTTTGCGCCCACGGGCAGCTTTAGCTCGGTCGTACCCTTTAGCGTCGGTATCGTGACCGTTTCGCCCAGGATAGCTTGCGTGAAAAATACCGGAATCTCGATATAAACGTCGTTTTCGTGACGCACGAAGCGCTCGTCGGGCTCAACCTCGATATATACGTATAAATCGCCCCTACTCTCGTCTACGGAGACGTTACCCTTACCGCTTACGCGCATACGCATGCCGTCGTCGATGCCTTCAGGGACGTTTATCTTGACGTTTTGGCGCTCCTCTTTGTATCCGCTACCGTCGCATTCGCCGCACTTGTCGCTAACGGTCTCGCCGCTACCGCCGCAATACGGACACTCCTGCGCAAAGCTCATAAATCCTCTTTGCTGCACTATACGCCCTCTGCCCTCGCAGTGCGGGCAAATGTGCGTTTTGCCGTCTTTAGAACCAGTGCCTTTGCAGGTTTTGCACGGTTTTTTTATCGTAAATTCTACCTCTTTTTCCGCACCGAAAACCGCTTCGTTAAATTTTATTTTTAAGGCTATTTCCAAATCAAGCGGATATTTGTCGATGCTTCTTTTACGGCTTTGCGAGCTTGATCTAAATCCGCCGCCGAAAAACGAGTTAAATATATCGCCCAGATCGATATCCGCGCCAAATCCCGCAGAACTAAATCCGCCCCTGCCCTCAAGCCCCGCCTTGCCGTATCTATCGTATATCGCGCGCTTTTGCTCGTCGCCTAGCACCTGATAGGCTTCGTTTACTTTTTTAAATTTTTCTTCGGCGTCTTTATCGCCTTGATTGCGGTCCGGATGGTACTTTAGGGCAAGCTTTCTAAATGCTTTTTTTATGGTTTCGGAGTCGCTTTTTTTTGATTTTTGAAAAAATTATTATTATTATATTTACACAAAAAAAACAAAAAATAATTTTATTTAATTGGCGATTTTATTATAATTTATATATTTAAAGGGGCGATTTTAGCTTATTATTTCTAAAATTTCAAAGCAAGGGAGAATTTTAAACGAGATTAGTAAATTTAGACGAAAATTTAACATTTTTTGGTTATAATCATTTTCGTTAAATCTATATTGAAAGGCCTAAAATGATTAATGTTTTAATGATTGAAGACGATCCGGAATTCGCGCAAATTCTATCCGAGTATTTGAGCGATTTTAATATCAAAGTAACAAATTTCGAAGACCCGTATCTAGGACTAAGCGCCGGGATTAAAAATTTCGATTTACTTATCCTAGACCTTACGCTACCCGGTATGGACGGGCTTGAGGTTTGCAAGGAAATTCGTAGCAAATACAACATCCCTATCATCATCTCCTCGGCTCGAAGCGATATCAGCGATAAGGTAGTGGGTTTACAGCTAGGCGCGGACGATTATCTGCCAAAACCGTACGATCCAAAAGAGATGTACGCGCGCATCATGAGCCTAATCCGCCGCTACAAAAAGAGCAACGAAGTACAAGAAGAAGCGGTCGAGACGCTATTTAGGATAGACGAGCGCAGGCATGAGATCTACTACAACAACGAAAGCCTCACGCTAACGCCGGCAGAATATGAAATTTTAAGCTATCTCATAAAGCAACACAGCTTTTCGGTATCCAGAGAGCAACTTGTTTATAACTGCAAAAGCTTAAAAGACAAGGACTCAAAAAGCTTAGACGTCATCATCGGCAGACTAAGAACAAAGATCGGCGACAGCTCAAAAGCGCCTAAGCATATATTTTCGGTACGCGGCATAGGCTATAAACTCATAGGATGAGATACTCCTTAACGACGAAAATTTCGGTAGTTTTCGCCATCGCGCTGACGCTAGTTTGCGTTTTGTTTTATACTTTTGCCAGCATACAGCTAGATAATACTCTAGACAAGATAAAGCAAAAGCAGCTAAGCGCGATAAACTATCTCGTCGCATCGTTTGAAAAATCAAATCCTCCTAGCGATTTGACGGTTTATTTTAAAAATTTCGGGCTTACCTACGTTAAAAACGATAAATTTGCCGCCGATATCACAAACGGCGGCAAAGTAGTCTTCGCCAAGCAAACCCCGCTGGGGCTTTTTCAGTCGCTGCTTTTTCAGGACGGACTTTATCTGCATATCAAAAATACGTCGTTTCAAATTTTACTCGAAAGCGACGACGCTAAAAACATAAACGACCCGATATGGGTGGGCTTTATCCTCACGACGGCGCTTTTAGTATCGCTTTACGTTTCGGTGATGAACTCGCTGATGCCGCTAAAAAAATTAAGCTCCGACATCAGGAAATTCGGCGCCGGAAATATGGACGTAAATATAGCCAAACCCGACTCCAACGACGAAATAGCCAAAGTCGCGATAGAATTTGACGCCGCAGCTAGCAAGATAAAAGAGCTGATTCGCTCGCGCCAGCTTTTTTTGCGCACGATAATGCACGAGCTAAAAACGCCCATCGGCAAAGGCCGCATAGTATCGGAAATGGTACAGAGTCAAACGCAAAAAAGCCGCCTGATAGCGATATTTGAACGGCTTGATATGCTCATAAACGAGTTTGGCAAGATCGAGCAGCTTCTATCTAAAAGCTACGCACTAAACTATCAGGAGTCCTACTTTTCAAATATCTTGGATCAGGCGCGCGATATGCTGATGATGGAAAAATTCGAAGAAAAAGTAAGCGTCGATATCAGGCAAGACGTCTTACTGCGCGTAGATTTCGCGCTGTTTTCGCTAGCGATCAAAAACCTCATCGATAACGCGCTAAAATACGCCGACGACAAAAAGGCGCAGGTTATCTGCGACAAAGACGGCATCGTCGTAAAAAATCTCGGCGAGCCGCTACAAAAGCCCATCGAGTATTATTTGCAAGCCTTTATCCGCGAAAAAGACAACAAAAGCGGCGGCATGGGGCTAGGCCTCTACATCATCGACCACATCTGCCAGATGCATAAATTTAGCCTAAAATACTCCTACGAAGACGGCTACCACGCGTTTAAAATCTGCACCAAGCCAAAAGAAAACGTTGAAGAAGGAAAGCGTTGAAGAAGGGGCTTGAGAAATTTAATGAACTAGTCGCGGCCTTCGAGCGGTTACCGGGCGTGGGTAAAAAATCAGCCCAGCGCTACGCCTATCACGTCTGCCTAAAAGATAACTTAGGCGGACTAAAACTAGCCCAAAGCATCGAGGACGCCGTAAGATTTACGGGTAAATGTCAAATTTGCGGCGGGCTTAGCGAGGATGAGATTTGCGACGTTTGCAGCGACGAGACTCGCGACAGTGAGCTACTAGCCGTCGTCGAAAGTCCAAAAGATATCCTGGTTTTCGAGCAAAGCGCGATATACCGAGGTCGCTACTTCGTGCTAGAAGAGATAACGCAGACACAAACCGAAAAACTACGCGAAATCATCCGCCAAAACGGCGTAACCGAGATTATCTTCGCGCTAACGCCGGGACTTAGCAGCGACGCGGTGATGGTCTTTATCGAAGACAAGCTAAGCGATTTGGGCGTTAAATTTAGCAAGATAGCCCAAGGCGTACCCACAGGCGTAAATCTCGAAAACATCGACCTTCTGTCGCTTATGAAAGCGCTTGATAGTAGAACCGAGCTATAAATTTACCGGTGACACCTCGCAAAATTCGGTATCAAACTCTTAAAAATTTAGTCTTTAATCTCGTGATTTTATTTGCGCCGTTAAATTTGCGCTTAGCTTTCTTAAAATAGACAAACTCGGCCAAGCCGCTAGCGACTGTAAATTTTCGGGCGAGGTTTTGCGAATTTCGTCTACGTCTCATTTAAATTTAAGCGACTCTAAGTAAGCCGTCCGCACACCGCCTAGGTTTGCCGCATGCCGTTTAGCGCAAATTTTAGCCGCGGCGCGCCGAATTTGGCGATAAATTTGTATCTAAGCCCCGCGTGATTTAAGCACGCAACCCGTACTTGTCGGTTTATTTTCGGCCGCCCACTTCGCCAAAGTTAAATTTACCGCCGCGCTGTCGTAAGTTTTCTAAATTTGAGTTCGCCCCGCCGCTGCCGAGTTTGCCGTTTAAATTTAATCTTTAGCCGATTTTTGGGTAAAACGAGTCGTCGCGGACGGCGAGTAAATTTAACTCGCGAGTTTGGATCTTTACGGACAAACGACCTACAAAACGCTAGCAAATCTAAAAATAAACCAGCTGCGATTTGCCTTGTTTGCGTTTTAGCCTTACTTGGCGGCGAAGTTAAATTTTAGCAAATTTACTCATCTGCGGCTACGCTAACGAAAAGAAATACGAGCCTTTTAAATCGGCAAGGACCGGGCATGGCTTTAGCTTAATTACTCGCCGACTGCTTTGCCCGGGCGAGGCTAAAACCAAACTCGCGCGGTAATCAAATTTAATCTTTCCGCCCTCGCAAATCCTAACCAAAGCGCCGCAAAAATAATCCAAATCATAGCAAATCAAAATTTAATGCCCGCTCTAAACCGATTCGTTTACGGGACGCAAGGTTTAACCAAATACGCGGCAAAACCCTAAATTTATCGCGATTTAGCATAAAAACTCAAAGCAAATCAAAGGTCCGCAAAACCGCAAGCTAAAATCTAATCCCAAATGCCGCGTCAAAATGCCCGCTACTAGACGGCGCAAAAGCGCGCATACGAAATAGCAAAAGATTAAAAACGCAAAATTAAAAAGGATAGCCGCCCCGTTAAAACGGGGCGACGAGAGGTTATTTTGTAGTTTTTTGGATATACGAGAACTCGGAAATTTTCGTCCACTCGCGAGCCTTAGCCAAAAACGCTCTTTGAGAGTCCAAAATCTCCTTAAATAGCGGATCTTTGGCCGCTTCTTCGTCTAGGATCTCGTCGCTTGCTTTTCTAAGCGCGTCCATGACGTCTTGCGGGAACGAGCGAACCTCGATATCGGGATACTCCGCTTTCATCTTCGCCCAGTATTCGGCATTATCGAAGAACGAGCGGCTATTTAGCATGCTAGCTACCTCGTTAGCCGCAGCCTCGATCACGGCCTGAAGGTCGGCAGGTAGCTTCTCGTAGGTCTTTTTATTTACGAAAAACTGAGTCTGACCGCTCGGCTCTTGCCAGCCTGTGTAGTAGTATTTAGCGATCTTGTGAAAGCCAAGACCCATATCAAACGCAGGGCTCACCCACTCGACCGAGTCGATCGTGCCCATCTCTAGCGCCATGTATAGCTCGCCGGTCGGGATAGTGTTTATCGTCGCTCCTACGCGCGCCATAACCTCGCCGCCAAAGCCGGGGATCCTGATCTTTAGGCCCTTTAGATCGTCTACGCTTTTGATCTCTTTTTTAAACCAACCACCCATTTGCGTGCCGGTATCTCCCGCAAGGAAAACTTTGATATTATATTTGTCGAATACCTTTTCCTCTAGCTGCTTGCCGCCGCCGAATTCATACCATGCGCGTAGCTCAGTCGCGGTCATACCAAAAGGCACGGCGGTAAAAAACATAGTGTTTGCGTCCTTGCCCTTGTAGTAGTATGATGCAGTGTAGCCGATATCGTACTGGCCGCCTTTTACGAAGTCTAGGATACCAAACGGGGATTTGTGCTTAGAGGGATAGTCTATCCTCACCTCTAGTCTACCGTCGCTTAGCGTCTCGACGACGCGCTTAAATTCTTTTGCCGCATCGCCCAAAACGGGCGTAGTGCCCTCCCAAGTGCTAGCTAGCTTTAGCTTGTAGGTCTTGTCCGCGGCATTTGCGCCAAGCGCTAGGCCAAAAACGGCTAAGAGTGCTAAAAACTTTTTCATTTTTGCTCCTTAAAAATAGTTTTAGCGATTATACTTAAGCAAATTTAAAGCCTCTTTAAAAATATTAAATTTTCTTCTTTGCCCGAAAAAACGTAAATTTATTTTCAAATTTGATGTAAAATGAAGCACTTTAACAAAAGGATCGAATTTGACGAAAAAAACTAAAATCCTAGCCACTATCGGCCCATCAAGCCAAAGCGAAGAGATCATCGAGCAGCTAGCGCTTGCCGGCGTAAACGCGTTTAGGCTAAATTTCAGCCACGGTTCGCACGAGTACCATAAAGAAACGATCGAAAAAATCAGGCGCGTCGAAGCCAAAATCGGGCGCCCGATCGGTATATTTCAAGATATCTGCGGCCCAAAAATAAGGGTCGGCAAGCTAAAAGAGCCCTTTGGGCTAAAAGCCGGCGACGCGCTTGAAGTGTATAAAGACGAAATTTTAGGCGAAAAAACTGGCGAAAACAGCTACAAACTAAGCATAAATCAGCCTCAAATTTTGCCTCTTTTAAAAGAGGGCGAATACATCTACCTCTACGACGGCTCCATCAGAGCCAAAGTAGAGCGCGCGGGCAGCGGCAAAAAAGACGAAGCGGTGCTAGCGCGCATCGAAAACGACGGGACGCTAAACTCCAATAAAGGCGTAAATTTCCCCAACACCAAAATCAACATCGACGTCATCACGCCAAAAGACCGCGAGGATATGAGATTTGGCGCGGCTAACGGCGTAAATTTCGTCGCTATTTCTTTCGTGCAAAACGCAAACGATATCGTAAAAGCACGCGAGATTTTAGAAAATTTCGGTTCGCGGGCTAAAATTTACGCAAAAATAGAAAAATTCGACGCCGTAGAAAACATAGACGAGATCATAGGGGCTAGCGACGGCGTGATGGTCGCGCGCGGAGACCTGGGTATCGAGGTGCCATACTATAAGGTGCCGACCATCCAAAAGCTCATCATCAAAAAGGCCAACGAAGCCTCAAAACCGGTCATCACCGCCACGCAAATGATGCTAAGCATGGCCGAACACGAAACGGCGACTAGAGCAGAAATCAGCGACGTAGCAAATGCCGTGCTAGACGGCACGGACGCCGTGATGCTAAGCGAAGAGAGCGCTATCGGCAAAAACCCGGTCGCCGTCGTGCAGGCGATGCGAAACACCATCGTCCAAACGCAGCAGATTTATCCGTTTAATAAATTCGATAAATTCGAGCGTTACGACGACATAGACGTAGTCGCGGCTAGCTCGGCTAGGCTGGCCGTACAGCTGGACGTAGAAAGCATCATCTCGATAACAAGCTCCGGCAAATCGGCTCTAAAGATGGCCAGATACCGCGCAAATAAAGACATCATCGCTATCACGCACGACGAGGAGACTGCCCATCAGCTCACGCTGGCATGGGGCGTGACGCCTGCTTTCGTGCTGGGTAGAGATGACCTTAATCTACTCGTGGCAAACACCATCAAAAAAGCCTCCGAGCTGGGATTTGTTAGTCGCGACAAGTCCTATATCATGACGGCTGGTTATCCTGCGGGTGTCGCGGGCAGCACGAACTTCATCCGCATCCTAAAACGCGAGCAAATCGACTACTACATCGAGCTGGCGCAAAAGCAAAAAGACGCAAAATAGCAAATCTATGCGGGTTAAATTTGAGCTAAATTTAGCCCGCAAAAGCTTAGGCAGCAGGTAAATTTGGGCTAAATTCGAGCGAGACATGCTCGGCCCGGGCTTCGGTTTTAATCCGCCCGAGATAACCCGGTTCAAATTAGATTTCAAATTTGATCTACCCAAGCCAAAAGGGCGAATAAATTTAAGCGAATTTGAGCGTATCTAGCTGGGTAGTGGTAGGTCTTTGATTTTAAATTTGCCTTGCAAAAATTTGACGCTCCCGTCGTTAGAGCCGAGCTTACTCGCATTTATTAGCCAAACAGCGTTTACGCTGAATTTGGCTTACATTTTGCTATAAATCGCTGCCGCGCGTTACGAAAGTAGATTTTATTTGTCAGCGCCTCAAAATATATTTGTGCGGTAGCGTTATCGCCGAGATAACCGCCAAATAGACATGTCCCTTAAATCAAAACACGACTCTACGCCGTCGCCAAGTCCGCCGAGGGTAAAAGTTTTATTGAGTCGATAGGCGCGGTGGAAATTTTACCTATCCAAAACCGATGCGGTTTATGCGTCTTGCTAATATTTTCAAACAAACGCGAAATAAAAAACTCCAAGTCCTTTGTTTTTCTACGCTAAATTCTTTCGTGCGGTAGTCGTAAATAACGTAGCTATCAAAATCTTTATAAGAACTATGAGAGGCGATATTTTTACGCTTCAAACCGAGTTAGCAAGTCAAATTTAAACGGCCTCGCGCGAAATTTTATGTTTTAGGGCTAAGTTTTCAAACATCTCGTTTTCTTTATTTTTACTAGAAATAAAATAAAAATTACGTAGAGATAATTTAGAAAAAACGCCGCTTATATCGTCAAATTTGACTTTTGAAAACGTTACGGCCAGATTTTTTAAATTTGCTAGATCGTATATATGGCTAAGGTTCTCTAAATTTTTACAATTTAAAATTTGTAGCGTATGCAGCCTATCCGGCTTTAGCCTAGGAAGTGAATTTAGCCCCTTGACGCCGTTGATATCGAGCCTCTCTAAATTTAAGCAGCTTGATAAAAACGAGAAGCCCGATAGCTTTTTGCAGTTATTTAACGCCAATCGACTAAGATTTGGAAATTTAAGCACTAACGCCCGCTCGCTAGTAAGCTCATTAAATATTTCTAGATTTTTTACGCTATTTTTGCCGTCTAAATCGGCTAAAGAAATCTTTCTCAATGATAAGCTCTCGATAGGGTTATCGTTTATGATGCCGTAATACCCGCTTGGCAAAATCAAATCATTTATATGCAAGCCGGGTAGCTTATTAAATTTTCTCAAAGGCGAAAAATCCATACTTTTTCTCAAGTAGCCGCTTAAATCAAAAGTTCTAAGCTCATTTACGTGGTTTAACGCGCCGATATCGCAAAGCGGCGTTGCTTGATGAGCTAAAATATTAAGATGACTTATGTTCGGCAAAAATTTAAGGATATCTAGGCCCTTTACAAAATCGCCGCCCGACAAATCGTCTTCTAAAACGATTATCAGCCTAAAATCATCTACGTCTTTGAGAATTTGAGCCAAATCGGGCAAAATTTCTTTTCGTATGCCGCTATATACAGATAAGCTTTTATTTTCTCCAATAGATAAAATCTCGTCGCAAGATAAGGTTTGAGTATCGGCGGTTAGTCTTACGTGTTTTACGGCAAGCATTTGTGTTTTTCCTTATTTTGTAGCGATCCAGCTAGACTATCGGTAAACCTCTCGTGATTTTAAACGCGTAATGCCTTGGTTAAAAATATTAGCATTAAATACTTGCAAAATACCCAAAAAGGTAAATTTGCAAGCAAAATTTATAAATTTACGCAGAATTTATCCAGGCCTCAACGCTTTTTGCATTGCATTTTCGATTTTAGTTTCGTCAAGCGAGCCATCAAAAAATAAATTTAGCGCCAAAGCAGCCTGAAAAAGTAGCATATATAAGCCGTCTTTATGCCTAAGTCCGCTAGCGGCAGCTAAATTTAAAAATGGGGTTTTTTTACCGTAAATCACGTCAAAAGCAAATTTAGCCTCATTAAAAATAGGACGCAAAAGCTCGGCGGGCGCGGGTAAATCCTCATCTTTTAGCCCCGCCGAAGTCGTATTTACGACGAGGTCAAATTTGCCGCCTTTAAATTCGGCGAAATTCGCCCAGCTAAAATTTTCGTATTCGGCGAAATTTGCTAGTCTCCCCTCGCTTCTATTTAGCACGCAAACTCGTGCGCCGCGGCTTTTTAGAGCATAGGCGACTGCTTTAGCCGTCCCGCCCGCGCCCAAAACGAGAGCTGAATTTATCTGCCCAAAACTCTCTATCGCCCGCAAAAATCCGGGCGCGTCGGTATTGTGGCCGTAAATTTTGCCGCTGCGAGAGACGAGAGTGTTTACGGAGCCGATTTTTATAGCCGTTTCGTCTGCGACGTCGCACTGCGCAAGCGCAGCCTCTTTATGCGGGACGGTAACGTTGGCGCCGCTTAGTTTTAGTTCTTTAAATTTAGATATGAGCTGCGAGCCGTCCGTTAGCTCGTAGCGAGTATAGAGGGCTTCGCGAGATAAACCAAGCTCGCCCAGAGCCGCGTTATGCAGTCTGGGCGAGATAGAGTGAGAGACGGGGTTGCCAAAAACGGCGAAAATTTTCATTTTATATTTACGATAAATGCGTTTGGAGCGGCATTTTGCTTGATCTTGGCTAACTCGCTTTTTAGCTGGGCTCCGCTATAAGGGCCGACGAGTACTTTAATGATCTCATCGCCGTTTACGTTAGTTCTATATAGCTTGTATGCGTAGCCTGCGGCTTTTAGCTTGCCAAGCTCGGGCGCTTTTTCGTTAAAGTGCTTTACCGCAAAAACCTGTATATAGCTACCGCTGTGAGCCTCGTCGCCGCCAGAGGCCGGAGTTTGCTTAGTCGGCTTTTGCTTCGCTACTTTTTCTTTATGCGCATCGGTTGCTTTTGGTTGTTTGGCTACTTTTTCGTTTTTTGCCTCTTTTTGCTTCTGCTCTTTTGTTTTTACGACGTTTGCGTGCTGTTTAGACTCTGCTTTTGGTTCGCTTGGTTGTGCGCTAGGAGCGTCATTTTGCTTTAGTGCGCCTTGTATGGTAGCAGGCTCCGTCGGAGGCGTAGCGGGATCGCCGGCTTGTGCCTCTTGCTGTTTTTTATCCTCTTTTTCCTTGAGCGACTTTACCATATCTTCAAAGCTATCCTGGCCTTTATTTTCAGGCACGATAGGCACTTGTTCAAAGTTATTTTGCTGCGGCTCCTGGACTAAAGGCTGGGTCGGCTCGGGCTGCGGTTGCGGCTGAGCTTGAGCTACTTGCTCCGGCGTAGGCACGTTTACTTGCTGCGGGATATTTCTAGTATTATCGGGTTCTGGCGGTAGAGTCATCCTAGAGTCGGGCTGGGCTATCTGGGCATTAGTTTCGGACGAATTTAAAAATTTCATCGCGATCAAAACCGCCAAAAATATAATAACGAAGACGGCGACTAGGACGAGTATCCTTTTGACACTTTTGCTTTTTTTGTCTTCGTTGTTATCAAGCATAATGTCTCTTAGCTCGTTATACTCCATTTTTTCTCCTTACATATGTTTTGACCAGCTTGCGCCGCGCTCTTTTTGATAGACCTTATACGGCAACGTCAAGATATTAAATTCTTTCGGTAGCTCCATCGTCGGAAACACTCTCCACTCTTTAACCAAGCGCGAACTAAGCAGCATAGATAGCTTATTTGCGATCTGATAGCCCTCGTTTAGCGTCGTGTGGCCCTTATGCACGTAGAGGTGCAAATGCCCCGGCGTCTTGCTCTCGTAGGCGGTAAAATTTATAAACCCCTCCTCGCGGAGCAAAAGCTGAGCTCGGTGCCAAAAGCGCTCAGGCATCCTACCGTTGTAGTCAAAGACGATATTTTCGACCTTGTCGCCAAGCAGTATCAGCGAGTGCGCAACCGTGATTTTGCCCTCGTCGTGATCTTTTATCACGTGATAGCTTAGAGGCTCGTTTATTAGCTCAAATTTATTAAAAAACGTCCGCCCTTTATACTCGATCTTGCTTACGATATTATCGCGTTTGATCCAGTAGTGGCTCGTGTTCATTTTGATTAGCGCGGTGTCTATGCTCTGCATTAATAAGTCGCCTTATCGTAGATGATAAATTTGCTCGCAAGCTCTTTTAGCTCGGCTTTTACCCTGCTTTGAAGCTCGGCATTATTGATATCGCTTAGCACGTTGGCGATTTTATTTGCGATGATCTCAAATTCCGCCTCTTTCATACCGCGAGCCGTAAGCGCCGGACTTCCAATGCGGATACCGCTCGTGATAAACGGACTTCTAGTTTCTCCAGGAACGGTATTTTTATTTACGGTTATGCCGGCATTTCCAAGAGCGATATCGGCGTCTTTACCGCTAAATTCACGGTTTAAAAAGCTCATTAAAACTAGATGGTTATCGGTGCCGCCGCTAACTAGATCAAAGCCGCGTTTTACTAAAATTTCGGCTAGTTTTTTGATATTTGCCTTGACTTGCTTGGCGTAAATTTTCCATTCAGGCGAAAGGTTATGCTTAAAGCCTACCGCCTTTGCCGCGATAACGTGAACTAGCGGTCCGCCCTGAATGCCGGGGAATATAGACGAATTTATCTTTTTAGCGTACTCTTCGTTGTTTGTCATAATGATACCGCCTCGAGGTCCGCGAAGGGTCTTGTGCGTAGTCGAGCTAACCACGTCGCAGTACGGAAATGGACTCTGATGCTCGCCGGCTACGACTAGACCCGCTATATGCGCCACGTCGGCAAAGAGTATAGCGCCTACTGCATCGGCGATCTCGCGGAATTTCTTAAATTCGATCTCGCGCGTATATGCGCTAGCGCCGCACACGATCATCTTTGGCTTTACGATTTGCGCGATTTCCATTACCTTATCGTAGTTTATGCGTCCGTCAAGCTCTACGCCGTAAAAAAAGCTCTGATAAATTTTACCCGAGCTGCTTACTTTTGCGCCGTGAGTTAGGTGTCCGCCGTGGCTTAGATCCATGCCTAAAATTTTATCACCGGGATTTAAAAGTGCACCGTAAACGCCTTGGTTTGCCTGCGAGCCTGAGTTTGGCTGTACGTTTGCAAATTCGCAGCCAAAAAGCTCTTTGCAGCGATCAATCGCTAGCTGCTCGATCTGATCGACGTATTCGCAGCCGCCGTAGTAGCGTTTGCCTGGATAGCCTTCTGCGTATTTATTAGTTAGAATGGAGCCCATTACTTCCATTACTTCGGGATAGGTAAAATTTTCGCTCGCGATCATCTCGAGGTGGTCGCACTGGCGTTTTAGTTCTAAATTTACTAAATCAAAAATTTCTTTATCGTAACTTTGCAAACTCATTAATTCTCCTTGGTTTCGTTTTTTTGCGGTCTCATCGCAGGGAAAAGCACCACGTCGCGGATGGATTTTTTATTAGTCAGTAGCATCACGAGCCTATCTATGCCGATACCCTGACCCGCAGTAGGCGGCATCGCGTAGCCAAGAGCCCTCACGTAGTCCTCATCCATCTCGTGAGCTTCGTCATCGCCGGCGTTTTTGGCTTCGATTTGCGAAGCGAAGCGGCCGTATTGATCAATTGGATCGTTTAACTCGTTAAAGCCGTTAGCCAGCTCGCGTCCTGCGATAAATAGCTCAAATCTCTCGGCTATATCAGGGTTTGCGTCGCTTCTGCGAGAAAGCGGGCTAATAGAAATCGGATAGTCGATGATAAAGGTCGGATCGATTAGCTTGCTCTCTACATAGTTGTCGAAAAGCTCGGCCTGCAAATGCCCCAAATCAAGTTTAGCGTTTGCCTCAAAGCCGTCAGCCTTGAGCTTAGCTAAAATTTTATCCTTATCGCCGATGATCGACTCGTCTAGTCCGCCGATTTCTACGAGCGCTTTTTTGTAGCTTATGCGTTTAAACGGCTTGCTAAAATCAATCTGCATACCGTCAAATTCGATTATTTTAGGCATATCGAGTTTATCAAGAAGCACGCTAAATAGCTCCTCGGTTAGCCCCATTAAATCATGATAAGTATGCCATGCCCAATAGAACTCAATGCTGGTAAATTCTGGATTGTGCGTTAAGTCCATGCCTTCGTTGCGAAAATTTCTGTTCATCTCATAAACAGCGTCAAAGCCGCCAACGATGAGGCGCTTTAGATAAAGCTCGGGTGCGATGCGTAAAAATCTCTCCACGCCAAGCGCGTTGTGAAACGTGACAAAAGGCTTAGCGTTAGCTCCGCCGGGGATCGGGTGCATCATCGGAGTCTCAACCTCTAAAAAGCCCTTATCCTCGAAAAATCTGCGAATCGTGCTAACGATAACCGAGCGGCGCTTAAAATCAGCCCTAACCTCTGGGTTCATTATCATATCAAGGTATCTCTGGCGGTATCTAGTCTCGATGTCCGTTAGCCCGTGAAATTTCTCCGGAAGCGGCGAAATGGCCTTAGACGCTAAAGTTAGTTCGCTAACGTGCATGGAAAATTCGCCCGTTCGCGTGACAAAGGCATATCCGCGTACATATATGATGTCGCCTACTTCGATATTTTTCTTTACGACCTTAAACCAATCCGGATCAAGCGTCTTGTTGCTAAAATAAATTTGAAGATTGCCGTCCTCATCTTCGATGTTGGCAAATATCGCCTTGCCCGCATCCCTGATGAGCTTAACGCGTCCGGCTAGGCTTACTGACTGCCCCTCGGCACTCTTTTCTTCGGTGTCTATAATATGTTTAAATTTGAGCCTAAATTTAGCTATATCCATATCGCGGCGCAAAAAGTGCGGATAGGGATTTACGCCCGCGTTTCGTAGCTCGTTTGCGGTCTCTAGCCTTTGGATTTCCAGTTGATTTTCAAATATCACTTGCCGCCCTTTGCCTCTTTGGCGGTACACTCCTTGCATACTCCGTAAAGCTGCATCATGTGCCCGGTTAGCTTAAAGCCGTGTTCTTTTGCTATGCTGGATTGTCTTTTTTCGATCGTTTGATCTTCAAACTCTATGATTGTTCCGCATCTGCGGCATATCATGTGGTCGTGGTGAGGTTTGGTGGCAAGCTCGAATTTTTTCCCTTGCGAGCCGAAGCTAATAGAGGTTACCATCTCGGCTTCCTCGAGTAAATTTAGCGTTCTATAAACGGTCGCGATACCGACGTTTAAGTCGGGATATGTCTCTTTAATGAAAAAATATAGTCTCTCCGGAGTAAAATGCTCGTCGTTATTATAAAGCGTTTTTAATAAAACTTCGCGTTGCTGCGTGTATTTTAACCCGTTATCTCTTAAAATTTTTTTGAATTTTTCAAGAAGGGCGTCGTATTCTAAATTTTCGATAGTCATCTTTGCTCCTTAAATCGTCGAATTTAGCTCTAAATTCGGTTTATGCTCTTGTTTGGCGGCGTCAAAAGGCGTCTCGATATTACCCACGCCGCCGGCTATCGCCTTTACGTCTACGTTCATTATCCATTTACCGGTCTCTAGCAGCACGGGGTATAGTTTGCTTCCGGCAAAATACGGCTCAATCTTATTGTTTAGCACCTGAATATTGGATACGGTTACTATTAGTACCGCAAAAACTAGGAAAATTTTAGCGCTACCCACGACAAAGCCGCCTAGTTTATCTAAAAACCCAAGTCCGCTTAGACCGACTAGTTTTGATAAAAATGCGCCTATGCCCAAGCAAACGACCCAAAAAACGATGAGCGTTGATAAAAACCCGGCAAAAAACACTACCGTATCCCCGTCTAGCTTATAGACTTTGTCGCTGATGATTTGTCCGGCTTTTGCCGCAAATCTACTAGCTACCACGATACCGCCGATAAGCCCCACAAGCCCGAATATCTCCTTAATAAGACCGCTTATCACGCCCTTTATGCCTAGTATCAGCACAAGCGAGACTACGACCACGTCAAATAGCGTAACAAACTCCATCACATCCCCAGTAGCGGTCCCAACTCTTGCTGGTTGGTTGAGTATCTCATTGCCATTTCTTTGCTTATTTGATTTGCTCTGAGTGCTTTCATTAGGGACTGAGTTTGAGTTATCATGCCGGTTACTTGCTGATTTAGCTGCATTTGAGAGTAAATTTGATGCACTTTATTTTCGCGTATGAGGTTTGCGATAGCGTTGTTATTTATCAAAATTTCATGGATCGCGATTCGTCCGCCGCTAGTCTTAGGAAGCAAGCTTTGCGATATAACCGCCGTTAGAGAAACCGAGAGCATATTTCGCACTTGAAGCTGCTCGCCGCCTTCAAAGCTATCTATGATACGGTTGATAGTCTGGATGGCAGAGTTCGTGTGCAAAGTTCCAAAAACCAAGTGTCCGGTCTCAGCCGCCGTAATAGCCGTAGATATCGTCTCTCTATCGCGCAGCTCGCCCACCAAGATGATATCGGGGTCTTCGCGAAGCGCGCTTTTTAGAGCCTTAGCGTATGAGTGGGTATCCGTACCGACGTTTCTTTGAGAAAAAAGCGCTTTTTTATTCGTATGCACGAACTCTACGGGATCTTCGATGGTTAGGATATGTTTTCTATGGCTTAAATTTATCTCGTTTAACATCGCGGCAAGAGTGGTGGATTTACCGCTACCGGTCGGTCCGGTAACCAGTATCATGCCCTTTTCGCGCTTTACGACCTCTTTAAAAACGCCCGGGGCTCTCAAATCATCAAGAGAAGGTATGTCGGTAGGGATTATACGAAACGCCGCAGCCAGGTCTCCGTTTGAGGTGTAGTAGTAGTTGCCTCTGAAGCGGCCTACGCCCGGAAGCTCTATCGCAAAGTCAAGCTCCTTATTCTCCTCAAGCTCGCTTTTTTGAGTATCGGTTATCAAAGCGTAGCATATATCTTGTATATCGTGTCCGCTCAAAACTCCCAGCTCAAGCGGTCTTAATGTTCCGTCTATGCGAATTTGCGGTTCGCTTTTTGAAACTAAGTGCAAGTCGCTCGCCTTATTATGTACGACAGTTTTTAGAAGCGTTTCTAGGCTTACGTCTATTTTTTTAGGCTCGAGCGCGTCGCCTACGCCCTCCTGTTTTATTTCTTCCATTTATATTTTCCTTATTCGATTATTTTCGGTACGACGAAAAAATGCTCGCTACTCATAGGAGCATTTTTTAGTATCATTTCTATCACGTCCGAGCTTACGCTTACGTCTTCTCTTAGCGGAGTTCCGCCGTCTATGGAGCTTACGACCGCCCCCACGTCGCTTAAATCCAGCTCGTCTAGTATGTCTACGAAATTTAAAATCTCGCTAAGTTGATTTTCAATCTCTTTTCGCTTCTCTTCGCCTATTTTAAGCGAGCTGAGCTTTTCAAGCTTAGCCAGCAGAGTGTCGTCTATTTGCATAAAACCTCGTTTAAATTTTTAAATTTTCTCGCATTATAGCACATTTTGTCTTGATTTTTATGGTGTTTTATAATTATTATGCTACAATTACGAACTTTCAATATCTAAAATTTTAAGGAAAAAGCTTGGCTATCAAAGACGATATCAACTCCATAAAAGAAGAGCTAAATACTCAAGAACAATTTTTAGAAAATATGATAAAAAGCGAAAGATTTTTTAAAAAATATAGCAAATTTATCATAACCGCGGTCATTTTAGGCGCGATCGGCGCGATCGGATACTACGTAAACGATGCCTTAAAAGAAAAAGATTTCAAAGCCGCAAACGCCGCCTATGCTAAGCTAATACTTAACCCAAAAGACGAGCAAGCAAAAGCCGAGCTAAAGCAAAAAGACGCCTCTCTTTACGCGCTTTACGAATTTAAAGTCGCCGTCGATAACAACGACACGAACGCGTTAAAATCGCTAGCAAACGAGCAGATCGATCCGCTTTTAAAAGATATCGTAAAATCCCAATTAAACGAGCCTAGCGGTCAAATTTTAAGCTCGTATAGAGCCGCGATTAACGGCTACGAGCTATTAAAAGAAGATAAAATCGACGAAGCCAAAAACGAATTTAAGAAAATCCCATTAAATTCACAGCTCCAAGATCTCGTCAAAAATTTAGAACACTACCAAGGAAAAGCAAAATGAAAAAATTTCAGACTATTTTAGCCGCCGTTTTGTGCGCGGCCGTACTCGGCGGATGCAGCACGAAAAGGCAATATTTCGAACCGACCGACGTGCAAAACGAAAAAATCTCGGAAAACAGGCTGCCTTCTAGCATCGCGACAGCAAGCCTAAACGGAGCGGTGCTAAAAAACGGCATGGTTATAACCAAAAGCGGCCTACTTGCGCCGGAGATAAAGCTGCCAAAGGGCTCGACCTTGTTAAACTACGGCGACGGTAAATTTATCAGCTCGGATTTAAACGGAAATTTGATCGTCGAAAATAGCTCCAACGAAATTTTATTTCAAAGAAGCTTTGATCAAGCCGTCGTATCGGCCGCTCTTGAGGGCGACAAGCTCGCTGCTTTAACCGCGAGTAACGTCATATATCTCATCGATATCTCGACAAACGAGGTTTTGCTCGAGTTTGAGAGCTCAAACGTCTATGCGCAAGACTCCCGCGTCGCGGCGCCGTTATTTATGAGCTCGCTCGTCATTTTCCCTACGCTTGACGGCAAGATCATGATCGTAGATAAAAGCCAAGGCCGAATTTTACGCGACGTAATCGTTAGTAGCGAGCAGTTTTTTAACAACGTAATATCTCTAAACGTCGTAAACGACACGATGATAGCCGCCACCGGCAAGCGTATCGTCTCGATAAATCCGGAAAAAACGGTTTATTTTAACGGCGAGATCAAAGACGTAGTCATAAACGGCGAACACGTATATATCCTACTAAAGGACGGCAAAATCGTGCTTAGCGACCTAAATTTGAAAAAAATTAAAGACGCGTATTTTAAATTCGCCATCTTTTCAAGCGCCACCGTTTATAACGGCTCGCTTTATATAATGGAAAAAACGGGTTATCTAATCAAGACCGATTTAGCGCTTGACAACGCTAAAATTTACGAGCTTTCAGACGAGGTCGAGAGCCAAATTTTCGCCGGCTCAAAAGAATTTTATTACGACGATTACAGCCTAGAGCTTAAATGACGAAGCAAGAAATTTATCAAGTTCTGGAAGCTAAAAAGATTGTTTTAAAAAATTTAAGCTGGACGCAGCTTGATAAATTTACCAAAAAAAAGACCCTTGCCGCGCTTACGGGCGTCGATATGAAGGGCTTTTATACGCTTTTATTTTTTCGCAGCGCAAAGGCTAGATTTTTGAGCAAAGAATTTGAAGCGATTGATGAAATAGCTAGCAAAATCGTCGAGCAAACGGGCATAAATTTTAAGAAAAAGGCTATTTTTTATAGATCGGATATCTGCTCAAAAACCGCAAATTTGATGAAAGAAAACGGCTACAAATATGACTCTATGTGACGTAGGCAACACTAACGCCACCTTTTTTGAAGACGGCAAAATCACCAAAATCAAGCTCGAAAATTTTAAAGATTTTAAAAGCGACGAGAGGATTTATTTCATCAGCGTAAACGACGAGATGACCCAAAGACTTCGCAGTTTACCTAAATTTGTAAATTTAGAGCCGTATTTCGAGCTAGATACTATCTATAGCGGCCTAGGTATCGACCGAGTCGCTAGCTGCCACGCCGTAAAAAACGGCCTCATCATCGATGCCGGCAGCGCCATAACTATGGACGTAATGATGAACTCGATGCATCTTGGCGGCGCGATAATGCCAGGTATCTCGCACCTTTTAAAAGCTTGCGAAGCGATCTCGCCCAGGCTTAAAATCTCGCTAAATTCGCAAATCGACCTCGACGCGCTCCCGCAAAAAACGGCCGACGCGGTAAGCTACGGCATCATAAAACCAATTTTACTTCTCATCGAAAATATGGCAAACGGCTCGAAAATCTACTTCACGGGCGGCGACGGTGAGTTTTTATCGCGCTTTTTTACCGACAGCATCTACGACCGTATGCTCGTTTTTCGCGGGATGCAAAAATTAATCGAACAAAAAAAGGACATTTTATGCTAACGGTTGCTTTACCCAAAGGCCGCATCGCCGACGAAACGCTTGAGATTTTTAGGAAAATTTTTAATAGCTCGTTTGAATTTGAGGATAGAAAACTGCTGATGAGCGAGGGCGATTTTAAATTTCTAATGGTTCGCAACCAAGACATCCCGACCTACGTCGTAAACGGTGCTGCGGATATCGGCGTGGTAGGTCTTGATGTACTTGAGGAGCATCGTCCGGACGTCTTGCGCCTGCTTGATCTAAAGATCGGCAAATGCCGCGTCTGCGTGGGCGTCAAAGAGGGCGAGGATCTAAATTTAAACGCGCCCGAGCTAAAAATCGCCACCAAAATGCCGCACATCTCGCGCAACTATTTCGCCGCAAAGGCTACCGCGCTAAAGATCATCAAGCTATACGGCTCGATCGAGCTAGCGCCGCTAGTTGGCCTTGCCGATGCTATCGTAGACGTAGTGGAAACGGGCACCACTATGAAACAAAACGGACTAAAAGTCGCCCAGACCATCATGCAAAGCTCGGCGTACCTCATCGCAAACAAAAATAGCTTTATCATCAAAAAAGACGAAATTTTATCGCTTTACGAAAAGATCAAAGCGCAAATTTAGGCTAAAAATATCTACTGCACGATCAAATTTAGATAAGCCTCCGTTAGGTTATAAACGAAAAACGCCCAAGCCCCAATCCGTCACAGATTCGTAGCGTAAAATTTAAGTTAGAGCGAGTAAGCCAAAAGATACGCGGCATTGGTTCGCACGCATAATCAAAGCTTTTCAAAGATAAATTTAGCCTCGATTTATCCGCGCCAAATAGCAAATTTATCAAACCCGCGACCTTTAAAAAAGCAAGCTCGCTATTTTGCGAAGTTAGCAGAGCCGCTTTTATAAACGCCGCGTGCCAAACCGCTTTAAAATACGTACCGATAATAGACAAAGGCATTGCGCTAAAATATCATCTAAGAGAAACGACTAAGGCGATAAAAGCGGGCGGTACCTTAAAGACTACGCAAACGGTGGAGAAAAACGGAACAAACGATTTACGAACTTCGTCAAATAAGGCCCCAAGCAAATACGAACGACGACGAAGCAATAAGGCCTAGCGATAAAGAAAGGCGGATTATCCTATAAATTTTTACCGAAAGTATAAATTATGTCTTAAAAATAAGCAAAAATCGGCGAGAATTTAAATGAATAAAAACTTAAAGTAAGTGTGATAAAAACTCGTATAAATTTACACGGCACCCTTGAGAATAAAAGCGGCTTTTCAAGCTCCCGTTTTAAAATCTCTTAATCAGAGCGGTTTTGCTAAGCGCTCTTAAGCCGCCGTCTTTACGGATTTTAGCTGATACGGGCGGCGTAGGCGCGAGCAAATTGAGTCACATAGGACGGCGTTTTATCCGCCTCACTACTCCAGCAGGCTATCTCGCGGTTCGCCTAGATAAAAGCCCTGAAATTCGTCCACGCCCAGACGCACGCAGGTATCAAACACCTCTTTTGAGTGGACGAACTCGGCTATGACAGTGATGTCTAGCTGATTAGCAAAGGCTATGATCGCGCTAGCTATCGCCCGAGAATCCTCGCTAGAGTCTATATTTTTGATGATCGAGCCGTCTATTTTGATGTAATCTGGCTTTAGCTTTAGGATATAGGAGAAGTTGCTATAGCCCGAGCCGAAATCATCTATGGCGATCTTTGCGCCCATCCTTCGCACGCGTTCGATAAATGCGCCGATACGCTCGATATTTTCTATATTTTCATCCTCTAGTATCTCAAATATCACCCTTGAGGCGATCTTGTATCTGTTGAGCCTCTCGATGATAAACGCGCTCACGTCGCCGTCGGTCATATCTCGTCCGGATAAATTTACCGAGATGATGGCGCTAGGCTTGTCTTTGATTAGCTTAAAGCTCTTTTCGATTAGCATTTTTTCGATATCGGTGTAGCGCTTGATGCGCTTTGAAACTTCTAAAAAAACGCTCGGCGAGATGATTTCAGAGCTATTTTGGATACGGATTAGCGTTTCGTATTTTAACACTTTGCCGTCTTTGTCAAATATCGGTTGATAAAACGGCACGATTTTATCGTTTATTATGGCGTTTCGTATCATATTTGATCGCTTGATTTGTTCGGCGTATTGAGGAGTATCGTCGATATTTTTAAAGTAGCAAAAGAAATCCTTGCCGCTTTGCTTTGCAAACTCAAGCGCCGTCATCGCCTTTTTAAACGTATCGGTCTCATCTAGCGCAAAGCCTACCGTGCAGTAAATCTCTATCTCGATTTGCTCGCCGCCGTCTTTAGACACGTCTATGACCAGCCCTTTTATACTCTCTAAAAGCTCGCTTGCTAAATCCTCGTATCTATCTATAAAATAATCGGCGTTTTCGACTAGAGCAAACTGGTCAGGCCCCACGCGGTAAGCCGCCATGTCGTTATCCTTTGCGAATTTTCTAGCTATTTGCGCCATTTTAAGTAAAATTTGATCGCAAGCCTCGGCGCCGAAGTAGTTATTCATCTTTCTAAACTCGTCTATATCCACGACTACGATCTTAGGACTCTTCATAGTCGCTACGTCGCGCTCTAAAGCCGTTTTGTTAGGTAGCCCCGTGAGCGCGTCGCTATATAGGCGCTTTTGCATCTCGGAGTTATTGGCTAGTAGCCTAGCGTTGGTTTTCATTAGCGAAATTTGACTGTTTTTGATATTTCTAAAAAAAAGCCAATACTGAAACACGCAAATAAGCATCATAATAAGGGTAACTAAAACGGTATTTTTCATATTTACGGCAAGCCAAGTAAAAAAACGCGGGTCGTCAAAGCCTGAAATTTTTACTGCGTGAACCATATCGTAGCCCAGTATCACGCCATCAGTTTTTTTAAAATAGCAAACCTCGGCCTTATTATCCGCAATCAGACGAATGCGCTTATAAACGCCTTTTTGTTCCAAATCCGTATGCGCCCTAGAGTCCATATCGCAAAATTTATAGGGCAAAATTTCGCCTATTAAATTAGGATGCTGCGAGCTGGCAAGCACCGTAAGTTCGTTTTTGTCTCCGGTTTGCTTAAATATCCAAGCAGGTACAGAATTAGCCGCTTCGGCGTACCTTTGAAACTCGTTTATGTCGCGCTTGGCTACTTGTTTATAAATCATTTCTACTACGTTCATATATGCTTCGGCTTTAGCGTCCATACCGATGTTTGAAGGGTAATTAACGGAGTCTTGAAATTTATTATAAAATATAAAACAAACGGCTATACACGAACATATCACAAGCACGACGATAGGTAAAACGAGGTAGCGAGTTGCCTTGCTCTTAGATTCTAAATTTTGCATCGACCTTCTTTTGTAATTTTATCGCCATTTTATCATTATTTATTTAAGTTAATCATTAAAGCCAAAATTTATAAAAATAATTTGCGCGGCAAAAAAGCAAAGAAGAAAACGGACGCAGTAAAACAACTATGCGGACGGCTGATTTTTCGTCGCTCTTTTTTTTGCAAGATTTAGGCGACTAGGCGCCGTCGCTAAATTTTAAAGCTCCGAAACTACAAAATGCATAAATATGCTTAAATTTGACATTTTCAGGGTACGGGTCTCGGCGAGTAAAATTTGAAATTAAAATTTGTAAATTTGACTTCAAATTTGAGCGTAAAACGATAAGGCAAAGTATCGCGAGATGATTTTTCGAGTTTTGAAGCAAAATTGAGCGTGCGCTAGGCATATAGCCTGCGGAGCGAAAATTTTGCGAAATCTCGGAAAAGCGCTCGCGAGACAAGCCGCCAATCTCCGAACTCACAATCGCACTATCTGCGCTCCAAATCCCCCCTGCCCCGCCGGCGCGTCGAAAAACTCCTTCACGCTCGGATGTTCGCGCAAGAAGTTTTTGACTGCGTAGGCGAGCTTGCCCGTACCGATGCCGTGATACACCTGCACCTCGTCAAAGCCCATCACTAGGCTATCTGAGATAAATTTATCCAGTTTTTGCACCGCCTCGTCCGCGCGCAGTCCGTGTAGATCGAGCGTGACGCTAGCGTTTTGCGGCTTTTGCACGCTTAGATTTATGCCTGATTTTTTCGGCGGCGCGGGCGTTTCGCCGCTGATTTTTAGCTGATTTATCGGTACGCGCATACTCACGTTATCGGTTTGTATCACGGCGTCGTTTTTACCGAGGCTTGCAACGACGCCCTTTATCTTGCCGTATTTTACGCGGTCGCCGACTTTTAGCTTAGGCGGGGCGGAGATTTCGGGCTTTTGCACGGCGCGTTTGGCCTCGTTCGCGCGGTTTAGGGCGCGCTGTTTTTCTTTGGTGTCGTCTAGATTTATCGCCCGTCTAGCCTCGTTTATCGCCTTAAAATACTCCCGCTCTAGCCGCGTTATAACCTCGTGC
>NZ_CAUQHQ010000013.1:0-30466 GCF_963517995.1 uncultured Campylobacter sp.
CCCCGTCACATGTGTTTATGAGACTGGGTTTGGAGATCTCGCTTGGAGATTATATCAAGTGTAAATTTACCCCGTTGGGGTTTGAAACAACTCATTGATATTAGTATAGGCGTAAAGATATTGTGTAAATTTACCCCGTTGGGGTTTGAAGCAGCCATACGTCGCGGCCGCCGTTTTGGTTTCTGTGGTGTAAATTTACCCAGTTGGGGAGGGGTGAAACCGAATAAATTTGACCAGATTTATTTTATCGGCGAGGTGCAAAATATCAAACCATACGCTTCATCAGCCCAAAACCTAAAAACAAAGCCGCCGTTTAAGACAACCCATGCGGCCCGCGAAGCCAAAAAATAGTAGCTTAAGCGCGCTTAGGGTAAAATTCGCCCAAATTTTACAAAGGAAAAACGATGGATTTAGAGAAAATTTACAAGGATGCGGGCGCGTTTTTGCAGGGGCATTTTTTGCTTAGCAGCGGCAACCACTCGCAGTTTTACCTCCAAAGCGCCAAAGTGCTCGAAGACCCGCAGCTAGCGGGCAAGCTAGCAAGCGAGCTGGCCGTCGTCATCGAAAAATCGGGCGTAGAGTTTGACAGCGTCTGTTCGCCCGCTCTAGGCGGTATATTGGCGGGTTACGAGCTAGCTCGCGCGGCAAAAAAGCGCTTTATTTTTACCGAGCGAGTCGAGCGCGTGATGAGCCTGCGACGCGGTTTTGAGGTAAAAAAAGGCGAGAAATTTATCGTCTGCGAGGACATCATCACCACGGGCGGCTCGGCGATGGAGGCTGCGCGCGTGATAGAGAGCCTAGGCGGCGAGGTCGTGGCGTTTGCCGCGCTTGCTAATCGCGGCTTTTGCAAGGTTGCAAATTTAGCGGACAGCGTCGCCAAAGATAGCGCCAAACTACCCGCCGATAAGCCGTTTTTCGCGCTTGGAAACTTTGAGTTTGAGATTTTTGATCCCGCAAACTGCCCGCTTTGCGCTACGGGAAGCGAGGCGATAAAGCCGGGCAGCAGAGGCAACTAAATTTGTTAATTTTCGCGGCCATGTTTGATTAGTCCCGCAAATTTGGACGGACTTTGCGGACATCAATGAACGCAAACCGATCGCAAATCAAATTTGGCTTGGCAAGCCGATTTTTGCGGTATCTCGGGCAATAAATTTGACGATAAACGAAGCCCGCCGTTGCCTTTTTGCAAGTCGCGATCGGAGCGGAATCAAATTCGTGTTGCCGTCTTGTGCATTTAGCGGCGACCGTCAAATTTGGATTTGAGTAAATTTACGTCCGCAAAAAGCGCATCCTAAAATTTATAAATTTAAATGCGGCGCATAGCTTTGGCAATAAGATAAATTTACGGCTTGATAACGATGCGGTGCGGGCGATAAAGATTGCACCGCGCCGAGATATGCAAATTTGGCGGCAAAAGCCTAGTTTATGAGCGAAGCAAGATCGGCTGGTAAGGCGGCGCAAGCGGCGGGTACGCGGAAACGAGTCGTAAATTTATCGTACCAAATCGATGGTGCATAAAAGTAGGCCGTAAATCGCTGCGACAAAGTAGATGCGCATAAATTTGGGCGGTAGCGAGCAAATTTGACATTCAAATCCAAAATTAGCGCAAAATAAAGCGTAAAAAGGAGTAAATTTGGCAAAACAAAAAGCACGACTAGCCGGCATCGGCGCGCGAGCAAAGGCCTTTATAATCGATCTTTTTTTGATCGGCATGCCGATATATTACCTTACGACTTATGTTTTTTTGGGCGGCAAGGACGAATTTTTGCGCAACCAAGCCGCGATATTTGCGGCAAATCTCGCAGTCGGCCTTATCTGCTGCACCTTTTTTGCGATCAAGGCCCAGACTCCGGGCTACCGCTCGCAAAACATCTATCTCATCGATCTGCGCAGCGGCCGCAAGCTTAGTTTTGCGCGCGTTTTGCTCCGCTACGCCTGCTTTTTGATCGCAGGAGTTAGCATCGTAGGGCTTTGCCTCTGTTTTTTTCGCAAGGACGCGCTAAATTTACACGATCTACTCACGCACTCGGCCGCCGTTTGCAAAAAAGCGGAGTAAATTTAGTCCGCTTTTTGGCAAATTTGAGCTAAATTTGCCGCGATTATTTTTAGCGAGTCCGCGCTCGTTTTTATTAGTCTAAATTTGACGCCGGATTTACGCCAGGCATTTTTGCGGCGCAGGTTTTGCATATTTGCAGCTAAAATTTAATCCGCTCGCCGCCCCGCTAAATTTAAATCTTTAAACCAAATTTCGTTACAATCGCCCCCGATAAGGAAAAATATGCAAAAAATAATGGGATTTACTAGAACGCGGGAAAACGCGGAGAAAAAAGGCGCGCTGATACCTAGCGACTTCACGCACGCGGCCATCATTGGAGAGACAGGCAGCGGCAAGACGACGGCGATGATATATCCGAATTTGCTTGACCGCATGCAAAACGGCTACGCGGTGTTTGCCGTGGATTATAAAGGCGGCGAGAGCGCCAAAATCAAGGCTCTAGCGCGCAGAGCAGGCCGCCTAAAAGACGTCGTGAGCGTGGGTGCGAGGATGGACGCGCCGATAAATCTCATCGCCTCGATGAAGCCGCGGGACTTTAAAAACTGCGTGAAAAAGCCGATGGAGTCGAGGGAAAAGTTTTGGGAAGAGTTTGGCTCGAGCATCGCGACGGAGTTTTTTAAGGTGCTAAAGGCGCTTAAAATTTTCGCTAAAAAAATCACGCCGTTAAATGACTGCTACACGGATGCATTCTACGCCGATGTGCGCACGCTCGCGCGGGATTTTACCTTTGACGTCGCTACGATCCTGCGCCTCTCGCAAGACCTAGAAAAGATGCTCGAGTTTAAAGACGCGCTAAACCTAATCTGCGATAATCTCGACTCCTCGACGCTAAATTTTACCCGCGAGACGATAATGATAAACCGCGCGTTTTTAGCCACTGCGGACGAGTTTTTGGACGCGACGAGCCGCTACAAGGACATCGGCGACGAGCGCACGAGAGACGATTTTCGCAACTACTCGATGATGATGTCGCCCTTTCTTGGCCTAATGAACGACGACTCGCTAAACGGCGACGGCGAGGGCGCTGCGGGCGACGCGAGTATCGCAGGGTTGCTAAATAGCGGCAAGATCGTGATATTTAACGCCGCAAGCTGCGACAAAAGCGCGCTAAGCTTCCTGCTAAACAGCTTTCTGCCCGAGCTTTTAAAGCGCGTAACGATGAAGCAAAAAAGGCCTATTAGCCTATTTCTCGACGAGTCGGCGAAGCTGCTAAGCGAAAACACCGAGCTAAACGAAGAGATCCTGCGCGAGTGCGAGGTGGAGCTGGTGCTGGCGTTTCAAAACGAGTTTTTGCTCAAGCGCGCGATCGGCGGCACGGCGTACGAGGCGCTGATGGGCAACCTTACCAACCGCTACTTCATGCGCAACAAGGACGTCGTGAGGCTGGGTGGCAGCGAGGTGGACTGCTCGGCGTTGGAGAAATTTGAGTGCGTGCTAGAGGGCGACAAGATCGCGCTGGAGCCTATTTTCATAGACGAGGCGGAGTGCTTGCAAGCACAGCTAGAGTTTGAGCGCGAGAACCGCCTGCACGAGCGACTGCTAGGCAAAATTTACGAAAACCGCGTGATAGAGTTTGACGAGGAGATCGTGGACGACGGCAAAATCTGGGTGCGCGACGTGGATACGGGCGAACGCGAATGCGTGTTTTTCAGCGACGAGGTGCTAAATATCGGCCCGCAAGATATTTATAAACGCCAGCCAAATACAGGCGGTTATAACATCTCGCTTGACGATGGTACGGACGACGCGCAGATAAGCTTTAGGTAAATTTGGCTGCGACTAAGCGGGAGTGCGGGTTAAATTTGACCGTAAATTCGGGCCAAATTTGAAGGTCGGCGTAAATTTAAACGGCAACGTAACTTGAAGATTTTAACCGCTCGCCGTTTGCATAAAACTAGGCTAGAAAATTTACAAATTTGACTTTAGGCGGAGGATATGAACGAAAGTCCGGGCAAAGAAAATAAAGAGTCGGAGCTACTTTACAGACTAGATAGACGAAATCCGCTCATGGTAATGTTTGATTTTATCAGATTTAGCTTTTTCCTGCTCGTGCCCGCCTTGCCTACCGCGATATATTATAGAGGCTGGATGCAGGCGCTGGGCATCCTAGGTTCTTTATTTTTAGGCAGGCTTTTGTACAAGCTTATATTTTTTAACTACATTGAAATTTACAGAGATAGGACCATTATAAACAGATATATTTTCGGCGATACGGTTATAAAAGGCGAGGATTTGGCTTTTTGCCGTACCTATTATTTTCCATTTACCCCCACCCAAGTTTTTATAGTGAAAAAAAGAAAACATTTATTCTATAGAGTTTCTTCGGTGGAAAGTTTAACGCTCAAACAAGCCGACGAGCTAAGTAGCCAAATAGCTCGTATAATGCCGTGGGATGCAATTGATTAATAGCAATCAGCATAAACAGTCAAATTTACCGCCGTTATCCGTATTCAAATTTAACGAGTTGGCCGAGAAATCCGCTTGTCGTCAGTCAAATTTAACAAAACGGTTCGCAAATTTAGCCAAATTTTGAAAGCGAGTTTTGAAGCCAAATTTGAGCCAAGCTTCGGCGCGCTATCTATTTTGTAGATCGGCGTAAATTTAAACGGCAGCGTAATTTGGCGATTTTACCGCTTGCCGTTTGCGTCAAACCTGACGCGCTACGGCGTAAAATTTAAATCCGCACCCAAATCTCATAAAAGAAATTGAGAGAAATTTTTATGGTGTTTTTATCTGACGTAGAAAAATAGCGGAATTTACTAAAATCTTAGAAAAACGATCGATCTTGCGCTTAGTTGCGCTTTTGCCGCTATTAAGACGCCACTCTCTTTAAAAAAGGGATGCGCGGCAAAAAATCCAGACGCTTAGCTTTGATGCGTTTGTAGTTTTTCAAGTCGCGGCTATGAAAGTAGCAAGGCCGAGTTTAGATGCGGCGCTAGGACTACGCGTGAAAACTTATATCAAAATCTTTTAAAATTAATAAGAAAAATCCGCTTAAGTTTAGTTGAATCTTATTTTAAAAACCGCGACCGGGTTTGCTAATCGGCGCTTGCAAAATTTAAAAAATCGCTCAAAAGAATGGCGGAAAAGCTCCGCCAAAAAGTAAAATTATTCGGCTTGAAATCCACCGCCAAACGCCTTATAGACATCCACGACCGAGTCGATGAGGCTCAAATTCGCCGCTATAACTTGCAGTCTAACCGAGAGCAGGTTGCGCTGCGCGTCGAGTAGCTCCAGATGCCCGGTGTAGCCCTCCTCGAACTGATCCTTGGCTAGCTGATAGATTTTTTCTTGCGAGAGCAGGAGCTCTTTGACCTGATTTAGCGTTAGTTTGGCGTTTTTGCGGTTGTTTAGTGCGTCTCTGACTTCTCCAAGAGCCTTTTTGATGGCAGCTTCGTAAGCTACGGCCGCGATTTGCTCGTTAGTTTCGGCGATGCGGACGTTGTTTTTGGTTCTGCCGTAGTCGAAAATTTTCTGCACCAAAGAGCCGCCTATGCTCCACGTGTTTGCGTTGCTGATAAAGATATTTTCAAAATCCACGCTAGAAAATCCGAAAAGTCCCGTTAGCGAGATGGACGGTAGATAGTCGGCCTTTGCGACGCCGATTAGCGCGTTGGTGGCGTTTAGATCGGCGTATGCTTTAGCTACGTCGCTCCTTCGCAGCAGTATGTCCGCGCTCACGCCAGCACTCACTTCGGGCTCTTTTGGTAGTATTTTAGCGCTCTGCACGGCTCCGTTTAGGATATCGTCGTTTGATTTACCGGTTAGTATCGCTACGGACGTTAGAGCCTGAGATAGAGAGGTTTGCACCTCTAGTAGGCTTACTTTTGCGCTCTGCACGGCGGCTTTGCTTTGTAGATAGGTCGTCTCGTTTATACCGCCTAGATCAAGCTGCGTTTTGCGAAGCGCTAGCGTCTCCTCGTAGGTTTTTAGCGTATCTTTCAGCACGGCTTCGCGCATATTTAGAGCTACGAGCGCGAAGTAGCTTTTAGCCACGCTAGAGCTTATGCTAAGGCGCGCGGTAGCGTAGTCAAGCTTAGTCGCGTTTAGACTGGCTTTAGCCGACTCGACGCTGTTTCTAACCCTGCCCCACAGGTCTATCTCGTAGCTTAGGCCTAAATTTACCTCAGAGTTTCGGTAGCGCGTTTGAGGCTGCTTGGTGTAGGTCTCGCCGCTGCTTTTTGCCTTAGTGTAGCCGACGTTTAAATTTACGCTAGGAAAGAGATCTGCTTCCGAGATGCCTAGGCTTGCGGCGGCTTTTTGTAAATTTAAATAAGCCGTGCGAAGGTCGGTATTTTTCTCTAGCGCGCTAGCTACGAGAGCGTTTAGGTTTTCGTCGCCAAACTCCTTCCACCACTCGTCTTTGATGTCGCTAGTTTCAAATTTATACGTAGATTCAAATTTCGTATCGACCTCGGGTATCTCGGGTCGAAACGAGCAGCCTGCTAAAAATAGCGCCGCGGCTAAAGTTAAAATTTTATACATTTTTGATCTCCTGTGCCCCGCTTGGTTTTTTGTCCCAGACTTTGTTGTTTAGCTTTTCTAGCAGATAGTAAAACATCGGTATGAAAAATATCGCTATCGTAGTGGCAGCTATCATACCGCCGACCACGCCCGTGCCTAGAGAGTGGCGAGACGCAGCGCCGGCACCCGTGCTGATAACCATCGGAAAAACGCCCAGGGTAAACGCGAGCGAGGTCATGACGATCGGGCGGAAGCGAAGCCTTGCAGCATTAACGGCCGCGTCAAATACGCTCTTGCCCGCTAGTCTTTCTTGCATCGCAAATTCTACGATAAGGATCGCGTTTTTAGCCGATAGACCGATGAGAAGCAGTAGTCCGATCTGGAAATAAATGTCGTTTGTTAGCCCTCTAGCCCAAACGGCGACTAGCGAGCCAAAAACCGCGAACGGAACGGCGGTGATGACGGCTAGCGGGATGAGCCAGCGCTCGTACTGCGCCGCTAGGATCAAAAATACGAAAATCATACCGAAGATAAACGCCGTAGAGCCCGTGCCTTGCGAGCTAACCTCCTGATAGGCCGTGCCCGCCCAGCTTATGGAGTATTCTTCCATATTTAGCGTTTGTTCGACTACCTCTTGTATCGCTTTTATCGCGTCTCCCGACGTGTAGCCCGGTTTTGGGTCGCCTTGGATCTTAGCCGCAGGGAAAAGGTTAAATCTATCTACGATATCGGGACCCAAAATTCTAGTTAGAGTGGCGACGGAGTTTAGCGGTATCATCTCACCGCCGCTTGAGCGGACGTAAATTTTACGCAAATCTTCGGGGTTGTTTCTAAAGCCCTCTTCGCCTCTAGCGTAGACGCGGTAGGATTTGCCGAAAAGGCTAAAGTCGTTGATATAGTAAGAGCCGAAAGTCGAGCCTATCGCGCTAAAAATTTCGCTCTCGCTCACGCCGAACATCTGGGCTTTTTGCCTATCGACGTCGATTTTAAACTGGCGGTAATTAGTCTCTAGCGTCGAGCGCACGCTAGTTAGATCCGGGCGCGCATTTGCCGCGGCCACTACTTTTTTCACGTCGGCTTCGATCTGGGCGTAGCTTTTGCCGCTTTTATTTTGTAGATACATCTCAAAGCCGCCCGTCATCGAAAGACCCATGATAGGCGGGACGTTTACGACAAAGCTCATTGATTCCTTCGAGCCCCAAAGCATACCGTTAAAGGGGCCGGTTAGCGCGTCTGCTTGACTATCCGGCGTTTTTCTCTGGCTCCAATCTTTTAGCTTGATAAAGCTGATGGCAGAGTTTTCTTTAAGCGCGCCCGCGATCATATCGTATCCGGCAAACCCCATCGTAAATTCGACGTTTGGATTGCTTAGAACCATGTTGCTGATAGTTTTTACCTCTTCTTTGGTTTTTAGCATATTGCTTGACGGCGGTAACGAAGTGATAACCATTAACGCGCCCTTATCTTCGGACGGTACGAGGCCGCTAGGAACTTTTTTAAACAGCTCGTAAGTCGCAAAACCCATGACGCCTATCAAAATAAGGCTGATTATCACGTGACGAAGCACTTTTGCAACGCCCGCGGTAAAAATTTTCGTACTCCAGTCGAAAAAGTCGTTAAATTTTTGTACAAACCAAAACGGCTTGTTCTCTTGTTTTTTTATCATAACGCCGCAAAGTGCCGGAGTAAGCGTAAGTGCGACAAAGCCCGAAATACAAACCGAAGTAACCAGAGTGAGCGCAAACTGGCGCTGGATCACGCCGACAAAACCCTCCATAAAAGAAACCGGAACAAAAACGGCGGATAAAACCAGCACGATCGAGATGACGGGGGTTTGTACCTCCTCCATCGCCTTATATGTCGCTTCTTTGACGGTGATGTCTTTTTCCTCGTGTAAAATTCTCTCCACGTTTTCGATAACGATGATGGCGTCGTCCACGACGATACCGATAGCAAGGATAAGCGCAAAAAGAGTGATTAAATTTATACTAAATCCCATCGCGTACAGTCCGCCAAAGGTGCCGATGATGGACACGGGAACGGCTAGCATCGGGATGACGGTAGCGCGGAAGCTCTTTAAAAACATATACATAACGATGAGAACTAAGATCATCGCCTCGATAAAGGTTTTTACGACCTCATGGATAGAGACTTCGATAAATTCGGTCGGGTTATATGCGATCGTATGCGTAAATCCCTCGGGAAAATTTTTACTTAGCTCGTCTAGCTTTGCGTTTACTGCTTGTGCCGTGGCTAGGGCGTTAGCGTCGTTTTGCATAAAGATTAAAAGCGGTACGGCGTCTTTACCGTTTAACATCGCGTCGTTAGCGTAGCTAGCCGCTCCTAGCTCTACTGTGGCTACGTCTTTTAGCTTTAGCGTCGCGCCGTCTGCGCTTTTGATGATTATATCGCCAAACTGCGCGGCGTTTTTGAGTCGTCCGCCAGTGCGAACGGAATAAACGTAAGGATTATCGCCGTCTGAGGGCTGCTCGCCTATCTTGCCGGCGGCGTATTGGCTGTTTTGGATTTTTACTTGAGCGATTACATCGCTAGGAGTTAACTTGTAGTAGGCGAGCAAATCGGGCTTTAGCCAAATTCGTATCGAGTACTCTTTGGTACCGATTAGCACGGTATCGCCTACGCCGTTAACCCTTTTGATCTCGTCTGCTATGTTTAAATTTACGTAGTTATACATCTCGATGGAGTTCATTTTCGGACTAGTAAAGCCTATAGCCTCTAGGATCGAACTGCTACGTTCGCGCACGGTTACGCCCATGTTTTGCACCTCTTGAGGTAGCCTTGAGAGCGCGGCTTGGACGCGGTTGTTTACGTCGATCGTGGCTTGTTTGGCTGAGGTGCCGATTTTAAAATAAACGTTGATATTTAGCGAGCCGCTCGAGCTTGAAGTGCTTTGCATGTAGAGCATATTTTCTACGCCGTTTATCTGATCCTCGATCGCGCTAGCTACGGAGTCGGCGATAGTTTGGGCATCAGCGCCCGTGTAGATGGCGCTAACGGAGATTTGAGGCGGGGTTAGTTTTGGGTACTCCTCGATAGGAAGTCCCTTTATCGCCATCGCGCCCGCAATAACTATGATGATAGATACGACGGTGGCAAATATCGGGCGGTCAATGAAAAATTTAGAAAACATCACTTGACCTTTTCTTGCTCGGTCTTAGGCTCTAAATTTACGCCCTTGCCAAAGCTTGCGGTTAGATCCTTATCTATCTCTACGGGCGCGCCTACGCCGATTTTTAGGAAGTTGTTTAAGATTATTTTATCGTTTTCGTTTAGCCCCTGGCTAACAACTGCGGCGTCTTTCGTCTGGTAGGTAATTTTTACGTCCTTGGAGGCTACTTTGCCGTCCTCTACGACTAGTACGTAGGTCTTGACGTCTGTTTGCTGGAGTGCTACTTGAGGGATTTTAAAGCTGTCTTTTTGATAAAATCCTCCCATCGTCACGTGGCCGAACATTCCCGGTAGCAGTTTGCCCTCGTCGTTGTTAAATTCAGCCTTGGCTAAAACGCTGCCCATGTTCGTATTTACGACGTTATCGATAAAATTTACCTTACCGTCAAATTCGCCAGGGCCTACTTTTAGCACGGCGTCCGAGTTTGTCTGCACCCAGAGGCTGCTTTCTTGCATTTTGACGCGGTTTAGGTTATCTACGTCCGAGATATAAAAATGCGCTTCGATCGGATTGATTTTGGTTAGGCGCACTAGCTGGGTAGTGTTTGCTACGACTAGCGATCCCACGTCTACGAGATTATCGCCCAAAACGCCGTCAAAAGGCGCAGCGATGCTCGTGTAACCCAGATCTATTTTTGCGCTTTTGGCGTTTGCTTTGGCGCTTAGTAAATTTGCGTTTGCGATTTCAAGCGCCGAAACGGCCGCGTCGTACTCTTTTTGCGAAACGGCATTTTTCTTATATAAATTTGAGATTCTGTTAAATTCGGTTTGAGCGTTTTTTAAATTTGCGTTTGCTACGCCGATAGCGGCTTCAAGCGCGTCGTAGCTTGCTTGGTATTTTTCGGGATCTATCAAAAACAGCTTATCGCCGGCTTTTACGTTGTCGCCGGGCTTGAAAAATTGCTTGATTATCGTGCCGCTTACTTTAGGATAGACGATGACGTCTTGCTGGCTCGTTAGAGTCGCGGCGTAGTCAAAGCTGATCGGCACGTCTGATTTTTTAGCTACGAATACGTCGACTTTTGATGGCGGCATTTGTCGTTGTTGCGCGGCTGCGGCCGCGCCTTTTTTATCGTTACCGTCAAAGCATGCCGTAAAAAGTAGCGATGCTAATAATAAAACCGAGATATTTTTAAAATTTCTCATAAATTTGCCTTATGTTTTGGAGATTATTTTAAATTTAGCGTTTTATAATGAATGTTACAAAACAAGTAGATGATTTTACTCTTATTTTCTTAACAAGTCAAATTTAAGTCGTTAAATTTAGTGCTTTTTGATACCGTGTAAAAATATATTTATGCTCGTTTTTACGTGCTCTTTGCGTTCTTTTTCGTTTAGCGTTATATCCTCGTTTAGCAAAATCGCATTATAATGATAAGGCTCCCTGACGACCGCGGCAAACGCCTTAGCCGCTACGTAAGGCGAGATGTCGGGATTTAGCTGTTTTTTTATGTCTTCGCGCTCGAAAAAATCTATCAAAACTTTATCGAATTTACTTAAAATTTGCTCCAAAAACGCCTTGCCGAGCATACCGTCGTTTTTCGCGCCCTCGCTCATCATAACTCTTGAAATTAGCGTCGTTTCTTTGTCGCAGATTATGTCGAAAAATATAGAGGCGAATTTGATTAAAAAATCCTCCAATTTATGCGATAAACTGAGATCAATTTTCTCATCTATCTGCGTTCTAAAGTCGTCAAATCCGCGTTCTACGATAGCGCGAAAAAGACCTTCCTTGTTTTCAAAAAATTTATAAACGCTAGCCAGCGACCCGCCGCTTTTTTTGATTATATCCGTTAGACTCGTGTTTTCATAGCCTTTTTCGAGGAAAATTTCCATACCGGCTTGGATAAATTTTTCTTTTCTTTCGGCGCTTCTTTGCGTGATTTTCCCGTTCATTGCATACCTTTAAAAAATTAAAATTATAATTTAAGGATTATACAATAAAAATATGATTTTTAGTCCCTCGGGTATGCAAAAATAGTCTCTCTTGCGATGTTAATTTTCTCTTTTTCGTCTGCGGCATAGGCGCGTATAGTTATCTTTGCACTTGCGTTTTTACCGGGTCTAGCGGCATTTTTAGGAGCCGTTAATACGACTACGATTTTCTTCTTTTCGCCTGCGTTTAAGGCAATGTTACTTTTTGGGCGTTTTATTTTGATATCGGCATCGTTTGCGCTAACGTCAAAGTAAAACTCGTGCGCTGCCACGTCGGTATTTTCAAACAAAAACACGTAAGCATTTTCGATCTCGCCGCTTTTATTTATCTTATATAGCTCGCTCGTGCGGTTGATGTTTAGCAGCATGTTTTCTTTTTTGGCGCTCATTAGCGCTAGTGCGGTCGCGGCGATAGCGATGGCGGCGCAGTAGCCGACGGTTTTAAAGCGCAAATACCGCACCTTTTGCTTGGTTTTTAGCGAATTTGAGCTCGTCCAGCTAATTAGACTAGGCAAATTTAGCCCCGACATCGTTTTCGTGCAGGCATCTACGCACTCTAGGCAGTTTATGCACTCTAGCTGCATGCCTTTTCTGATGTCGATGTGCGTCGGGCAAATTTTAACGCAGGCCTCGCAGCCGGTGCACTCGTCTTGCGGCCCCGGCGGTTTTTTCCATAGTTTGGTTTGCCCCTCAAAAATTTTACCGCCCCGCGCCTCGTCGTAGATAACCTGCATGCTGTCGTTATCTATCATCACGGACTGCACTCTAGCGTACGGACAGACGTAAATGCAAAAATTTTCGCCCAAAAATGCTACATCAAATATCAAAAATGCCGCGATAACGATCCAAGCCCCGAGTAAAATTTTATGTTCGGCCGGGTCTAAAATTTGAACTAAAAAATCCTGCGGCGGGACGAAAAACCAGAGAAAATTCGCCGCCGCGACAAAAGCTAAAACGCTCCAGATCGCGATTGCTAGCGCATTTTTGATGCCGCCATCGGCCTGCGTTTGCTTATTTGAAACGCTCTTGCGGATCTTTAAAATTTTAGTTTGTATAAGGTCGCGGTAAATCACGCGAAATATCGTCTGCGGGCAGCTCCAACCGCACCAAACGCGGCCGCCTAAATTCGTCATAAAAAATATAAAAATAAAAAAAATGATGAGCACGAAAGGCATCAAAAACAGCTCTTGGACGTTAAATTTGGCAAAAAACAGATGCAGCTCGCTACGCTCGAAGCTTAAAAGAAAAAATTGATTTCCGCCGATAGATATAAAAGGTAAAACGAGCGCGGTACAGGTGATCAGGATGTAGGCGATATAGCGTTTGCTGGCAAATTTGAAATATTTTTTATACTCTTCTTTAGTCATAATTCATCCTGATTACAAAGTAGTGATAATTTTTGATAAATTATAGAGTTAATGCTATTAAACGCATATTAAAATTGCTATTACGCCACTTTTATGATGTATAATTTCATAAAATTCTTTAAAGGAGATGTTATGAAAAAAATTTCTAGAAGAAATTTCATCAAAACCGGCCTCGCGGCAGCCGCTGTTGGTGCGCTAAATTTGCAAGCGGCACAAGATGACGAGATAAAATGGGACGCGGAATACGACGTCTTGGTTGTAGGTAGCGGCCTTAGCGCAAACGTCGCGGGCATCGTAGCAGCCGAGGGTGGGCTTGGTGTAGCGCTACTGGAAAAGATGTCGCGAATGGGCGGCAACTCTGTAGTTTCTCAGCTTGATTTTGCCTGCGTGGGCTCCGAACAACAGGAAAAGGCCGGCATCAAAGACTCTATCGAGCTTTTCGTAAAAGATTTAAACAAGGCAGGCAAGGGCTTTAACTACATAGAGCAGTCTTATAGGATCGCCCAAAATTCAAAAAGAGCGTATGAATTCGTCAAAGCAAGAGGCGTGCAATACGCCGAAAAGCTAAAACATCTAGGCGGGCATAGCGTAGCAAGAAGCCTAGAGACCGTAGGCGGAGGCGGAGCGTGCGTACAGGCGCTAAATTCGCACTTTGAGAGCAAAGGCGGCAAGACGCTAAAGCGTGTAAAAGTCGATGAAATCGTGCTGGATAAAAATGGCGCGGCGATAGGGCTAAAGGTGAGAGAGGGGTATAAATTTGACAAAGACCTAGCCGACGACGACGCGCAAAACGCATCCGGAGACGTTAAATTTTATAAAGCTAAAAAGGCCGTGATCTTTGCAAGCGGCGGATTTTCGGCAGATAAAGTCTTTAAGGCAGCGCAAAACCCAAGACTCGCTCTAGCCTCCACGCCGTCAAATCCGGGCGCAACGGCCGGCGCACTAAAAACGATGATAAGAGCGGGCGCGATGCCGGTGCAGGTTAGTCTGGGACGCTATTCGTTTGGTATTCCGACGGAGGATTTGATATTTGCTATTGCGGTCGACGGCAAAAACTCAAAGAGATTTATGAACGAAGACGGCGATAGACAGACTTTGTCCGATAATATTTTAGAAAATATGCAAAAAAACGAAAGCGATCTGTTTCCGACTATAATCTTTGACGAGACGGGATTTACCTTCAGTCATGACCCAAAAAGGCTGCAAAAATTTATAGAAACCGGCAAGATGAAAAAATTTGAGAGCCTAGATGAGCTAGCTGCGGAATTTAAGCTAAATGCACAAATTTTAAAAGAGGAAATAAAGCGGTATAACGAAAGCGTCGTTGCCAAAACCGATTTCGATTTTAAAAAAGATTTAACCAAAGTCGCTCCGATAGAAAAGGCTCCGTTTTACGCGATACTCGGGGCTCCTGGCATCAGCTATACCCCGGGCGGCGTGAGGGTAAATTTGAACTTTGAAGTTCTTAATATAAACGATAGCAAGCCTATTAAAAATTTATACGCCGTAGGCGAGGCGACGGGCGGAGTGCACGGATTTACGAGGCTTACCAGCTGCTCGACGCCCGATTGTATCAGCTCGGCGATGATAGCGGCGGAGCATATACTAAAAGGCTAAATTTAAAACCCGAGCGGCGAGCAAAGCTTAAATTTATCAAATTTAAACTATAATCGCCGTCTATTTTAATTGAAAGGTGGTGAGGACGTTGCCTGGTATTAAGGTACATCCTAACGAGTCTTTTGACGAAGCTTACAGAAAGTTCAAAAAGCAAACCGACAGGAATCTTGTCGTGACCGAAGTTCGCGCAAGACGCTTTTTCGAGCCTATGACCGAGGTCCGCAAAAAACAAAAAATCGCGGCTCGCAAGAAAATGCTTAAACGTCTATATATGCTTAGACGCTACGAGTCAAAGCTCTAACCAAAGGGGTCGCTTCGGCGGCCTTTTTTATTTAAACTCCCGTTTAACTCGCATCAAAGCCAAAATTTGCCATAATCTACGTTAAATTTAACGATCAAAGGAAAAATATGTCCAAAGTGCCCGTGAGCGAGGCTGCGGAAATCTTAGGCGTAACCAAAGAAGCCGTCTACAACCGCATTCGTCGCGGCACGCTAAAAACCTTTGAAAAAGACGGAGTAAAATACGTGGTTTTGGACGGATACGAGCCTGATACTGCGGCAAATTTAACGCCAAATCAGCCGCCAAAAACTTCTACCGAAAAATCAGCTAAAAGCGCGAAATCCAAAAAATCAAAGGCGGGTGAATTTGACGTGAACGAATTTCTACTCTCGCAAATTAGCGAACTAAAAGAACAAAATCAAAATTTGCAAGCCGACAAAGAGAGGCTTTTTCGCGAAAAAGAACAAATTTTGCTAAATAATAAAACCGAAATCGCTCAAATTTACCGCGAGCGCGACGAGAAAATTAGAAATTTTTTAAATCTACTCGAGCGGCCGCTGCTAGCCCGTCAAAACGGCGAATACGCGGCTCCGATCGACGTCGAATTTGTCGAGAGCAAGCCTGAAAACGAGGACAAATGGACAAGCCTAGCCGAGTTTTTAAAATCGCAAAATTTAAGCGGCAAGAGCCTTAAAAAAACGCAAAATAAAATCATAAAAAACATCGGAAAATCAAAATTTATCAAATTTAAAAAAGGCGTGATAATGGTAAAAAGTAAGAAAATTTCAAAGGAGCTAGATAAAAAATGAGAGTTTTTAAAGGCATAAAAAAAGTAGCAAGCTACGCTGCGGTCGGCGGATTTGGCGCGGTCGTGATAGCAGGGCTGGCCGGCTGCGGCAGCGATAACGGAGGAGCAAATAATAATGACGGTAGCGCGCTAAACGAAGCGGTGCAAAAAACGGGAGCGTTCGTCATCATCGAGGAGACCGCGCCTGGCAAATATAAAGTCCTAGAGGAGTATCCGAGCAGCGAAACGCGCGTCGTGCTAAAGGATATCAACGGCACCGAGCGCGTGCTGAGCAAAGAGGAGATGGATAAGCTAATCGCCGAGGAAAACGCCAAAATCGACGCCGGAACGTCGAATTTAACCGGCTCAAACGCTCAAAACGCGCAACTTTCAAGCGGCGGTATGAGCCTTGGCGAGACGCTTCTAGCCTCGGCTGCGGGCGCGATCATAGGCAGCTGGATCGGCAACAAGCTCTTTAACAACCCGGGCTATCAGTCGCAGCGTCAAAGCGCGTATAAAAACCCGAGTGCGTATTCAAGGAGCGTAGATAGCTTTAACAAAGCCAAAGCCACGAGCTCGGCAAGTAAACCAAGCGGCGGAAAGAGCGGATTTTTCGGCGGATCAAGTTCAAGCTCAAGCTCAAGTTTCGGAGGATAAAATGATAAATTTAAAAAAAATAGAACCGCTAAATAGCGAATTTTTAGGCGAGATCGGCTTTACGTGGCACACCGATCCAGACGGCAGCGACTACGTAGCAGACGAGCTAGTCGAGGTTAGCGAGGCGCAGGCCGAGGCCTACTACAACGCCGCAAACGAGCTATACGATATGTTCGTCGCAGCCGCCCAGCACATCATCGACAACAACCTCTACCACGAGGTCGGCATCCCGTTTAACCTCGTAGATCTAGTGCGCGAAAGCTGGGAAAACGACGTGCATTGGCATCTCTACGGTAGATTTGACCTTGCAGGCGGCCTAGACGGCAAACCGATAAAGCTCATCGAATTTAACGCCGACACCCCGACGGCCGTGTTTGAGACGGCGATCATCCAGTGGGCGGCGCTTAAGTTTAATCGCATGGACGAGAGCGCACAGTTTAACGACCTTTATGACGCCCTAAAGCAAAATTTTAGGCGCCTCGTGACGCTAGATGAGGAGACCGAGAGCTTTAACGAGCACTACGAGGGCTGGAAAATTTTATTTAGCTCGGTTTCGGGTAGTAGCGAGGACGAGCAGACCGTGAAGCTACTGCAGTATATCGCCGAGGAGGCGGGCTTTCACACGGCGTTTGCTTACGTCCACGAGGTCGTATTTAACGACGAGGAGGGCGTGTTTTTTGACGGAGAAAACTACGAGTACTGGTTTAAGCTCGTGCCGTGGGAGGACATCGCCGTGCAGGAAGGCGAGCTAGCCATAATCCTAAAAAATATCGTCCAAAATCAAAAAGCCATCATCCTAAATCCAGCATACACGCTGCTTTTTCAAAGCAAAGGCATTTTAAAAATTCTATGGGATTTATACCCGAATCACCCGCTTTTGCTCCAAGCTAGCGACAAGCCGATCGCGGGCAAAAAATGCGTGAAAAAGCCGGTTTTCGGACGAGAGGGCGCGAACGTGAGCGTGATCGAGGCCAACGGTAGCATTAGCTTGCAAAACGGCGGCGACTACGGTCAAAACCGCGCGATCTATCAGGAATTTTACGAATTTAACAAAGACGCCGCCAACAACAGCTACCAAGCGGGCGTATTTTTCGCCTACGAGGCATGCGCGCTAGGATACCGCAGAGGCGGCGAAATTTTAGATAACTACTCCAAATTCGTGGGGCATTTTATCAAATAAGGACGCAAAATGAAAATAGTCTGCCTCGATGCCGCGACGCTTGGAAGCGACGTAAATTTGGACGTTTTTGGGCAGTTTGGCGAGTTTGTTAGCTTTGAGACGACCGCCGCGGCCGAGCGCATAGAGCGGCTAAAGGGCGCAGACGTCGTCATCACGAACAAAGTCGTGATCGACAAAGAGACGATGGACGCGTCAAATTTAAAACTAATCTGCATCAGCGCGACGGGTATGAACAACGTCGATCTCGCGTACGCCGCGGCAAAAGGCATCGCGGTAAAAAACGTCGCTGGCTACTCGACGGCCAGCGTCGTGCAGCATACGTTTGCTTGTCTTTTCGCGCTAACCAATCGAATCAAATTTTACGATAACTACGCGCAAAGCGGCGAGTGGGCGAAGAGCGAAATTTTTACGAATTTAGACCGCAGTATCGGCGAGATAGCGGGCAAGGGCTTCGGCATCATCGGCCTTGGCGAGATCGGCAGAGGCGTGGCGCGCATCGCGGCGGCATTTGGCGCGAGCGTGAGCTACTACTCCACTAGCGGCGCAAACGCAAACGCCGAGTTTAAAAGGTTAAATTTGGACGAGCTTTTAAGCGGCTGCGACATCGTGAGCATCCATGCTCCGCTAAACGAAAAAACGCGAAATTTGATCGGCGAGCGGGAGCTAAATTTGATGAAAGAGGGCGCGATTTTGATGAACTTCGGACGCGGCGGCATCGTGGACGAAAACGCCGTAGCCCGCGCGATAGATGGGCGAAATTTGCGATTTGCCGCCGATGTGCTACAGACCGAGCCTATGCGCGCGGATCATCCGCTGCTTCGTATCAAAAACAAGGAAAATTTGATACTCACTCCGCACGTAGCATGGGCGAGTTTTGAAGCTAGGCAGCGGCTCGTAGCGATGATCGTAGAAAATATAAAAGAATTTTTGAAAGGATAAAAATGGCAACTGAGCATAGTTTTGATATAAGCGCGGCGGTCGATATGATGGAGGTCAAAAACGCGCTAGAAACGGCGAAAAAAGAGATCGCGGCGAGATATGATTTTAAGGGGCTTGTGGCTGATGTTGAGCTAAACGAAAAGGAAAAAATCATCACGCTTCTTAGCTCTAGCGACAACAAAATCGACGCGCTAAAAGACATCGTGATCTCAAAGCTCATCAAGCGAAACATCCCGCCGGTAGCCGTCACCGAGAGCAAACGCGAGAGCGCGAGCGGCGGAAATATCAAGGCGACGCTAAAGCTAAACGACACCCTAGATAGCGAAAACGCGAAAAAAATCACCAAAGCGATCAAGGACGCAAAGCTAAAAGTAACTGTAGCGATCCGCAGCGAAGAGGTGCGAGTAAGCGGCAAAAGTATCGATGATCTGCAGGAGTGTATAAGACTCGTGAAGGGGTTAAATTTGGAGCTGCCGATAAGTTTTAAAAATTTGAAGTAAATTTAATGGATAATTTTAAAAAGTTAATCCAAGAAAAAAATAGCGCCGTAAAGGAGTACGGCGACTTTATCAAAACTCTTAAAAATAAAGAGTGCGACAAGGACGTCTTGGGACTAATCGGTCTGTTAAAAGATAGACTGGCTAAATTTGAAAACCTTAGCTGCGATAGTTATTCGCAAACGGCTGCGGATATAGACGAGCTAAACGACCGAATTTATCGCCAGGTAAATTTGCTTGCGAATCTGAATAAATTAAGCCGCGATTCGGACGTTTATAAAAAATATAACGAAGTATATAATCTAAAGCGTATCAAGCTTTTCATCTCGGAGCAAATTTGCCGCGTAAAAAAATACTATCAGATTCTAATCGCGCTTTTGGGGCTGATTCCATTTATAATATATTTTATCTTTTGGCAAAATGTCGGATTTTTCTCGGTAGCCGGCAGCGACAGCATCTTTTCGTTACTTAGCGCGCTAGCGATATCGGGTTTTGGTTTATTTATTATTTTATATGTATTTCCTGCTTTGCATTTGGTTTTGATCGTTTCTTACGACGGCGGCGACAAAAACGAAACGCCTTTTTACGCGATTTATCTGATAGCTACGCTTGCGGGCATAGCATTTATAGGCGCAGGATATTTTTTCCCGAGAGCGGTAGATTTAAACTATTATTTCGCGGCGTTTATAGCGGCGATAGTCATATCATGCCTACTTTGCAGCCTTAAAAACGGTAAATTCGACATTCCTCTTTTATTTTTTATGATATCGCACGGATTTTTATCCTTTTCGACTCCGTTTATGGTAGCGCTGCTTGCCTACGTCCGCGTGAGCGAGGATGGGTTTACCACCACTGTTTTAGTGCTTTTTATGGCATTTTTCGCCGTTTTGTTTAGAACACTTATAACGTCTAAGGATATAGATGATTTTAAGATAATTTTTTGGTCTTTGATAATCATAAATTTAGTCATCGTCGCGGTTATGAGCGGTAAAATCGTCCAAGTAGCCGATCTGGGAAATATAAACTACAAAATGCTATCGCTCAAAAAAGACGCCTTAAACGCTTTGCCAAAAAGCGTTTGCCAAAATAATAAAAACGGCTGCATCGGCGACGGAGCAAAGGACGGTTGCTACGCAAAACAAAAGGCGCAAATCGTCTCGTATAATAAAGCCGAGCTAGCCGTAAAAGACGGCAACGAGATGTATATTTTTAGCGGAGTAAACGACGAGGTAAAATTTATAGACGCTAACGGCGCAGACATAGGCGTTGCGTCTAGGGATGAGGTCGTTTTTGAAAACTCGGTTTTAACGTACGGTAAAAACGGCACGCGTAGCGACCCGCTCAAGGCAAGCGCCGTAAATCTCTCTCCCGTCTGCAAAACGTATGCTTTAGAGCAAAAAGACTCCGTAGAGCTCTACAATGTCAAAGTCCTATCGGCTCTGGGTAAATTTACTATCTGCAGACTAAAAGCGGAGAGAAATTTGAACTGGACTCAAGCCTGATAATCTCAAAGCAAAAGGCGGGCGACACGCGCTAAACTCGGTAAATAATATAAACCAGATATCTAGCTGCGGCTACCCAAAACCGTTATGCTAAATCCTAAGCAAGCTGTAACTTGGCGGCTAATTTTGCGCAAACCGAGTAAAGATTAAAGCTAATACGGGTAGATTTTTGCTTCAAAATACGGGCTGAAATTTTAAATTTTACGCTCGATTTTGATAAAACTTCGGCAAATTCAGCCCTTTTCAAGGCGAGATTAATAAAATTTTAGATATCCTTACGAACGTAAATTTGGATTTACGGGAGAAAATTAATTATGGGTTTTAAGAATATTATAGAAAAATTTGCGGTTAATTACGCCCATAATACCATGCAAAAATCTCTTTATAACGGCCTAAATATCGACATCTTAGATCAAAAATACGTAAAAACGCCGCGCGAAAATACCGAGTATATGCTTTACGCTCACGTGCCGTTTTGCCACACGTTTTGTCCGTATTGTTCGTTCCACAAGTATCATTACGAGCAGGAGCTGGCTAAAATTTATTTTGAAAATTTAAGGCAAGAGATGCGGCAGGTTAAGGCCGCGGGCTTTGATTTCGGCTCGCTTTACGTCGGCGGCGGCACGACGCTCATAAACGAACCCGAGCTTGAAAAAACGCTCGTACTGGCTAAAGAGCTTTTTAATATCAAAGACGTGTCCTGCGAGAGCGATCCAAACCACATCCAACCCGAAAATTTAAAGAGATTTCAAGGACTCATCGACCGTCTAAGCGTGGGCGTACAAAGCTTTGACGACGAGACGCTAAAACGCGTAGCCAGATACGAGAAATTCGGCTCTAGCGAGGCCTTACAAGAAAAGCTGAAAAAAGCTCTTGGCGTGCTGCCCGTGATGAGCCTTGATCTTATCTTTAACCTTCCTAATCAAACCAAAGAGCAGCTGTTAAACGACATCAAAATCGCAAAATCCATAGCACCCGAGCAGATCACGTTTTATCCGCTGATGAAGTCGCCTCTTACGCGCGATGCGATCGCAAAGTCGCTAGGCGTCGCAGATAGCGACAACGAGCGCGAATTTTACGAGATCATCTGCGAGAGCTTTAGCGACTATCATCAAAGCAACGCTTGGGCATTCGGCCGAGATAGCGCGAATTTGCGCGACGAATACGTCGGCAGCCACCACGAGTACGTGGGCGTAGGTAGCGGCGCGTTTAGCTTTTTAAACGGCGAGCTGGTTATCAACGCCTTTAATCTGCTCGACTACGGCCGCCGCGTTAAAAGCGGCGAAAGTCCAGTTATCGCAAAGTGCGGCTTTACGAAAAAAGAACGGCTAAAGTATATCTTCCTCACCGAGCTGTTTGACGGCGGCGTAAATATCGCCAAATACGACGAGTTTAACGGCGCGAATATCAAAAAAGAGCTATTTGCCGAGCTAAATTTGCTAAAGCTAGTCGGCGCTATCTACGAAGAGGGCGGCCGCATCGTGCCGACGGAATTTGGCAGATATCTTTGCCTCGTGCTCATGCGCGATTTTTACGCGGGCATGGATAAGGTACGCGCGATATTTAAAGACGACGCGAAGATAAAACGCAGTAAAATTTTGCGCATAATGAGCGAAGAGACGCATGCGGACTTTGAGGACGCTCTCATCTCGCCTAGAGCCGCGGTGTAATTAGCAAACCCCGTAAATTCGGCTAAATTTAACCGAGTCTGCGCGAAATTAAGCGTTAAATTTACTCTTTTTTAGCAGGATTTGCTTAGCCCGCGTCCGCTAAAGGCGCGCTAAAGTGCTTTAAATTTAGCCCTGCGTAGCCAAAAACGCCGAAACGAATTTGCTAAAAGGAAAAATATGCAGCTTCAAGATTTGCTTGGCAGACCGATCCACTCTAAAGAGGTCAAAGAGTTTTTAGCGCGGTGCGGCTTGCCGCGTAACCCGACTCCAAATTACGATTCTTACGGTAATTTGTTTTGGACGAGGGCAGATAGCGACGAAAATGGGGTTTATAGCGCATTTACGGGCTACGTAAGATATGTGGATATGTACGGAGAGCCCATCGGTAGCTATAACAAGGAAAAAGACCAGCTGATTTTGCACGAGATTAGCGTCTATCCCGAAAAAGCGGGCGGAAATTCGGTCGTAGATTTGCCTTTTGGCTTAAATTTAGGTGACGATAAAAAGACCGTCGAGGCAAAAATAGGCAAGAAGCTCACGGGTAAATGCAAAACGGATTACGGGTTTGGCTACGACGCTTTCTTTGAGGAATTTCGTTTGATAGTGGCATTAAATTTTGACGAGAAGCTGAGCTGGATTAGGTTGTTTAAATTGGAACTGCACGAAAAAGAGCGCGCCCGCCTAAAAGCGCATCTGCGGTCGCAAAATAAAAACATAGACCCAAGCCGCATCCCCGAGATTCAAGCGCTTGGCGTCAAAACGCCTATGGCGGCGTGGCGCAAACGTATGCAAGAGGGCGATGAGATGTTTTGCGAGCAGAGTATTGCGGCCGTAGAGGCGGCTCTAGCTAGCTACGCGCAAACTCTGTGCGAAGCGACGCAAAAGAAAAGCGCCTCGGCCGTATATAGCCGCACCGCAAAGCTCGTAAAAGCCCTAAACAAAATCAACGACAAATACGGCCTCATAGAGACCGTGGAGCGCGAGGAGCTGTGGGAGTGGATAGACGCGCTCGTGCGTAAAACGGGGCTAGAGTTAGGCGAGGACGTAGACATAACCGAGGAGTGGCGCGAGTGGTAGATAAAGGGGCTCGTAAAGGAGACCAAAAAGCCTTTGCCAGAGCGAGGCTATGCGGCAGCATAGGGCTGAGCGAGGCTGACGCCATCGACGACTACGCCTAGACGGAGGAAATAACGCGCCGCAAAGCGCAACACAAACGGCAAGATTCGCAAGATATCCGCCCAAATTTAAATAAATACAACGTAGGGCTTGCTTTTTTTGATGTCAAGGGGATGCTCTTTGCTTGCCTGCTTCTCTTATAGGCGATTTAAGAGGCGAGTACCGTTTTGATTTGAAATTTACCTTTACTCGTCTTACCGACTATACTTTGTCGCAGTTTAGCCTTCTAAACGATAACCAAAAGCAAGCAGTCGGAGACTATCTGCGTTACAAAGACGCAAACGGCCTAATCCGCGACAAAAAGCGCTCTCAAAAGCCCTTAAATTTTGGGGCGAACCTGAGCCGAATTTAAAGTCCAAATAAACCGCCGATTAAGAAATGGCAAATTTTCTCAAAAACCTCGGTAAAGAAGCCCTAAAAGCTCGCACAAAAGCTTTACGCGCAGGCGCTGCAAGGCGGCCTCGCGAGCTAGCTATGTTTTGAGCTATTTTGACGGTGCGGACGGCTACGTGGCCTTCATATGCGCGAAACTTCCCCGTAAGAGCCAAAATGTAAGCCTTGAAGCAGACGCGGACACGGCCTGCTTTATTACTTTTGGCGATTAGCGCCGATGAAATCCTCTGCGCGGGACATCTTAGCCTTTGCCTTAGGACGGTAAATTTACCGCCGTTTCTACGGCGCCAAGCCTCTACGCGGTGCTTAAAAATACTATAAAAAGCAAGAAGCCCAATATAGCCTCGCGCGGCGGATAAACGCGTAAATTTAAACGCCCTAAATTTACGCGACGCGGTATAAATTTGCTAAAATCCCGCGAAATTTGATTAAATTTGCGGGATTTGGCGCGCCTGAGCCGTCAAATTCGCGCTGTTTTTGCAGGCTGCGCAAATGGATTTAAATTTAACATCAAATCTACCCGCCGCCCAAGCTTGTTTAAATTTAATTTATGCTAAATTTCGCCCCGAAAGCGACCTTGCGGGCGCAAATTTTATCAAAGGCGAAGCGGTGGATACGGATAAATTTTTAAGCGAAATTTGGGGCGCTCTTAAGCTCTTTTTAGACCCCAAAACGCAAATTCTCGCAGACGAGCGAAGCCTCGCTGTTTTACTCGCGGCGGATGTGGAGAATTTCGATAGATTTATGGCGCTAAAGGAGTTTAGGGATATCCTTCACGCGCTTGGGCTAAAAGCCGACATATACAGCCTCCAGTGCGCTCAGCTAGGCGCGATAAATGCTCTAAAATCCGCAAAAATCTCAAAATCAAAGCTCCTGGCCGCCTTAGAAATCCTGCAAACCGAAAATATAATCTCCGCCGCGCATTTTAAGAGACTCTCGGAGTTTTTGCAGGCCCTCGGCGCGGATTTGACCGCAGGGAACGAGCAAGAGGGCTCAAATTTTAAAAAATCAGACGTATTTCACCAAAAAATAGACGCGCTAAACGATATCTGCGAGCGAATTTTATCGCTAAACCCGCACGCGCACGTCGCAAACGCGGCGACAAAAGCGCGGCAAAAAGCGCATGAGTTAGAGTTTAACGTCGCGGTTACCGGCGTCATAAACGCGGGCAAATCAACTCTGCTAAACGCACTGCTGGGCAAAAAAATTCTGGGCGCTTCAAACGTGCCGGAAACCGTAAATTTGACCGTGCTAAAATACTCGCCCGAGCCTTTTGCAAAGGTAAATTTTTGGAGCGAAGCTGAGCTAAGAGAGCTTGGAATAGCCCAAGTTCAAGATAACGAAATAGCCGAAATTTACGGCGGCGCGGGCGTCAAATTTGAGAGCGAAACGGCGCAAAATTTAAAGGTCAAATTTAACGCGGACGACGAGTCGGCGGTTAAATTTGAGAGCCCTGACGCGAGAGAGATTTGCGCCGAACCGCCGGCTAGCAAGACCGTCAAAACGGACGAGATCAAGTGCTACACCTCGGCAGACTCCAAATACGCCAAATTCGTAAAAAGCGTCGAGCTTTACGAAAATTTGGAGCTTTTAAAGGATAACGTGCGCATCATCGACACGCCCGGCATCGACGACGCTGTGGCTGCGCGCGAGGAGCTGGTACGGCGATTTATGCGGGAGTGCGACCTGATGGTGCACCTGATGAACGTCTCGCAAAGCGCCACACAAAAGGATCTGGACTTCATCGTCGCAAGCTTGCAAAACTCGCATGCCGTAAAGCTCGCCGTGTTGCTAACTCACGCCGACGTGCTAAAGGTGGGCGAGCTAAACGAGGTTGCCGCCTACGCCAAAAAGAGCGTCGAGGAGCGTACGCGGGGGCTTGGCGTCGGGGCGGAGTTTTTCGCTGTGAGCGCTAAAAGCTACTTTGAAGGCGGGCAAAACAGCGGCGTCGAGGAGTTTAAGGAGTATCTTTACGAGACGCTTTTTGGTCAAAATAGCCAAAAATCTCGTCTTGGCATCGAGGCGTATAAAAAGGAGCTCGGACGCGTCTGCGTGCAGTTTGCGGCGGATACGCAAAGCGAGATTTTAAAGCTAACGGGTTCAAATTTGAGCTTGTCGCAAAAGCTTTCTGAACTAAACGAGCAAAAAGCCGCGCTAGCTAGCCGTCTAGAGGACGTGAGGGGCGCGGTAAAAGAGGAGCTGGAGCGCCTAGATACGGCCAAAACTGCGGCTAGCTACGAGCTTGGGCTAAAATCTCTTGCTCAAACGCTAAAGCAGCGCATCGCGGATGATATAAACTACGCGGCCTCTAAAAAACAAAAGATCGATCCGCAGCGCCTCTCGCGCATCGCGCAAACGACGATCAAAGACGGCGTTGCCGCCTTGATGCGTCAAAACCGCAACGAAATCGTACGGCAAATCACCGCGTGCGCGCAAAATATCGCGCTAAAATTCGGCGAATTTGAGGGTAAAACAGCAGCGACCGAGGTCTTTAGCATAAACGACTATCTGAACTCAAAAGGGATAAGCTTAGAGTGCGCCCAGGTCGCGGACGCGGTGGCTAGCGCGGCAAACTCGGGCGCGCAAGACGTAGCCGAAGCCGCCAAAGTAGCCGCGGAGGAGTTTTTGGGCGCTCAGCGGATCAAAAATTTCGTTTTCGAGCTTAGCGAATTTGAAAAAAGCGAGTTTAAAAAGCAGATCGAAGCCGCGCTAAAAGATAAAGAAAAAGCGCTCGCAATCAGCGAAGAGGCGCTAAAAAACGAGCTTGCCGAGCTGGCAAAAACTAGCGGGCGGGACTTGCAGGAGCTAGAGCGCCTAAACTCGCAAAGCGAGGCGATAAATGCCATAAATTTGGAGCTGCAAAGTGTTTGAGGAGTTTATAAACGCGTATAAAACGCGGTATTTTAAGATATTTTCGGACGATTTTCACGGGCGATTTAGACGGCTGCAAAACGAGCTAACCGAGCCCAAATTTCACCCGAGCGCCGAGCTAAAACGGGAGCTAAATAAACTCGATCTGTTTTTATCTAGCCCGCTTACGGTCGCTATCGTCGGCCAGTTTTCTAGCGGCAAATCGACGTTTTTAAACGCGCTTTTGGGTAGCGAGATTTTACCCTCGGGCCTAACTCCCGTGACCTCAAAGCCGACTTTTATCAGATACGGCGCCGCGCCAGGACTTAGCGTGCTTTACGAAAACGGCAGAGAGTTGTATCTAGGCGTCGAGGAGATATCACGCTTCGTCGATCAGCGCGTGTTTGGCGATGACGTGAGCAGGCTTTGCGTTTATGCGCCCTCTGAAATTTTAAAGTCGGTAAATTTCGTCGATACGCCCGGGCTAAACTCGCTCTCAAAGGCCGACACCGCCGTCACGCACGAAGTGCTAAAAGACGTCGCGGGCGTCATCTGGCTAAGCCTCGCCGACAATGCCGCGCGCGCTAGCGAAGCCGCGCAGATCGAGGAGTTTTTGGCTGGCGGGGGCAAAACGGCGATCTGTTTGCTAAATCAAAAAGATAAGCTAAGCAACGACGAGCTTGAGCGTCTCAAAACTCACGCGCAAACGACGTACGGGCGATTTTTCGAGCGCATTATCGCAGTTTCCGCCAAGCAAGCCGTAAACGCCCAAGCTGCGGGCGATGCGGCGCTTTTAGCAGAGTCGAATTTTAGTGCGGCGATAAGCGCTATCCGCGAGCTTTTTGGCGGCGAAGAGATAAAAGAAAAATTCGTGCGCGAAAAGTGCGCTAGGCTGGTTGCCGTAAACGCTGCTCAGCACGAGCGAATCGCTAAAATTTACGAAAAAGCGGGCGAGATAATCTCCAAATTTGACGCCGAGCTGGAGTCAAATTTAAGAGCCGTACAAGAAAATTTTAAACCGAAAATCGAGCTAGCCTTTAACGAGCTAAAGCACGTCGCAAAGCTCGTTGCAGACGAGATCCTAGCCAGCCTAAAAAGCAAAAAAAAGTATAAATACTCGCCGCGAAAAACGTTGCTAAAGGGCGAGTATTTTGAAGCTAGCGAGTATGAGGCGGTGGATTTTGACAGCGACGAGGTGTTTTCAAAACTCATCTACAACGACGTGAAATTCGCCAAATTTTTTAGAACGTACAAGCGGGGTTTAAGCGCGTTGCAGGAGGAAATCGGCGCGGCGTTGGATGAAATTTACGCACGGCTGGAGCGCGAGTTTATGATGTATAAGTCCGAATTTGAAAACGCGCAAAAAGAGGACGAAACGCACTCGGATACTCTGTTTGCCGACGTTAGGACGTATGCGGGGCAGGTGTATAGGACGTTTTTGCGAGACTATGAGACGGCGAAATTTAAAGGACTGCAAAAGACGGCGCTGTTTTTTGAAAAGCTAAACCTCAAAGTCGCCGCAAACTACGAAAACGCCGTTAAAATCGCCGTGTATTTTCTAAAAGAAAAGATAGCAGGCTCTATGCGCGCGCACGAGCAAAACGGCTTTGCTCTGTTTATCCCGAGCTTTGACGAGGTGCAAGACCGTGTTTTACTGTCGCTAAATTTATACGAATTTGAAAATGAAATGCTGGGCAATGCGTCTTTTTTAAATAAAATTTTATCGGCATTAAAGAGCGAATTTGCGCAGATAAAGGACGAAAAACTAGCTAAGATCGCGGCCCTATCGGCCGGACATGAGAGGCTAAGGGATGAAATTTTAAAAGCGGGCGAAGGGTTTGGCGGTAAAATCCTGCTTTGAGCGTGGCGATCTAGGCGATATTTGACAGCCAAGTTAAAATTTGCTCCCAAACGGGCTTTTTGTCCTCGTCCTTGAAGCCTAAAAGTAGCTTGATGAATTTAAAAACGAAAACAACGAGCAGGAAAATATACGTGACGAAAATGCCGACTAAAATTTCGTCGAAATACTCTTTTGATATAAAGTAGATGAGCGCGCATAGCGGAGCGCAAAGGGCTGCGATGCCTAAAAATAGCTTGGCTTGGCGTAGTAAAAATTCCCCCATGCCTGATAACCCTTCCAAATTTGAGTAGCCAAGGCCGCGATAAATTTAAATCGCTTGCCAAATTTGCACCCGCCGAGCTACGAATTTAACGATCAAATTTGCAAAAACGCGCGATAAAGCCGAGCGTGTAACTCAATTTTAGAGCAAGCGCAGTCAAATTTAACAAAAACGTTAGGCTAAATTTAACTAAATTTAATCCGCCGCACTCCAAATTTAGCCGAAATTATCCGTCAAATCCGACTTTCTTATCCTCGCCGAAATTTGAGCTCATCTCGCGTTTGATCTCGCTTTCAAAGTCGCCCATCGTAAATATCCCATCCTCGCGCACGGCTACTTTTAGCGCGGTATTTTTGAGCGCGAGCATGATTTGCGCGCCGCTTAGCTCAAATTTAGCCAGCTGCTTGACGTCGAAATTTTCCTCAAAGCTCGCATTTTCGGGTAGCACTTTGCGCCAGATCGCAAGGCGAGCGGCGAGATCGGGCTTTTTAAACTCGATCTTATAATCAAACCTGCGAGAAAACGCGATATCTAGGCTTTGCAAGAAGTTCGTCGTGGCGATGAGTACGCCCTCAAAGCGCTCGATTTGCTCCAAAAATATATTTTGCATTTGATTGTGCATCTTGTCCGCGCCGCTGCCGCCCTCGACGCGCGTGCTTAGAAACTGATCGGCTTCGTTTAGCAGCAGCACTGGCTCGCTCTTGCTTTTAGCGCAGATTTCTTTGTACGTATCGAAAATTTTACGTACGTTTTGTTCGCTCTCGCCGACGTATTTGCTCAAAATTTTAGAGCAGTCAAAGCTAAGAACCTGCTTTTTTAGGCTCTTTGCGAGGCTTAGCGCGCTCATGGTTTTGCCCGTGCCAGGCGGCCCGTAAAAGATGATTTTGGCGTCCACGTTTTTACGCGACTTGATGCCCCAGCTAGATAGGCGCGCCAGCACGCGGCGATCTACTTGCTTTAGGATCGCGTCTAGCAGCTCTTTTACCTTGACGTCCAGCACGACGTCGTTTATGTCGGTCGATGGCTCGATGAGCTCAAAGATTTCCTGCTCTTTTACGAGAGTTTCTAGCGCTAGTTTTTTGCTTTTGCTCTCGGTTTTTGGATGCATTACGCTTTGTAAAATTTCATCGGTTATGTAAAACGTCCTGCTAAAGCCGCCGTAGGTATTTAGCGACTCGTCGTAGTCGATGAGGCCGTTTTCGATTAGTTTTGAGCCCTCATCCAGTAGGGTGCGATTTTTTATGCGCTCAAATTCGTCCGCGCTTAAAATCCCCACAAGCGCGTTTAGATCGCGGTTTGCGTCCGTTTCGCCGACGTATTCTTCCTTTAAAAGCGCGAGGAAAATAAGCTGTTCTTTGTCGTTTAGCGCGTTATCTTTGAAAATTTGCTCGACGGAAATCGAAATTTTGCTTAAATTTAGCCGTTTTTCGATGATGGCTTCTAGCTCTTTTACGTCTTTTTCTAGGCGGCTTTTGGCGTCGCTTGATACGTTTTTGCTAAAAAACGAGAGCTTGCCGTAAAGCTCCACGCGCAAAAACTGATCTTTTAGATAGTCAAGATGATCGGCGTAGGGCGCGACTGCAGGTAGCGTAAGTCCAAACTCGCCTTCTTCTAAAATTTTTAGAAAAAGCGGCGAGAGTGAGATCTCGCTGTGAAGCAGGCTGAGTAAATTTGAGCCAGAGCCCTCTGCGCCCTGGTTTTTAAAGATAGAAAATCCCTGCACGATCCAGCCACTTTCTAGCAGATTTTTTACGTCTGCAAGGCCTGCTAAAAATTTATACTCCTCG
>NZ_CAUQHQ010000014.1:0-27396 GCF_963517995.1 uncultured Campylobacter sp.
AATCGTAGCAGGCGAGATACCTTGCAACAAAGTGCTGGAAAACGACAAATTTCTAGCCTTTAACGACATAAACCCAAAGGCTCCGATTCATATTTTGATCATCCCGAAAAAGCACTTTGAAAATTTCCAGGAGATGGACGGAGCACTGATGGGCGAGATGACGAAATTTATCCAAGAGGTCGCGGTGCTGATGGGCGTGGATAAGAGCGGATACCGCCTAGTTACAAACTGCGGCGAAAACGGCGGCCAAGAGGTCATGCACCTGCACTTTCACCTGCTAGGGGGAGCAAAGCTGGGCTGGGTAGATACCGCAACCGATCCGCAAAGTACGTTTTAAATTTTAAATTTACGCTTGAAATTCGAGCGTAAATTTTACTTAGCGAGCCGGCCGTAAGCACGGCAAGCTCGTTAAATCCTCAAAAAAGACCGCCGAGCCCTTGCTGGGCTGAGCAGCCAAAATAATATCATTTCCTAGCCGCTCTAACCGCGTCTAAAAGCGTTTCAAAGCCTACTTTGCTCGAGTTTTCCACGTCTTTTAGGATTTCCACTCCAGCGGCGTTATCCTTGCTACTATCTGCGAAAATTTTGATCGCCTTATCAAGTCCGCTATGGACGTTTTCGTGATCTCGAGAGATATCTTGCACCGTTTTTGCGTCTTTTACGATATTTTTGACCTTTTCGTTAAACCACTTACCAAAGCGGCAGCTACCAACGCTAGAAATGCCGTCAAATTCGCCGTTTAAAACGGCTCTATATCCGTTTAGTTTCATATTTATATGGTCGATTTTGCCGTTGCTGACGTTAACTTCGTTGGTTAAATTTAATGTTTGATTTAAGATATTTTGCGTGTTTTCGTTCACGCTTGCGATAGTGCCTTGAAAATCGCTCAAAACGCGCATCACGTCGCCCGAAATTTTAGAGAAATTTTCGCTCATTCCTATCATCGTATTTGAGCTTTGTTTAAGTCCATTTATATTTACCTCGACTTCGAGAGTGGCTTTTTGCGTGCGTTCGGCGAGCTTTCGCACCTCATCGGCCACCACGGCAAATCCGCGTCCGTGCTCGCCCGCGCGAGCAGCTTCGATAGCTGCGTTTAGAGCTAGCAAATTCGTCTGATCCGAGATATCTTTGATGAGATTTATAATCTCCACGATCGACATCACGCTGTTATTTAGCGACGAGGCGTCGTTTTGCAGGTCGCCGCTCATTTGCTGGACGTTTTGCATAGAACTAACGATAAAGCTCGTCTGCTCGCGCAGTTCGCCGGTCTTAGTAAACGTTAGGTTATTTAGCTCGTTTATGTTTTCCAGTATTTCTAAATTTTCTTCCATCGTGCCTTGCAAGAAATTCATACCGTCGGCATAGCTGGCTATTAGCAGCTTGACCGCTTCGGCTTGCGGTTTTGGCGCGTTTTGCTCGCTCGTCGCACTTGATTTTGCCGCTTCCAGCTCGCTTTGCAGTTGCTTTATCTGCGCCTTTAGACTTTCGTTTTCCTGCGATAGAGCAGCATTTTTGCTCTCAAGCTCTTTTTTATAGCCGTTTCCAAACATCCCTTCCTCCTTAAATTTTTCTATAATTATATTAAAAATTTCATCTTTAAGCGGTAAATTTTAAAATTTATAAATTTGCTAGCTCTTTTATTTTTTCAAACCACCCTTTTATTTCATCAAAAGCGTCAAGCTCTTCAAGCATTTCTTTTGTAAGTTGTTTTGAAAGCTCGGTAGCTATATATTTTTTTGATGTTCTAGCACTGGATATAGGTTCTATATCTTTATTTGTCTTATCTACATTTTGATTAATAAAATTTGGCAAATCAAGACTATTCCATTCTTTTAACCACCCATCACTTTTATTGTGAAAACAAGTTTCTATTAAATAAACGCTTTTAATTAAATCTGGATGTATGTAGTTTTCTATTTCGGCTTTCCTTGTAAGATAGCCTGCGTTGCCAGAATTTATAACTTTATCTAAATACTTTTTGTATTGATAGTGTTTGGCTGTGTCTTTTTGATTATAATCGCTATCATATATATGGATTTGTGGGATATTCAATTTTACCAAATAATTATAGTCTACATAATGTTGAATAGAGGCACCACCCAAAAAAATCATCAATATAGCTTCATTTTCTAGGTCAACTATATTTTTAAAATCTATAATATTTTCATTAATATTTTTAAGAAATTCAATATCCGTATAACCTTCAACGCATACGGCGACTTTTAATTTTTGAATTTTTTCAGGATGAATACTTGGCAAAATTCCTAATGTATCAGCTACTAAATCAAGCTTATTATCTCCATTATTAATAATAGCAACATCATTCGCTTTACCAACTAATATCAAATTTTCTTCATCAACCATTTTTGCTATTTCTGGAGTATGGGTTGTAAGTATAAGTTGATAGGTATCTTTATAAGATAGCTCTTTTAATGCTTCTATAAGCATTTTTTGATGATTTGGATGCTGTGCGGTTTCCGGTTCCTCTATTGCATAAATTATATCCTTGTCCTTATTTTCATCACTACCTAGCTTTCTTTCAGCCTCAGCTCTGAAATAATTTAATAATACCATTCTCCTAAAACCACTTCCTCTTTTATTTAAGGCAATCCCATTGTCGCTTTCCAAACTAAATGAAAATAAAGTATCTAGACTTTTATTACTAATTTGAGGTTTTAAAGAATTTGTATTTTCTAGACCCATTTCCCTCATTTTATCTATTGTTTCGTTGCCTATTCTTGTCAGCTCCTCTTCTAATTGACTTTTTATCGTATTAAATTGTTCTTCAAATTTAGCTACGGCTATTTTTGTTGCACTTTTTAATGGGTTTTGTATATCGGCATCGCTATCTTTATTTGCTCTATCGCTCTGGAATAAAAAATACAAAGGCAACCATTTTTTTAACTGCTCCCATATGGCTTTGGCATCTTCTTTCGTTATATCAATTTTTATTTCTTCGAATTCATTGCTCGCCTTACCATATAATGCCTTTCTTGTTTCGGCATTAGTTCGCTTATCTATATCTTTAACCTCTTCTTTATTAAAATTCTCATTTAGTTTCTTTTTTAAGTCAGAAATTTTCATGTTAATTAGAGGCTCATTGGAGTATTCCTTCGGATACTGCGCTTTTATAAATACTTTTTCCTTTTGTAATTTTTCATTTTTTATTTCAAATTCTTTTATTATCTCTAAAAAACCATTGTTATTCAAAAGACGTTCATCTGTCAACTTTGTTTTATTAGAGGCATCTATTAAAATTTCCTTTTCACCGTCAACTATAAATTCTGCACCTATAATAATTGTATCGCCTTCAGAATTCTTACTAAAATCGGTCATATCTATTTTTATTGTACCACCTTCAAGAAAAATATCTAAAGCTTCTAATATTGTAGATTTTCCTACATCATTTTGCCCAATGATAACATTCATACTTTTATCAAAAAATATTTTTACATCTTTATACGACCTAAAATTTTTTAATGTTAAGCTTTTTAATTTCATTTTTCAACTCCTTAAATTTAGCCTTTCAGCCACCCGTTTAAAATTTCAATCTGTGCCGCCACGCTCTCATTTGCCGTTCCGCCCTGCGACTTGCGCGCCTCCTTAGAAGCGTTTAGATCAAGAAATTTAACCGCATCGCCGCCCAAGCTTTCATCCACGCTTGCAAGCTGCTGCGCATCTAGCTCGCTCAAATCTAGGCCCAAATTTTCCGCATACGCCACGGCTTTGCCCGTGATAAAGTGCGCTTGTCTAAACGGCACGTTTTTCTCCCGCACGAGATAGTCCGCCAGATCGGTCGCCGTGAGGTGCCCGCGGCGCGTCATCGCTAGCATATTTTGCTCGTTAAATTTAGCCGTTTTTAGCATCTGTTTTAAAATTCCAAGGCTCGCAAGAGCGGTGGCGACGCTATCAAAAACTCCCTCCTTGTCCTCTTGCATGTCCTTGTTGTATGCTAGCGGCAAGCCCTTCATTACCGTTAGCAGCGCGACGAGATTGCCGTTTACGCGCCCCGTTTTGCCGCGGATGAGTTCGGCGACGTCGGGGTTTTTCTTCTGCGGCATGATCGAGCTGCCCGTGCTGTACGCGTCGCTGATCGTGATGAATCCAAACTCCTGCGAGCTCCACAAGATGAGCTCCTCGCACAGGCGTGACGCATGCGTCATCAGCACGCTTACGTTAAACAAAATCTCCAGCGCGAAATCGCGGTCGCTGACGCTATCCATCGCATTTGGCGTTACTCCCGCAAACCCAAGCTCTCGCGCGACGAGCTCGCGGTTTATCGGATGCGGCGTGCCGGCAAGCGCGGCGGAGCCCAGCGGACAGAGGTTGTTTCGCTCGCGCGAGCTAGTAAAGCGCTCGTAGTCGCGGCGAAACATAAACGCGTAAGCTAGCAGATGATAGGCAAGGCTCACGGGCTGGGCGTGCTGAAGGTGCGTGTAGCCTGGCATCAGCGTGTCCGCGTGCTTGCTAGCGATATCTCGTAGCGCAGCGACTAGCTCGCGGATTTTTTCGGAGATCTCGACACCGCTTTTAAGCACGTAGAGGCGAAAATCAAGCGCGACCTGATCGTTTCTGCTGCGCGCGGTGTGTAGCCTGCCGCCAAGATCGCTTCCGATGAGCTCGCTTAGGCGCTTTTCGACCGCCATATGAATGTCCTCGTCGGCGGTTTTAAACTCAAATTTACCGCTTTTTATCTCCTCAAACACGGCGTCAAGCCCCGCGACGATCTTTTCGCTCTCCTCAGGCTTTAAAATCCCGCAGGCGCCGAGCATCCGAGCGTGCGCCTTGCTGCCCGCGATGTCCTCCTGCCAAAGCGCCCTATCAAAGCCGATCGAGGCGTTAAACTCCTCCAAAAGCTCGCTACTCTCACCGCTAAACCTACCCGACCACATTTTTTTTGGATTTTCTTGCATCGTTTTTCCTTTTTGCGCTAAATTTTGGCTTTGATTTTAGCTCAAATCCACTTAAATTTCACGCCGTATTCACTCTGCGCGGCTAAAATGAACGAAAAAGGAGCAAAAATGAAAAAGCGAATTTATCACGTAAGCGAGGTCGCAAAGAGCGGAGAAAAGGCGAGAAAAACGATATTTTGCGAGACGGACGCCACTAGCTGCGCGGTCTGGGTCGTGCGAGCCGGCCAAGAAGTCGCGGTGCACGCACACACTAAAAGCGACGACGTGTGGGTGTGCTTGCAAGGCGAGGGCGTGTTTTATCTTAGCAAAGAGGGTACGAGCGAGGCCGAAAAGACGGCGGGCGGACTTTTGGATAACGGCGAGCAGGTAAATTTTAAGAGTGAGCGACCCGCTAAATACAGGCAAGTCTCGGTCAAAAAGGGCGATGTGGTGATCTCGGCTAAGGGCGAGTGCCACGGCATGAAAAACACCGGCAAGGAGGATTTTATCTTTATCAGCGTTATCACGCCGTTGCCCGCTGATTACGTGGCGCTGGGGTAAATTTAAGCTAGCAAGAGTGGGGCTTATCGCGTGGGAAATGAAAATTTGTAGCATTTTAGGTATTTGTTGATTTTTGCTGCGTGTAAATTTGACAAAAGCACATAGCGGCGAAATTTTAAAAATTTACGGCAGCAAGCTAAATTTGACGCCGATAAATAACGCTGAAGCGATCGCGGTGCACGGCGATAAATTTGAAATTTTAGGACGCTAAACTGCGGCGCGAAAGTAAAATTTAGCAATAAGCGCTTTGTAAAATTTACGCTTGCGTTCGCATATAAGGCGCAAGGCAGAATTTAAATTTAGATGCGGTAAGCCGCTAACGAATAAATTTAATCAAAAGGATAAAAGATGAAAATACTACTTATCAACGGCGGAGCGCCGTTTAACGGCAATGGCGGCAAGCTAAGCAAAACCTTGCACGAGCTAGCCAAAAATACGCTGGAAGCCCTAGGGCACGAAACGCGCGAAACTACGATACATGAGGGCTACGACCTAGAGGGCGAGGTAGAGAAATTTCTATGGATGGATGCCGTGATCTGGCAGATGCCCGCGTGGTGGATGGGCGAGCCTTGGGTCGTTAAAAAATATATCGACGAGGTGTTTATGAGCGGCATGGGCAAGATAGTGGCAAACGACGGACGGCACAGCGCGAGTCCAAACGACGGATACGGCACCGGCGGCCTGATAAAGGGCAAATCACATATGCTAAGCGTCACGTGGAATGCGCCGCTTCAGGCGTTTGACAAGCCGGGGATTTTTTCGAGGGCGTAGGCGTGGACGGCGTTTATTTGCATTTCCATAAAGCCAACGAGTTTTTAGGCACGAAAAGGCTGCCTACTTTTATGTGCAACGACGTCATTAAAAATCCCGACATCAAGCGTTTTACGAGGGATTACGAAGCGCATTTAAAAAAGGTTTTTGGCTGATTGCGGCAGGCTAGCGCATAGTTCGCTCGTTTGCGAAGCTAAATTTAACCGCCTTTGCTTTTAAATTCGGCTTGGGACAAACGGCAAATTTAATCGCAATAAAAAGGAAAAATATGGCTTACCCGTTACTAGGCACGAAAATAGTGATAGACGAAGATAAGGTTTTACGAGAGAAAAAGTATAAGCTAGACGTAATATACGAATATTTAGACAAGCTTGCCCAGCAGTGCGATTTGATTAGGATTGATAAAAACACTTTTCACGCAAAGGGTAATGAAAATGACCTGGCAAATTTGGGTCTGTTTGTTTATAAACACGCCATTAAAAACGAGTGGATAACTAAAAATGTCAAAGAGTGGGTTTGGATTAGTCAAAAAGAGGGCAACAGCGATATAATTGGTGATGATATGGGAGTTTGGAAGTAAACGGCAAACGACGTATCCGCAAAAAACGCCCGTATATTAGTATTTACGCACCTTTTAGCTTGCGCTTTATAGGCTATATGCGCCGCTTATGCGAAGCTTAAATTCGCCATTCAATTTTAAAAATTTAAAACGCAAATAACGTCATTTGCGAGTTTATCGTCTCGTTTACGAAACCCTCTTTGCAAAAAGGCGCGAGCATCGCCTCTACGTCTTTGACGCCATGTTTTAGCGCGTTTATATCAAGGGGCCGACATACGTTTTTTAGCGCCTGGGCCGCGTCTTGCTTAATGGCCCCGGTTTGCTAAATTTTCTTGCTAAATTTTGCGCCGCGCGCCGTAAGCCGCACTTCAAGCTTGCTATAAAGCATAAAATTCGCCGTTTTTACCGTATCTTTCAAAAAACGACTCCAATAAATCGCTCGTTCTAGGCGCCTAGCCTAGGTAAATTTGTATCGCCTAGTCACGCCGAAACGAAAGCGGATAAAAATAGTAGCTTTAAGCTTCGTTTGAAGTTTTAGATTATATAATTGCTAGCTTAATGATAGCAGTTATTAATCTTAATCTTAAGGAGAACGGATGAGAAAAATCGTTTCTGGCGCGTTAATCGCCTCTTTATTTGCGGCTTCGGCATTTGCTTTTAGCGTAGAGGGCGAGCCTAACGTAAAATTTGTCGGCTACAAACTGGCAAATAAAACAGGCGTCGAAGGCACGTTTAAAGAACTAGGCTTTAAAAGCGCGGAAAATGCTAATTTCGCGGATTTTTTAAAGAGCTTTGAATTTAACATCGATCCAAAAAATATAAATACAAAGCTTCCCGACCGCGATAAACGTATCGGCATAATCTTCGACGGCAACGCAATCGCAGCTAAAATCGTATCGGCTAGCGGTGACGATAAGGCCGGCGAAATAGAAGTCGAAGTAAGCGTAAAAGGAAATAGCAAAACCTACAAAACGCAGTATACGGTCGAGGGCGGCACGCTAAAAGCTAAAATCGGCGTCGATCTTTTAGCCGATCTAAAACTAGACGAGACTTTTGCTAAATTTGCAACCGCAGCCAAGGCGTTTCACGGCGGCAAAAGCTATCCGGACGTAGAAATCTCTCTGGAAGCTAAAATAAAATAATCCTCAAATTCGGCGCAGATATGGGCTGGACTAAGCCCGTTTGCGCCGAATTTATCTCTAAAACGTAAAAACGACTCAAAAAAAACGCGCCAAAATTTACTGCGGCGCAAAGCCGGCTATATTAATTTACGCCGAGCCGTGAAACCGGGCCGCTTAAATAATCGCTACCGAATTCTTAGCAGGAGCTAAATTTAGCCTCGCTAGCCGCCGAGACTACGAGGCTAAACCTGGCTTTGTTTATTTTAGTAGTTTGTAAATTTTTGCTTTATTGCCCAGATAAACCTGCTCAAATAGATTTTTATCGTGATTATCCAGCAAAAACATCTGCACGAAGGCCGAATCGTAAGCCTTTTGATCTAAAATCAAAATCCTCTCGTAATCGGCCAAAAATAAGACATGGATATACGCGCTTTCGTCCAGCTTTTTGTCGTTTTTTACGAGGTTGCCGTCTGCGCCTCTGGCTATATGATGATGGGAATTTATTTTTACCTCTTTGCCGTTATGTAGCAGATGCGGACTGTCTATGCCGGGCAACGTCCAGCCGCCGCCTAGGTCTAGCTTGCCGTCAGCTTCTATAGTAAACTGATAACCGACGTGTACCGTTCTATCCAGCCGCTCCTCGCCCGTAGCGATATTTATGGAGGTAAATTTTAAGATAGCGGGCAGCATGTCTATTATCTCCGGCACGAAATAATAATAAACGTCTCTCGTTTTTTTAGGAAGCTTAAAATTTTCGTCGTTTAGAGATTTTAAAAATTTATTTATATCTTTTTCGCCGTAGTCTTTTTGCGCTCTTAACAATAATGAACCAGGCTTTTCATCCAGACTTTTTTCGATGTATTCTACGCTTAGTCTTGCCATGTTGGCAGAGGCGGTTTGATTTTCGTTTAGCATAAAGGCCGATAAAAAAGCGTATTCGCCTATCTGTCTGCTGCCGGGGTCTGAGACCACTTTGACATCGGCATAATATCTAATCAAATATCCAAAATCCCACCAAGATACCGCATAATCCTCTCTACTAGCCTTATCTTTTAGCTGTACTAAAGGTGCGATAGAACTCTTAAAAAGCGTAGGCGGAACGAGAAATCTATATATAAAATCGACATTAGGCGTTAAGGCTAGGCAAGCCAGCAAAACGGTCATGGCGTTTTTAAGCCATCTTCTGATACCAAAATACTCAAATGTAAAATATATAAAATAAGCAAATCCTAGCGCGGCAACGGGCGTAATATACATAGCAAACCTAACCCCTGCGACAAACGATAAAAATCCGAGCGCTGCCATAGGAAGAGCTAGGATAAAGGAGCGAAATTTAATAACCAGCAAAACAAGACCCGCCATAGAAACTATAAAGGTAATAACGTTTCCGGCCGCATATATAGCAAAGGTGTTAAAAGATATGTTAGCCGCCTCGATGACGGTCTTTCTGGTGCTATAAAAATAAAGCGTCTCTAAATTTCCTCCTACGTTTTTATTGATATAAACGTCAAGCACATATAAAACCGGCTCAAATCCGCCAAAGCTCACAAATAAAACCGCTACAAACAAGCCCGCGCCGATAACGGCCTTTTTGCCTAAAGAAGCGGAAGCTTTCGCCATAAAAAAATATAACGCCGCTATAAGAACGACTTTTAGGGCCAAAATGTAATTAACGATCATTTCGCCTTCGCTGCGATAATCAAATCTAATAAGAGCGACCGCCATCAGTATCGCCGCTTTATAGTTTACGTCGTTTTGCCTATCTGCTACTAGCGTATATAATAAAAACGTAACCAAAAGGCTTAAATTTAACGAATACGAGCTAACGTACCACCAAGAATAAAGCGCGGTAAAAACGGCCGGTAAAAATATATCTTTGCTAGAGCGGCTTTTTACGAGTTTGATTAAAGACCAAACCGTTAGCGCGGGCAGGGTTATGTTTAGCATATCGCTATCAAAATATCCGCCCATAGTCCTGATATAGTACCCGGGCGCCGAAACGGCTAGTAAAGACGCCACGACGCCCACGCTTAGCATTTTGTATTCTCTTGATATTAAGATGACGGGCACCGCTAGCAAAGGAGATAAAAATATACTCGAATAAAATGCAACAGTATCTACGTTAGAGGATAAAATATTGCTTATTAAAAACGTTAGCGTCGGGATGGAAGCACCGTACGGACTAAGGTCGCCTTTTTGATGAAAGCCCGCTAGCATATCGCGCGCCCCCTCCGCGTTAGCAAACGCATCGTTAGTAGTTAGCAGCGGCACGCCGTTAAGCCAAAACTCGTCCATGCCTAACGTCCAAACGACCCAATAATACCTGCATATCACGCCGAATATATAAACCAGCGTCATAACTAAAAAAATATCTCTGCGAGAATACTCGCCGCTAAAAACCGTGTTTTGTTGCATTTACGTCCTTAAATTTACCCGCGCAAAGCAAACTAGCCGAATTGCCGGGTCATTTTTTATTTAATTCGCATTTATTATAGCAAAAAATTACGCCGATTTTAACGCCGATATAAAATTTAACCGCGGATAACGCTTTTTAAGCGCTAAATTTATGCTTGCGCTTAGCGCTTTAATATCCGTATTTACGCCGCCGTTTGGTATAATCTGCAAAAAAAAGGAGCAAAGATGACGGTAAAAGAAAATAAAAAAGGCGCAGCAAGCGCATTATTTTTGGCTATTGCGCTATTTTGCGCGGGTTTTGCGGGATATTTTTACTACGCTTTGGGCGGTACGGGCATTTTTACGATGGCCGTTGCCGTGATCTGCGCGGTTCTTTGCGTAAAAAAGATATTTCAAGTTAGTTTTTTGCGTATCGAAGACGATGGATTTTTAGTGCAAAAAGGTGGTAAAAACGCCAAATTTTACTTTAAAGATATCAAGCAAATCAGCATCCACGAGATAGACGCCAAGCGCAAAATAGACGTTTTAAACGTTAAATTTAAAAAAGGCGGGCTAGACCGCGAGCTAGCATACGGCCTCATGCAGCCTACCGGCGATGATGACGCCGTGATATACGACAAATACGAGCTCTCAAAGCACGAGATTTTTAAAATTTTAAAGCAAAAATTTGAAAAACAAAGCTAGGACGCAAATTTATGCCTCTAAAATCGGCAAATTTTTTCGTGACGAGCAAGGCGGTTTGCTTTTATTATATTAAATCTTTATTTTAATTTCTACGCAAGATTAATGTTTTAAAGATTTTGCGATTTTGCTTAATATTTATTTAATATTATTTGGTGCAACATTATACAAGTATTACTAAAATCTAGGGGCAAAATGAGTGGTTTTAAACGTCTATTTATTAAAAGATGCATTATGGCCTGTATTATTTTCGTATCGTTTGTAGGCTGTGCGGCGGTAACCGGCCATCAAGACGGCATCGCGGCTTATTCTAAAAAATTTGCCGACGGAGTTTGCGACGTAACGGAGCAAAAAAATAAGATCGCAAAAAGCGACGACGCCGTACTTTCGGCAAATCAAGCAGGCGCGTTGCTTAGACAGTGCGGAGACTTTAACGCTAGCGTTTATTATTTTGATGTGGCCGAGTCAAAATATAAAGAAGATATAGACGAAAAAGGCGCGCTATCTGCGGTAGGAGCCGAGATAGGTTCGGCTTTAGTAAATGAAAATACGCTTGATTACGAGGGGTATTATTATGAGCGCGTTATGACGAATATTTATAAATCGTTAGACTTTATGTCTATGAAAGATTACGATAGCGCCAGAGTGGAGCTAAACAGGGCCATAGACAGACAAAGGCGAGCTAAAGATATGTATGCCAAGCAGCTACAAAAAGCTAAAGACGAGCTGGAAAAAGACGCCAAGGTAGAGCAAAACGATCAAAAATCTCAAAACGATTCGCAAATTTCGGCGATACTATCCTCATACGAGAGTTCGATAGGCGATTTTAGAGCCTTGCCTAATTTTATAAATCCGTTTACTTCGTATTTAGCCGGTATATTTTTCTTTATGGACGGCAACTACGAAAAATCGCGAGATTTACTAAAAGAAACCCTGTTGATGGATAGTAAAAATCCGCAAGTTAGAAAAGATATGGCGCTGATAGATAGCTACTTTTCTAAAAACGGACACAAAAATCTCTCTAAATACGTTTGGGTCATATATGAAAACGGCCAAACTATCGCTAGAAAAGAGCTCAGATATGACATACCGCTTTTTATAGCCACCATGCACGTGCCTCACGTGGGCATAGCCTTGCCTACGCTGGATCAAAGCGCTAGTTCGTATGAATTTATAAAAGTAAACGGCGAGCCTACGACCCGGATAGCCGATATGGACGCCGTGGTAAGAACCGAATTTAAAGACCAAATGCCCGTTCGCGTAACCAGAACCGTAGCAAGGGCGATAACCAAAGCGGCACTTAGCTACGGAGCTAGAGAAGCAGCCGGAGATATAGGAACGATAGCGGCCGGTTTATATTCGGCGATTACCAATAAATCGGACGTCAGATACTGGAGCACCCTGCCGCGCGACTTTCAAAGCCTAAGAGTCGAGAATAAAGGGCAAATTTTACAAATCGTAACAAACGACGCAAAGCCTGTTAAAAATATAACCCTAAAAGAGGGACTAAATGCTATCATCTATATAAAATCTCTAACGCCGGGTAATATTAGCCTAAACGAAATTTACTATGAAAGGAAATAAAATGAAAAAATTTGCGCTTTTTGCGCTTAGCTTATTGCTCATAGGCTGCTCATCAAAAGAACCTAAAGCAAGCCCGCACCTAGATATCGAGGACAGCTCGGTAAATAGCTTTTTATCGCTGCAAAGCCTAAACGACCGCTTCACTAACGGCGGTATGATGGAGGTCGAGGCTAGGTTTAAAAACGAATCGTCTTTTAACAAAGACCTGCTTTATAAGGTAGATTGGTTTGATAAAGACGGCTTTTTAATCACAAACATAACTACAAAATGGAAAAGAGTAGTCGTGCAGAGCAAAAGGGACTTTAACGTCAGAGCCGTTTCGCCTAGCGATAAAGCAGTTAATTATAAGCTACGCATAACGACCCCGGATAGCGACGATAAAGATATCAAGACCATAAATAGATACGAATTTAAAAACTAAGGAGTAAATAATGAAAAAGACTTTATTTTCCGTAGCCGTCATAGCTGCGATATTTAGCGGATGCGCTACGAGCGGCTATATGCAAAACGGCTCTAAAGTAAAAGACGCAGAGCCTATAACGATGGGCATAGATCATACCGACTTTGAAAAGGCCGCAAGCGACGCCGTAGAAAGCCTGCTATCTAGCGGATCTCTAGAAAGACCGGGCGGCGGACGTTACGTCGTAGCTATGGGCAAAGTTATAAACGATACGACTCAGCGCATCGATACGGCTTTACTAACCAAAAAAATCCGCATCGCTATGCTAAAAAGCGGTAAAGCAGTAATAACTACCGCAGTCGCCGCCGGAGGAGCGGAAGATGCGATGTCTCACGACGTAAGAGAGCTTAGAGAAAACGACGAATTCGCCCAAAATACGATCGCTAAAAAAGGCACACTACTAGCTCCTGATATGAGCTTATCTGGAAAGATAATACAGCGAAATATAAAAACCACGGACAATAAACAGCTAGTGGAGTATTATTTTCAGCTTACTTTGACTCAGTTGCAAACCGGTCTAGCATTCTGGGAAGACGAGATAAATATAAATAAAATCGGTTCAAACAAAAGCGTAAGCTGGTAACTAAAGGAAAAATATGAATATCAAATTTTTAAGTTTGGCGGTAGCTACGGCTTTGACGTTAAATTTAAGTTATGCGCAAGAAGCAAATGAACAAAGCGAGCAACTAGAAAGCATAGACGATCAAAAGATATCCCAAACGGTAAACGACGCACAAAAACCTAAAAAAGAAAATATGCAAAAGCTACTAAGCGATGCCGAAAAAGAACTAAAGCAAAAAGCTAAGAAAAACGGCATAAAAGCAACCGTCTACAAACAAACGGCGTCTATAGACGTAGGAACCGACGATCCTCAGTATTATGATTATCTAACTAACGCTTATAATCAAGCTATTTTAGAGCTAAAAGCTCAGGTCGCGTTGTCAAAGGCCGGCAGTGTCGCCGTTAAAGAAGCTTATAGCTACTATAATAAAACCGTACCGGATACGATTTTGCAAGATGAGTTAAAAAAGGAATCGGACGAAAGATTAACCCAAATGCAAGCCGAACAAGATATGGACGGAGTGTTTGGCATGGTATTTGGTATAATCTCTAAAGCCGTACAAGATAAGCCGGAAGCGGAGAAAAAAAGGCTAGAGGTCGAAGTAACTAAAGATATATTTAACAAAGCTTATTCAGACGGCTTTGTTAAAAGCGGTTTTGATAGCATAGAAGGTCTTGTGCCGTATGCAAATTTTATCGTTACTAAAGATAACGGCGAAATCGAAATAGGCGTATTAGCCTACACTACGGAAAAATCTATCCAATTAGCAAGGGATTTAAAACAAGGCAGACAATCTAAAAAGACGGAAAATAAAGAGCAATGTAAAGATCCTACGGAAGTAGCCGATGCGCTTAGCGACGAAGAGCTTTTAAGCACCTTTGGATTGAAATATTTCTACAACGAAAACTGCCGCCCTAGTTTACTAGCTTACGGTATGGATTCTTTTATTAAAGAAGAAGGGATGAACGCAGACTACCGAAAAGAAAGCAGCGAAAGAGCTCGCGGTATGGCGGATAAATTTATCTCTAATTTTTTAAATTCTAACGTCAATGCCTTTATCAAGGACACTAAGGTACAGCAAAAAACCGTACAAGCCATGATGAAGGCTGCGAGAGAAAACGACGTTACGAACTATAATGCGCCGGAAAAGAAAAAAACAAATGCCATCATAAAAGAGATGTCGCAGGAATTTAGTAGTTCATCGTCTATGAATTTACGCGGCGTCGAAGACGTAAGAAGTTGGAGCGTGGATAAAGACGACTACGAGGTCGTAGGCGTAATTAGATATTACTCAAGAGATAGTATTGAGGCGGCGAATGAAAAATTTAACCCAAAAACTCAAACTAACGAGAAAAAAAGTAATAAAAAAGCGACTCCCGGAGTCAAGAAAAGCAATAATCTAAGCGTAGACGATTTTTAGGCGGCGATCATGAAAAAGATAATTTTTGCTTTTACTCTTTTCGTATCTTTGCTAAATGCCGAAGTTATAACGAAAACCAATGTAAGCACCGCTAACGGCGAAGGTTACGGGGCCAGCTACGACGAGGCTTTAAGTAAAGCTCTAGCCGATGCCGTCGGTAGGATGAACGGCGTAAAGCTAAGCGCTAGTACTTTTATGCTGACGAGTTCGATCCAAGACGGTAAAGATAGGGATTTTGAAAAAATTTATAGCGATCAAATTTCAAAGCAAACCGGCGGGAGATTCGACTCGTATGAGGTTTTAAAAAACGTAAGGACTCCGGACGGCTATAACGTTGCCGTAGAGATCAAAAAAACCAGCGTCTCAAAAAAATATAAAACTCCCGGCCTTGATCCGAATAATCGCCGCAGGCTAGCGGTTATGCCGGGATACGTATCGGATTTTTCGTTTGAGGTAAACGGCGAATACAAAAGCAGTATCCGAGTCGCGGACGACATAACTCGCTCTTTGGTAACGGCGATAACCAAGACGCGTAAATTTACGGTTTTAGATAGGGAAAACGGCGATGCGTATTACCGAGAAAAAGCCGTACTTAGCAGCGGTAATGCCGCAAAAGAGGAGCTTTTGAAGCTAGGAAACGTACTGGGCGCGGATTATCTCTTGGTTTTTGATTTGGAGGAATTTAGCCTTAGCGAAGGTAAGGCAAGCACCATAACTACGGGTAAGGCAAGCGGCAAAAAGGCTAGCGCGCGTATCCACTACAGAGTGCTAGCGATGGCGACTAGACAGGTTAAATTTTCAAACGATATAGCCGCTAGTTTTAGCGTCAAAGGCGACCATGCCTACGCCCTGGCCGTCCAAGACATAGCAAAAGCCGTAACCGATGAAATCATAGCTAGCATCTATCCGCTAAAAATCTCTAGCGTCTCCGGCAATGAGATACTTATCGCGCAAAATTTAAGGCAAGGAGACGTTTATGAGGTGTATTCTCTAGGTCAAACGGTAATCGACCCGTACACCAAAGAAGTCGTCGGAAAAGAAGAGACCATGACAGCCAAGGCCGAGGTTACGCGCGTAACGCCTAAGATGAGCTATCTAAAGCTGGTCTCAGGCAGTGCTAAGGCCGGCGATATCTGCCGCCTAGTCCAAGGCTCTAATATCGGCTCGCCAAAGGTCGGCACCGATGCGGGCGGACGCGAAGATAACGTAGTCAAGCAAACGGCTGGCGGCGGAGTAGTCTTGCCTTTTTAGATCAAATTCGGCCGGTTTTGCTTATTAACCGGCCTATTTTGCAAGGAGGCAAATTTATACATTTGTGCAGTCCGTAAAATTAGCGTTTTAAACGTAAAATTTAAAAAAGGCAAGCTAGACCGCGAAGCAGCCGATGGACTTATACAGCCTACCGGCGACGATGATGCCGTGATATACGACAAATACGAGCTATCCAAGCACGAAATTTTTAAAATTTTACAGCGGAAATTTGAGGCGCCAAACGTACAAAAAAAGAAACAAACAACAACGTAAAGATCACTTAGACCTTTACGTTATCACTCTACAAGTTTACAGTCTATAACTTCATTATTTTCAATAGCAAGTGCTAATGTATACTCCCTGTTAACCAATTTGAACTCTGTTTCTAAACCATCATAAATATATTGAAAATCTTGTTTTCTATTTTCCAAAAAGGCTTCATTGGCTAATTTTAGGTTATTTGACTGCAACAAACCATCCTTTCCTTTAACATTATTCAACAAACCATTAAAATCATTTATCTGTTGCTTAATACCTTCTATATCTTGATAAAACAATTCATTTCTAGTTGCATAAAACAATATTGTATAAATGCTTAATAAAATTTTTATACAAGAGTCATATTTTTCAACCAACTTATGTATTTTTATAAAAAGTTGATTTATTTTTTTATCTGTCATGTCAATATATTTTATATTTTGTATATTGTCTTTTATTTTTAGAAAAATTGTTTCATAAAGCATAGATAAATTTTTTGCGTCATCTTGTAGTCTATTTAATACCACTTGGTTGTTTTTTATGTCGCTGATTTTTGATGCTTTTTCTAAATTTTTAATAGCAGCGTTTATTCTGCCTTGTTCTGTAAAATCTATATCTTTTAGTATCTCGTCTATACCATCTTGTATTGATGAAAGTTTGCTGCTTATATCTGCCAAATGTTTTTGTGCAACCACAGTAGATAACGCATTAAATAAAACACCAGAAGTTACGATTTTTTCTAAATTTTCAGGTTTGAAAAATTTTGCATGTTCTACTATCTTGCCATTTTCTACTATTACGCCTCTTAAAAGCCTTGGATTATCTTTAACGCTAGCCAAAAGCTCTGGACTTACTGTGCATTGTAAATAATTACCGCTTGCTAGCTCCATTGAGGTTATAACTCCAGTGGCGTTGTTTAAAAACACAGAACTTTTCGAAATATTATAATCCTTTTTTGATTCTTGTTGGTTTATGTTTTTTTCTATACCATTTTTCTTAATTGGCTGTGGTATAGCAAATATGGTTTTTAAATCTTGAGATTTATTTTTAAGCCACATTAGTTGAATCGTAAAAGGCACAATAATCCTTAGAGCAGGAGACGATATCTGCCTAATAGCGTCACCTGCTGCAATGACTGGATTTATTTTTGTAAAAACAAAAGTGCTAAACTTTGATGCTATGTTGGTAAAAGTTTTACCTTTTTTATCAGAGCTTATTCCAAACTTAATATCAATTTCTTTAGACTTTTTTTGTACATCCTCAAATGATATTTGTTGCCATTCTTTCCCCAAAACAAATAACAAAATTTCTTGTTCTTTTTGCTCATAAGAAAGCTTGTTGTCTTTAGAAATAAACAACTCATATATATCATTTAATATTTCGTAATAATCAACAGATTTTATTTTAGTCGTAAGGCTTCTAGCTACATTCATTAATGAGTTACTGCCAAATTGATAAAATTCGTTTAGTAAAACTTTAATAGTCCCCTTGTAGTGAGATTTTAATTCACTATTTTTCTCAGAAACTAAAAAATCTTTAACTGCCAAATCCAATGCAACCCTACCAGTACCGTTATCTGTAATAATATCTATTAAACTATCAACATATTTTTTGTCTAAACTAGACAAAAAATCTACTAAATCATCCTGGCACATATTTCACTCCTTTATTTTTAATTTAAAAATTTAGTCCAAATTAGACTTCGTATCTTTCGCCTGGCTTCATCTCTATCATCTCCCACGGCAATCCCTGCCTATTTAGCTCATCCATGAAAGGCTTGGCGTCGAAATTTTCCATGTTAAAGACGCCTTTTCCGCTCCAAATGCCTTTTGCCACCATCATCGAGCCGATCATCGCAGGCACGCCCGTCGTGTAGCTCACGGCCTGCGCGCCCGTCTCGGCGTAGCAAGCCTCGTGGTCGCAGACGTTGTAGATATAGACTTGACGCTCTTTGCCGTCCTTGAGCCCGCGGATCACGCAGCCGATGTTGGTTTTACCCTTCGTTCTAGGGCCTAGCGACGCAGGATCAGGCAGTAGAGTTTTTAGAAACTGTATCGGCACGATTTTCACGCCGTTATGCTCGACCTCGTCGATGCGTAGCATGCCGACGTTTTCTAGGCATTTCATGTGAGTTAGGTAGCTCTGTCCGAACGTCATAAAAAAGCGGATTCGCTTTAGCCCCTTGATGTTTTTTACTAAGCTTTCTAGCTCCTCGTGATAGAGCAGGTAGCTATCTTTGACGCCGACTTTGGGGTAGTCCCATTTAAACATTATTTCCATCGGCTCAGTCTCTTTCCACTCGCCGCGCTCCCAGTAGCGACCCTTTGCGCTTACTTCGCGCAGGTTGATTTCGGGGTTAAAATTCGTCGCAAACGGATATCCGTGATCGCCCGCGTTGCAGTCCAGGATGTCGATCTCATGGATCTCGTCAAAGAGATTTTGCTGTGCGTAGGCGCAAAATACATTGGTCACGCCCGGATCAAAGCCGCTTCCCAGCAGCGCCATGGTGCCCGCCTTTTTAAAATCCTCGTCCTTCGCCCATTGTAGCTTGTATTCAAATTTAGCGGTATCGGGATGCTCGTAGTTTGCGGTGTCGATGTATGGGATGCCGGCGCGAGAGCATGCGTCCATGAGGGTTAGGTCCTGATACGGCAGCGCGACGTTTAGTAGTAGCTCGGCGCCCGTTTTTTTGATGAGCGCGACCACGGCATCGGTATCGTCCGCGTCGATCTGGGCGGTGTCGATAGCCACGCCTAGGCGGTCTTTGATAAACTTAGCGATCGCGTCGCACTTGCTTTTGGTACGGCTAGCAAGGGTGATCTTGCTAAAAACGTCCACGTTCATCGCGCATTTTACAGTTGCGACTTGGCTCACGCCGCCCGCACCTATGATTAAGATATTTGACATTTTGGCTCCTTTAAATTTTAAATTATAATTTTATCGCTATTTCGTTTAAATTTCTATTCTTAAATTTCTCTAGCCGCAACGCTAAAATAGTTTAATCCGCCCCATGCGTCCTTGTCGCCGACGATATAGATATACTCCTTGGCGCGCGTTAGAGCTACGTTTAGTAAATTCGGCTTTGCCGACGCCCATGCTCTTGCGCCCGCGCTAGCTCCGCCTAGGATAAAGATAACGACTTTGGCTTCTTGGCCTTGCATGGTGTGGATGGTGTTTGCCCTGATTCGTATTTTGCCTTGTTTTTGCAAGACCGCGCTTTGCTTTACGACGTCGGTAAAGGGCGTTATGATTTTTATATGTTCGCTTGCGTTTGCGCCGATTAGCGTTTTTAGCGATTCGTAAATTTGATCCGCCGCCGCCAGCTCGGCCTCGCTGCCGTTGCCGCTCCAAACGCTCGTTTTTATATCTATCCAGCAGCTTGCCGCTTTGGCGAGCGAGTTTTTATTTTTACCTTTGCCCCAGACCATAGCGCCGTCGTACGTCGTCTCGTTTGCGACGTTAAACATAGGATTATCGCAGCGTCTATGCACGATGAGCGGCGAACCGACCCAGGTTTGACCGATATAAGCGCCTATTTTTTGAGTTTTATCCGCGCACGCTTGCAGCGAAGTTGTCGCTACGTTAAACTCCCTAGACGCTCCGGTATAGCCAAGCAGCACGTCGTTTAAATTTTCGGGTAGAGTTACTACCGGTTCTAGTTGCAACGGGTCGCCTACTATTACCGCCGTTTTAGAGCGATATAGCGCGCCTACGGCGTTTGAGATATTTGCTTGACCCGACTCGTCTACTAATAAAAGCCCGATATCGTTTTCGCCAAAATCGCTAAAAAACCGCCCAAAAGAGGCAAACGTCGAGCTAACGACGGGAACGACGAAAAATAGCGATTTTAAAATTTCCCTTACCTGCTCTTTCTTTTTAAATTTACCCAGCTCGCAAAACGCCGCCAAATTTGCGCCCAACTTCGCCTTTTGCGACCAGATAGCGGCTTTATGTAAAATTTAGCGCTTTTATAAAGACGTTTATCCTAGCCTGCGCGACGGCGGTTTTTATGCCGTTTTCCGCCATAAAAGGCGAGCTATTTTCGCGCTCCTCTTTACTCTGCTGCGCGCTTAGCGACTTTTGCGTAGAGAAATCTAGTAGAGCTAGTAGCGTATTTACGGTATTCAGCGCTTCGTTAAATTCTTTTTGCGCTAGTTTAAAATCATAGCTTTGTTTGCCGAATTTGAGTAAATTTACGAGCCCGTCGACCTTAAATTTATCGTTAAAGCTCGTTATCGCGCCTTGCGTTTTTAAAACATCGAATTCCGGGTGGTTTTGATTGATAAAAAAGTCGTTTAGGCAGTTTTCTTTAAAATCGCTTACGTTGCCGCTATTGCCTAGCGTAGCGCAGATTAGCCCCCAGGCAGGCTGCGAAATTTGGCTTTTTTGGCACTCTACTAAGGCGCCCGCCGATAGCAGCCTCGTAGCCTGCATCCTAAAATAATCAAGCTCGCCCAAATACGCCTTATCTACGCTATCAAGCTTAGGCAACTCTGCGCTAATGTTTTCTACGGCTTTATTATTGCACGAGGCCACGACGATCTCAAAGCCTTTTAGCTTGGGATTTAGCGGATAAAAGTCTGGGTACTGGCTACCGTCTAGCTTGACGCCGCGCTCGAAAATTTCGTCTTCTTTTAGCGTAGATAAAACCTTTGCTCGCTCCACGATCACGCCGGCGACCACGTCTTTTAAGAGCGTCGTTTTGCCGGTGCCCGGAGGCCCGTTTACGCTATAAATGCCGCCCTTTTTCTCATTAAAAAGTTTTATTATATTATTTACGGCGATTTGTTGCGAATAAATTAGCATATATTCGCTAGCAAACGCGCCTAGCGGGTAGTTTTTGGGTTCTAGCATCGAAAAAACGGTACCAAAATTCGCGCTATCTCTCATATCTATGCGCCCTATTTTTATATCGTTTGCGCCCGTTTCGTCAAAAATCGTTTGTAAATTCTTATTATTTAAGCCCTCATTTAGAGCCAGACTAGTCTCGCCCAAATAAAAACTATTAAGCAAGTCGCTGCTACTTTTTACGCTGCTCTCTAGGCAGATATTTACGCGAAGATCGTCGCTTACTAGCGGCGAATTCAACTGCTTTTTAAACTCGCCGTGGATAAATTTTACCATTTCGCCAAGACTTCGTTCGTTTTTGCCTAGCGCTTCTATCTGGGCTTTTATGCTATCTTTTAGAGCTTCGAAATTTTTATAATCTAAATTTTGCGGTTTGCTAAAATTTGCCGCCGCCCAAGGCGCGGTGGATAAAAATACGCTATTTAAATCAACGTTAAATCCGCTATTTTCGCCGCATACGGGCTCTAATTCTTTAGTATCTTGCTCGCTAAAATCGGGCTCGCTAACGAGCGTGCTTAATTTAACTTTTTCCTCTTTGTTTTTGACGGATAAATCACCTTTAAATTTTACAAAATAGGTCGTGGCTTGTTGATTTTGGCTTTGACGAAATTGGCTAGTTTGTAAATTCGGATTTTGTTTTATTATCTCGTCTGCTATCTCGTCCAGCTCGAAAATCCCGCCGTAAATTTCGATGCTTAACTTCCTTTTGTTTCCGCTTTTTGCAAGCTCCGAGACGCTTTTCATTTGCTTTAAATAATGCCAAAAATCATCGGTAAATTTATCCGGCGTCGTTTCGTAGGCGTTTTTATATTTACTTTGTTCTTTGTTTAGTTTTTGTAGCGTTTGCGGATTTAGATATTCGCTTAAAAGCAGATAGTGCAGAGTGTTTCGTAGCGCCACGGCCGTTCCTTTCGTATTTTTGTCGCTAAAAAACGATTTTAGCGAAGTTAATATAAATTTTCGGTTTTAACGGCTATGATAACGCGAAAATTTAAGGGGATTCCATGCGTAAAATTTTACTTTTTCGTTTGCCGATTTGATTGCTCGAAAAAGCCGCAAAATACAATACGGCTTTGCAAGGCAAATACGGCGATTTGTTTTATTCGGAGGGTTAAATTCGGCATTATTTAGGCAAAATTCTACGGCGCTAAAATAAGCCGAATTTAATCCGTAAAATAAATCTACTCCGGATCGTCGCTAAACTCGTTATCTCTAAAAATTTTATAAAAATCGATAAACCAAAGCGTAAAGGCTACGGCGATGAGAGTTGCGGGCAGATGTATATAAAATCCGCTCCAAACGTAAGCCAAAAAGCCCCTGCAAATACCGGCGGCGATAACTAGCGCAAAGGCGATCTTGCTCAGGCATAAAAACTCAAGCTCCTGCCCGCTGTGGCGCAGACCCGCGATGTTAAAGATAAGCATAATGCTAAAAATAATGCCGTTTAGCGCGATGACGTGCAGCATATTTGTCTCTAGCCCCAGGCCCAAAATCCCGCTCGCGCCGTAAAGGATATACGCCGCGGCCAGCAAAAGCTGCATCAAGTAGTAATAAATCACGAAGCTATGACGCAAAAGCTCCTTGTAGTGCCACTCTTTTAGCTTAGCTAAAATCGCGCTACCGCAGGCTATCGCGGCGAAATTTATAGCCTTGCTGCCTTCAAAAAACAAGCTAACTAACAAAAACGCACAAACGCTAACGATCGCGATGTTTTTATAGACGAAATTTGGCACAAAGGCCGCGTCTTGCATACCGGACTCGCGGTTTAGCGCCTCTTTGCCAAGCACCACGCTAACGCGAAAAGATATAAGCAAAATCGCGATCACGTGTAGGTGGATTTGTAAATTTAAAAATCTCTCCTCGCCGCTAAGCAGATAATAAATCTCAAAGCCCAAAATGCCGAGTAAAAATGCTAAAACGCCCAGCTGATCGTCGTTTCTATCAAGCCAGATCATATAAACGCAAAGCCCCGCCAGATACGCCCAAAAAAGCACCATAAAAAAATGAGCCGTAAACAGGCTAAAAAACGCGCTAAAAAAACTCGCCGCAAAAAACGAAAACATAACGTAGGCGTGCTTTTTTAGCCCACCGCCAAAATTCGTCCAGTCCGTTAGCCCCGTTAGCAAAAATCCCGCATACGCAAGGGCCGCAACCAGGTGCAAAAAGATAAATTTATGCCAGCTAACGAAGTCTACGGGCGTAAAAAATATCGCCCCGCCCAGCGCCGCGCAAACCGCACTCGTAAGGAAAAAAATTCTCATCGGATGGGTGAAAAAGTCGTTAATCATAATAAATTTTTCCTTTAAAATTTTCGTCTATCACGCCGCTAGCATAGGCAAAATCACGCTGCGAAAAGGCGCGCTCTAGCTCCAGCTCGCGCTCGATCACCGCACCCTTACTTGCTAAAAAGCAAATTTTACTAGACATCCTGGCTGCCTCCATCCTGTCGTGAGTCACCAGCACGACGCTCATGCCATCCTCGACGCGACGCGCGACGATATCTATCAAGATTTCTTTCATATCATAATCAAGTCCCGAAAACGGCTCGTCCATCAGCAGTAAATCAGGCTTTGTCACGATCGCCCGCACGAAAGCCACTCTTTGGCGCATACCGCCGCTTAGCTCGTCAGGGTACTTTAGCGCGTCTTTCTCTGTTAGCCCAAGCCTAGCAAAGAGCTCTAGCACGGTCTTTTCATCGGGTTCGTCCATCACAAGCAGTACGTTTTCGAGCGCGTTTTTCCACTCGAGCAGGCGATTTTCCTGAAAGAGATAGGTTGTTTTGTTAAATTTATTGATTATTTTACCTTTGCGCGGATCGATAAGCCCCGATATCAGGCGCAGGATCGTGGTTTTACCGCACCCGCTCGCGCCAAATAGCGTCACTACTTCGCCCGCGCCGACCTTTAAACTAAAATCACGCACGACCTTGTCGCGTAAAATTTCGTATTCTAAATTTTGAAGTTCCAGCATAGCAAACTACCTTTTCCACGGCATTAGCGTGATCTTTAGCGGCTCGATAACCAGGTACTCAAAAAGCATAATGATAGCGATAGTAAGCACGACGTAGGCCATCACTTCGGTGGTATCTAGCATCACTCTAGCGCTCGCGATCTTGGCTCCCATGCCGTCGTTTGCACCTAGCAGCTCGCCCATGATGACGATCTTTACGCCCATGCCCACGGCGACGCTTAGCGAGCTGATGATATGGCTGGTTAGGTGCGGAACGTAAAGGTGGCGAATTTTTTTCCAAACGCCTAGTTTATAGGCGTCAAACATCTCCTTTAGCTCCTCGCTCACGCTCATCATGCCGACCATCGAGCTAGCAAAGGTTAGCGGCAAAACCGTGATAATGATCGTAAAGATGGTGCTCGCGTTTCCAAACCCAAACCAAAATATAGCTAAAACGATCCAAATAATAGGCGGCATAGAAAGCAGCGTCGTGATAACCGGCTTTAAAAACGCGGCAAAGCTTTTATATGCTCCGGCAACCAACCCCAGCGTGATACCGATGGCACAGGCCGTGCCGACGCCTACTAGCGAGCGCACGAGAGTGATGTTTATCTCGCTGTTTTTATAATCCGCCAAAAGTTCGTACGCCCGCACGAAAACAGCCTGCGGAGCCGGAAGCAAAAACTCCCCTCCCAGCTCGCTGCCGATCTGCCAAAGCGCGATGATAAGCGCGATCGTCGCAAATCCGCTAAAGCCGCCCCAAAGGTAGTCTGCGACCTTCAAAAACGCGCCTCGGTCTTTTTTGACGTTATCGACGAGTATCATAAAAACAGGCTCTTATCAGGCATTTTACCGCCGAGCAACTTTGGATTAAACTCAAAAATTTGCTCAAAAAATGCCATTACGTCGTCTTGCAACTCATGCGCCTTTGTTACGGTTAAATTTGCTTTATCAAAAGCCCCGGCTAGCGCAGGTTCAGGAGCCGGCAAATACTCGGCACCGATTTTAGCCGCGCTTTGTTTGTTCTCTAGTATCCATTTTAGCGCGCTCGTTAGATCGGCGTGTAGCGTCTCAAAAAGCGCGCGATTTGCCTCGTAGTAGTCCACGTTTACGATGATACCCGCCATCGGGATGTATGGCTTGGCATTAAAGCTCTCGCCCCAAGTTTTAGGAAAATCAAGCCCGTAATGCACAGCTACGCCCGCTTTTTTACCGCGCAAAATCGTCGCTTCGCTAAGAGGCTGCGGCACGATAAGCACGTCGTAGTCCTTTTGGATAAACAGCCCCACCGCTTCAGGCGGAGTCTGGGTGTACGTGATGTCAAGCTTGCTCGCGTCTATGCCGCGTTTCTTGCAAAGCGCGCGTAGCACGAGATCGGGCATATCGTTTTTAAACGGCATTATGATTTTTTTACCGACGAAGTCCTCTAGCGTCTTGATACTCTCGTCCTTTATCATCGCGTTCATGACGCCTAGCGTAAGCAAATTTAACATTGCGAAATTTAACCCCTGGTTTCGCAGGTTCGCAGCGACGTTTGAGGGAGACATAGTGACCTTGATATCGCCGCTAGCCACGCCAGCGCGCAGGACGTCCGGAGTGTTCCAGATGCGCAGCTTCACGTCGTGCGTCTTGGCTAGCTCGCCTTGCATGCTTGCTACAGCCATTATCACGCTAGGGATCGCAGGCGCGCCCCACATCGTAAAGTTTTCCTTCGCAAAAAGGCTAGGAGCCATCGTAGTCGCGCCAAGCGCCGCGCCGAGTCCTAAAAATCCTCGTCTGTTCATAACTTTCTCCTTGTATTAAGATTTTAAATTTTATTTCGTTTCGCTTTTGTTCGCGGTTAAATTTGAGCTCAAATTTGCCGCGCTGTCCGCCAATTTTTACGCACCGCCGAGCGCTTAAATTTGGCTTTGCGTTAAATTTGGACGGTTCAGACCCGCACCGCGAAAATGCTAAATTTACTCGAGGCAAATTTGAGCTTACCTCAACTCATTTTTGATAATTATATCCAAGATTTAAATATAAAACCTTGATTTAAATCTTGGTTTTTTATTGACTTGGTTCATTAAATTTGAGCTCTCAAATTTATTTTTTTCTTGGGTGGCGGAAGGGGTTTCTACTTACGGTCTGCTTGCAGCTACGAGCGAAGCGAAGTAGAGCGTCGCCCCTTCCGCCCCCAAACCCCCACCAACCCCACTGCACGTGAGAGGTGGCGACATAGCTTTGCTGACGCAAAGCGTTGCAAATTTAAATTTACGTTTTTGCGGTACGGGTCTCGGCGAGTCAAATTTACAAATTTGACTTCAAATTTGAGCGTAAAAAATTAAGGCGAAGTATTGTGAGATGATTTTGAGAGTTGTGCAGAAATTTTAAGTCAAGGCTAGACAAGTAGTCTGCCGCAGACTTAAAATTTCAAATCTCTCTCAAAAGCGCTCACGAGACAAGCCGCCGCTCAAATTTTAAAAGCTAGAGTGAAAGCTAACAAACACCGCCCTCCCCGGCGCACGCACCACCGGATCGGGATCTAGCGCTCCTACGTGCTCGCCGCTGATAAACTCGGCGTAATCTTTGTCAAAGATATTCGTCACGCCAAGCCTCACGCCCCAGCTGTTTTTAAACTCAAATCCGCCGTAAACATCCATCGTCGCAAAGCTTTTAGCCGCTTCACGCTTGTCGATGCCAAAGCCAGTGGATTTATCGAAGTCGCCTCTACTTTGCTTTGCTACGTAGCGCACCGCCGTGCCGATGTTGTAGCTGCCAAAGCTAGCGTAATCTTTGTAATCAAAGGCCAAATTTGCCTCAAACGGACGAATCTGATAGAGCGGTCTGCCATCGGTTTTGTTTTGTCCGTAGTTGTAAAATAACGAAGTTTTTAGCCCGAAATTTCGCGCGAAATTATATTCGCCTCGCAAATTTACGCTGTAAATTCTAGCATCGACGTTGCGCGTGATGACGGCGTTTTTGTTTATCGGCACGGCCGCGGTAGAGTGGCGACGATCATAGATAACTAGATCCTGCGCGTCGTCTGCGATAAAGTGCCCGCCCACGCTAAAGCTATCCTCGC
>NZ_CAUQHQ010000015.1:0-27127 GCF_963517995.1 uncultured Campylobacter sp.
TTGCAAGTAAATACGTATTGCTTTATTATGCTATTTTAAATGAAACATACAGAAGTATTTATGGCTCGTTTGCAGTCTTGCTTTTCTTTTTTTTGTGGATTTACGTATCTTGGGTAGTGTTTTTATATGGGTTTAAATTTTGCGTATTTTTGGAAAATAAGCACTCGCAAGATGAAGTTCCTACGTAAAAACTCTTATCAGCAAAAAATAATTAAAGGATCCCAAAATGACCCCGCAAAAATTTGAAAAGATAAAACAGACGCTTAAAATTTGGCTCACGGCGATGCTAAAGATCAAGGACAAGCAGCTGCTGCACTACGCATCAAGCCTGAGCTTTCACACGATGCTCTCCATCATCCCCGTGCTGCTCATCTCGCTCTCGCTCTTTACGCAGATGCCAAGCTTTAGCGTCTATTACGCTAAGATTAAGGAATTTATATTCGCTCAGCTGCTACCGTCAAACCAAGACGCGATCTCAAACTACATCGAGACCTTTTTGCAAAACAGCTCGAGCCTTGGCATCCTCGGCCTTGGCGCCATCATCTTTACTTCGATTATGTTTTTTGCCGATTACGAGTACGTCATCAACCGCATCATGCACACGCAAAGCCGCAAATTTTGGAACTCGCTGAGTGCTTATTGGACGCTTATTACTCTAGCTCCCTTAGGGCTTGGGCTTAGTTTTTATCTCTCAAATTTATTTCAAGATATGCTAAACTCCAGCGCCTACACGAAGTGGATAAATTTTCTAAGCATATTCCCCTACCTCATCATTTGGGCGATATTTTGCGTGACGTATCTCATCTCGATAAATCGCCAAATAGCCCTAAAAAACGCGCTTTTTAGCTCATTCGTCGCCTCGCTCATCTGGTATCTTGGCAAAAGCATATTCGTCTTTTACGCCGCAAACAACAAAACCTATCTTAGCATCTACGGTTCGTTTTCGGTGGTGCTGCTCTTTTTCGTGTGGATTTACGTGTCGTGGATCATATTTCTTTACGGCGTGAAGCTGTGCGCGTATCTGGAAAAAGTAGGCGTCGAAGACAAAGAAGCTTAAAAAAGCGCGGCAAAGCAGAGTAAATTTAGCGGCACGATAACGGCGGCTAAAATTTTGCTTTTGACGCTGGCTAAACTTAGCGCATTATAGAGTAAAAACAGCCAAAACGGCACGTTCAAATTTACCCCCTTTGCGCGCCAAGAGAGGAATTCTAGCAAATACTCATCAAGAGCGCCGCCAGCGCCAAACGCGTGCAAAAGCGCGCTAATCGGATAAAACAAGCTAAAAAGCGGCGTGAGCGGTAAGACGGCTAGCTGCTGGGCGCTAACGAGCGGGAAAAAGTAAACCACGGGCAAAATCATCGCCGAAAATACCCAAAAATTTAGCAAGATAGCGTTGCTTAAATTTGAAAATCGTCCGCCAAAGTGCCGCAAATACAGATATATATAAAACACGCCCATGCTTGAGAAGTAAAATCCCACGCTAAAAAGCAGGCTGGGCATCAGCGCTACGGCGGCACAAATCACGACGAAAAGCAGCTCAAAGCTAACGACGAGCACGTTTCTAGCAAGCAAAAATAGAGCCAGCAAGCTCATCAAAAACGCTCGCAAAAAGGACGGCACGAAGCCAATCAGCGCAAGATAGCAAAACAAAACCGCAAAGATCGCGGCCGAGAGGTCAAATTTAGCGTTTCGATACGGAAAATAGCGCGCCTGAAAATAGCGGTAAATCGGGCGCAAAATAAAATATAACGCCCCGAAAATCAGTCCCAAATGATAACCGGAAATCGCGATCAGGTGCGCAACGCCGTAGAAATTTACGTCTTGCCGCAGCTCCTTGCCCACGGGCGCAGCCAGAAACAGCGCGGTAAAAAGCTCGGTCATTTTTTCGCTTTCGTGCTGCGCGGCGATAAACTCAAAAATTTTATCGTAAATTCGCTCCTCGCTCGCGGCGTACCTAAGCTGCGTCACGCCGTAGCTTGGCATATAAAACGAGCCGCTTAGGTACTCTTTAAATTTAACGTTTTTGCTTTCGGCGCCGATTAAAATTTGCTCGTTCGCCTGCGCGTCAAAATCCGCCTGAGTCGTCGTGTAAAAGCTAAAATCATTCGTTTTTAGCTTCAAAACGCGGTAAATTTTACCTTTTACGTTCGTTTTTTCGTAGTTTTGTAAAATTTTAGCTTGAAGGATAACGCCGTTTTGGGATTTAAATTCTCGAAATTTATAGTAGCTAGACCCCAAATTTAGCCCAAAAACGAGCGCGCACGCAAGGCAAAATGTATAAACCTCGCGCGCGCTTTCAAAGATAGATTTACGTTGCGGCTTTTGCAAATTTTGGCTTTAGGCTTCGCATTTTAGGCGTTTGGATTAAACTCCGCCACGTGCGCGGCGCCAAAACTTTTATCGACAAAGCGCGTAAATTCCTTTTGAAATATCACTTCCACCGTGCCGACCGGGCCGTTTCGGTTCTTGCCCACGATGATTTCGGCATCCTCTTCGATCTTGTTGGGGACGAATTTACGCACGTACTCCTTGCCCTCGGCGTGCGCCTTTTTCTCAGCCTCCTTCTCCTCCTGCTCGCGGTAAACCTCGTCGCGGTAGACGAAAAGTATCATGTCGGCGTCCTGCTCTATGGCGCCTGATTCGCGCAGATCGCTTAGCATCGGGCGTTTGTTGGCGCGGGACTCTAGGCTGCGGTTTAGCTGACTAAGCGCGATGATAGGCATGTTTAGTTCGCGTGCTAGCAGCTTTAGTCCGCGCGAGATTTCGGCGATCTGTAGGTGGCGGTCGGAGAAATTTGACGTCGCCATCATCAGGCCGATATAGTCGATGACGCACAGCGTGATCTCGGGGTGGGCGGACTTGAGCTTGCGCATCTGCGTGCGGATCTGGTGGATGTTTACGTAGCCGCTGTCGTAGACGAAAAGCTTGCGGCTAGCCATATCCTCGCACGCGTCGCTTAGGCGCGACCACTCCTCGTCGTCCATTTTAGCAGTCATGATGTTTTGTAGCGGGATCGAAGTTTTGGCGCTTAGCATACGCAGCATGATCTGCTCGGCGGGCATCTCAAGCGAGAAAAACACGACTCCGCCGCCGCGCATCAGTACGTGGTTCATCAAATTTAAGCAGATCGTCGTTTTTCCCATGCCGGGGCGTGCCGCGATGATGATGAGGTCGCCGTGCTTAAAGCCCTTCGTCATCTCGTTTAGCTGGCGAAAGCCCGTGTCGATGCCCACGATGTCCTTATCCTCGAGCAGTTTTTGCTTTTCTAGGTGCGTGATGACGTCTGCGATGATGACAGCAGCGTCTTTGATGGCGCCCGCGCTCTGCCCGTCCACTAGCGAATAAAAACTCTGACTCAGCTCGTCCACCATATCGCGGCTAGGCTTATCCTCGCTCACTTTGCTAGGTATTTGGTGCGCGATTTTTACCAGGCTTCGCTTGATTGATTTTTCTTTGATTTCGTTGGCGTACTTTTTGACGTCCAGGATCGAGTTCGTGCCGATGATCTCGCTCATCACGTTCTCGTCAAATTTGCTCCCCAGCTTGGTTTTTAAAAATCCCGTTTCGACGGGCAAATTTTCATTCAGGCACTTTACCATCGCGTCGTAAATGTCGCCGTGAGCGCGCAGGTAAAAGTCAAACGGGCTTAGGATATCGAAAATCTCGCTTAGATTATCCGCGCTATAGATGATGGATGCGAGGATCGCGCGCTCCATATCCAGGTCGTAAAGGTTGTGAAAATCCACGTCGTTAAATTTATTTTTTGCCACTTTCGCTCCGTTTAAATTTTAATATCTGGCTTCATTTAGCTTTTTGTAGTCGTCGCAGCCAAACTGATCGCCCAGATCGCATGCTTTGCCAAAATACTCTTTGGCTGTTTTGAAATTTTGCTCCACGCCTTTTGCCTCAAGATATAAAGAAGCGACATCGTAGCAAGCGTCAGCGCCCCCTAGATCGCAGGCCTTTTGATAAAGCTCCATCGCCTTTTTGTAGTCTTGTTTCACGGCTTTGCCGCTATTGTATGCATGACCAAGCTGAGCGCAGCCGACAGCGTCTTTTTTATCGCATGTCATTTGCCAAATCTCTATCGCTTTTTTGTAGTCTTGCCTCACGCCCTCGCCGTTGTAATAACTGATACCAAGGAAAGAGCACCCATTGATACTTCCTTTATTGCAAGCGCTCTCAAAGTGCTTTGCCGCTCCTGCCAAGTCTTGATAATAAGATGCCTCCAATCCATATTCAAGCTCTTCTTGCGCCGATAATTCAAAGGCAAAGGCAAAATTTAATAAACCTGCCAAAGCCATCATCACAAAAATAAATTTTCTCATCATTAATCCTTTAAATTTTTATTGATATTTTGATCCGCGTCGGTTAAAAAGCTTTCAAATTTACTCTCTTGATTTTATTTCATCGTCGATCTCGAGTAAAAATCTATCGACCAGCTCGCTCTCGGGCAGCCTCGCGACAACCTCGCCTTTGCGCATTATCATCCCGTTTCCCTTGCCAAAGGCTATGGCTACGTCAGCACCCTTGGCCTCGCCGATCGCGTTTACGACGCAGCCCATCACCGAGACGTTTAGCGGCTCTTTGATGTGCTTGGTTTTCTCCTCGACGAGCTTTACCGCAGCCATCAGATCGGCCTGCAAACGCCCGCAGGTCGGGCACGAGATGATATTTAGCCCCTCTTTTTGGCGGCCGCTATCCTTTAGGATCGCTTTTGCGACTTTGATCTCTTCTTCTAGCTCGCCCGTGATGCTAACTCGCATCGTGTCGCCGATGCCCTCCAGTAGCAGTCCGCCTAGCGCGATCGCGGACTTTATCGTCGCGTGAAAGCTAGTGCCGGCCTCCGTAACGCCTAGGTGAAACGGATACGCCACAAGCGGCCTAAGCGCGCGGTAAGCGGCCATCGTGCGCTCGACGTCGCTTGATTTTAGCGAGATTTTGATATCGGTAAAGTCAAAATCCTCGAGCAAATTTATATTATAAAGCGCGCTTTGCACCATCGCTTCGACCGTGCGACCGTATTTGTCCTCAAACTGCTTTTCTAGCGAGCCTGAGTTTACGCCGATACGGATAGGCAGATTTCGCTGCTTGCACGCGTCCACGACGGCTTTGATGTTCTTTTTCGAGCCGATGTTACCCGGGTTTATGCGGATAGCATCGACAAACTCGCTAACGATCACGGCGTAGTTGTGATTAAAGTGGATGTCGGCGACGACGGGCAGCGGGCTAGCCTTTACTACCTCGCGTAGCGCGGCGGTGTCCTCTTTGTCAAACACTGCGCAGCGCACAATATCGCAACCCGCAAAATAAAGCCTCTGTATCTGCTCTAGCGTGCCTTTTACGTCTTTTGTTTTACTAAACGTCATCGACTGCACCGATATGGGTGCGTCTCCGCCGATCTTTACGTCCCTGATTTTTATCTGTTTTGTGGGATATCTTTGCAAATTTGGCCTTTAATTTTTTAGCCAATTATAAAAAATTTTCTCTTTAAATAGGCTCAAAACTCTGCGCGGAGTTTAAATTTAGCTAAAAAGAGCAAAAACGAAAATGGATTTTTGGATGCATAAGCTAAGCGCCAAATTTAGCGCGGGCTACGCAAAAAGCGCTGCTTATATCTATCGGGCGGTGCGGAAGTAGCGAAATTTTAGGGGCTAAATACGCTTATTTACCCGCTTTTAGCCCGGGCAAGACGCTAGCGATAAAACCTACGGCCGTCAAGCTTAAATTTAAAACCGAATTTAAACGACAAAGATAAATTTAGGCGCCAAAACGCAAGAGGCAACGCCATGAAGCTAGGTTAGGCAACTTAAATTTAAGATAGGCGCTATCAGCCGAGTAAATTTTAACAATAGCTAACGTCCGAAAATTTCCCTCTCGCAGCGCCTAACCAGCTTGCCGCTAAACATCCAAACGGGAAATATATAATGCTCGCTTGAATCTTTCTTTTTAAACCCGAATTTTAGCGTTCTTGCCGCAGCGTTTGCGACCTTGGCGGATTTATCCTTGGTTAGCTGCTCTATAAGCTTTAAATCATACTCGTAAAGCGTGCCTAGTCCGCAAATGCCGACCTGTCTAAAATCGGCCTTTTTATGCGCAAGTGCTGCGATAAAATATTTCGCTGCTCGCAGATCGGGCAGGTGCCTCATGCATATAGCCTCAAGCGCGCGAAGAGCCTCTAAATGCGGCTTGTCGCTAGGATTTCTGCCCAAGAAGTCAAATAAAATTTGTAAAAACGCGGGATGGCCTAGCGCGCTAACGCAATCTCGCCTTTTATTTTGCGAGAACGCCTGCGAATTTATGCGGCGCAGCGCCTCAAACTGCGCCTTTTCGTCATCTCCCGCAAGCGCGGCCGCGTAGTTCTCAAACAGCGGCGAAAGCTCTAACGGCACGCCGTCTAAAAACCGCTTTTGCGTATCCTCGTCAAGCCTTAAAACAAAGCCTTTTAGCAGTAGCTCGTCTAGCATTCTAGGCTTTATTTTGGGCTTTTGCGGATTTGCGGGCGCGTAGTCGCTCTGCTCGCCGCTAATCTCCCGCAGCCTCTCGCACAGGGCTTTTAGCGCGCCCAAATCCTTTAAATGAACGCAAAACATACCCGCCTCGCAGTCGTATTTTAGGCCTTTTATGTCGTGCTTTTTGGCTAGGCTTTTGGCTAAACTTTGCAAATCGTATCCGCCGCAGCCGTTTTTAAAATACGCATCAAAGTAGTGAAAATCAGACGTTACCGCGGCATACGAGCCGTCGCTATGCTCCACCGCCCGGCAAGGGAAAAACTCGTTCATTTGCGTCCTTTGTAAAAATTTAAGCAAAGTATAGCCAAATAAATTCGTATTTTAAATTTAATCTCAAATGGATAAGGCGCAAAATTTAAACGCAAAACGCAAGCGGCGGTATAGCGATGCGGGACGATGCTAAAATTTAAATTTGAGCAAAAAAGATGCGCGCGGCAGTATCTTGCGGTGATTTTTGGGGTCTACTTTGCAAAACTAGCGAAGCGGCGGCGTAGCCGAAGTTTCTATAAAAAGCGTGCAAGAGACGGCGCGCAAAAAATAAGGCGCGGTATTTTTCGCTTTGCTTTGCGCCTTACGCTCGTAACGCTCTGCTTGCAGTAGCGAACGCAGTGAAGCTAAACTTCGCTACGAGGAGACGAGGTAAAATTTCTACTCCGCTACGCTCGTAGCTGCTAGCAGAAGATTTTTAAGCGTAGGCTAGTTTAAAATTTGAGTTAAAGAATGCAGGAGCGGCAGTGTCGCGAGATGGATTTAAATGTCGTGCAGAAATTTTAAGTCGAGATAAGGCATATAGCCTATCGCAGACTTAAAATTTCCTCTGCTTGCAGCTGCGAAACGCAAGTGAAGCAGAAACCCATTTAAAGACGCTCGTGAGACAACGCACAAAAGTCAAAAAGTCAAGTATTCAAGTCCGGATAATCCCACGCATTATACTCATCGCTCGGATTATCATTCTCCGCGCCCTTGCAACACAGCCACTCTAGCCCTCCGCGCCTCTCCATCACGACCTCTTCATCAAGGCCTGCGCTCTTGCTGCCGTTTACCCTGGCATTGACGCACGCCCAGTGATAGCGGTAGATGAGATCGAGCGCTTGCAAGATTTCATCCGTACCGCGCATTTTTACGCGCTCCGAAAAGTCGCCGCCAAAGGTCTTCATTACGAAATTGCAATCGCAGATATCCTTTGGGAAATCTAGCTCTTTTACTAGCCCCATCGCCCAAAGCAGCGCCCACAGCGACTCGTATTTCCAGCCCATATTTACGGCCTCGTCGTAGCTCGCTTCGCCTTCTATGACGCGGCGCTCCATGCGCGTTAGCTTGTTTATGCACCCGAAGCGATTATCTAAAAAATCCTTCGCGCCCTGCCTGTCTTCGTCCGTTAGCTCGCCGTTATCTCTGATCGTGCAAGCGCACATTATCGCGGCAAACGAGCAGATCGCGCGGGCGATAACCTCGTCTTTTTCGCGCGGCGCGACCTCGCCCGTCTCGTATCGTAGCGGCAAGTGGTCTATAAAAGGCGCGCCTTGCGATTTTAAGATTTCGATGCTTATATCCTTGCGCTCCTGCGCGGTTTTACCGATTTTTGCGGCGCTTACGCTTCTTTTTCGCGCGCTATCAGCTCCTTTTTTAAAAAAGTCAAAAATACCCACGCTTCTCCTTTAAATTTGCATAAATTTACGCGGGTATTTTAGCGTATAAACGGAAAATTTAGCGACTTGTCGGCGACAAGTTTACGTAAATTTCAAAAACGTTGCGCTAGAATCCGCATCCATCAAATTTTAAAGGATAAAAAATGAGAAAAATTTTAGCAGTTTCGCTTCTATGCGCGGCGAGAGCGATGTTTGGCGCAAGCGCGGACGAAATCTACGCCGCGGCGCAAGCGACGAAGGCAAAAGGCGATCTTGCGGGCGCGCTCGGCGGTTTTGAGAAGGCTTGCGAGGCGTCGCACGCGGATGCTTGTCGTCGTGCGGGATTAGCCTACGACTACGGCATGGGCGCTACGCAAGATTACGCTAAGGCGGCTAAATTTTACGAAAAATCGTGCGAGTTAAGCGATGCTAACGGCTGCTCGAATTTAGCCGACGTCTACGGCGCAGGCAGGGGCGTGGAGCGCTCGGAGCAAAAATCATTCGAGTTATTTAACAAAAGCTGCGAAATGGGTAGTAGCGGCGGTTGCTACGGACTAGCAGGGCTTTATGAGAGCGGCAAAGGCGCGGAAAAATCAAACGAACAAGCGGCTAAATTTTATAAAAAATCCTGCGAGCTAGGGCTTGATCTAGGTTGCGAAAAGGCAAAGTAAGGTTTATTGGGCGTGGATAAATCCACCCCGACTTTTGCACGATCTAGTCGGCGGCGGCAAATTTTAGCCGTATCCATAAACACGCTTGGATTATTAAATTTGACTAACAATAAGCAATGGAAATTTTAAAATCAGCAAAAGTCGATTTTAAAACTTTTATTTTGTCTGGGATATAAAAAGATGTTAAATTTACGGCAAGACCTTAAATTTAGGGATAAAAACGACCGCGAGCGGAGAAATAACTAAATTTAGGTCTACCGCTCGCTAAAATCCGCAATTTTACTTACCTGCGCAGCTTTTGCAGCGCTCCAAAAGCCTGCGCGCCGCATTTGAGGCTACGATTAGTCCCGCAGCAGACATTATTATATCTTTTAGCACCAGTCGTCCGGCACCCGATAGATACGGGAAGCCGTGATTAGGACTTTCAGTGATGCCGAGCGCCGGATTGCCTAGATTTGGCACCCAAGTCTCAGGCGTAGTTATCAAAAAGCTAAGCGTTACGATAGACATGCCAAACGTCAGCAGCCCGCCGACAAGCCCTAGTTTAGGAAACCAGATGCCAAGCAGCACGAGCGTGCCGATAGTGCAGATCATCGCGCCGATCAGGTACGAAACCGCATAAGTACCGTTTTGTTTATGCCACTCGATGTTTTTAGGCACGACCAAGCCTTCCGGATTTTTGTGTAGGTTGTACTCGGCGACCATTTTGCCCTTACCGTTATCTACGATATCTTTTTTGCTATACATGTAGCTAAAAAACGGGCTATTGGTTACAAACGGCACGATGCCGTCGGCCTCGTATTGCACGACTTTGAGTCCGCCTATCCACGCCATCACGATGAAAATCGCGACGCTAACGTAGTTTACGAAATATTTTTGCGAGCCTGCTAGGGCTTGTAAAAATTTTTGCATTAAGTTCCTTTAGGGTGATTTTTATAATTTTAATTAGACTGTATATTTAAGGCTAGATAAAATTATAACGGGATTATAATTAAATCGTATAAAAATAGGCTTAAAAAAGATAAACATTATCACAAATAAAAATTTAGTTATGTTTAAGCCCTAGAAATAAGATACTACGAGAAATTTATCGGATCCATATCGACGTCAAAGCCGTGTGCGGCGCAGATGCGAGCGGCTTTGATAAGCGGAGCGTGCGAGGCGCAGCGCAGCAAAATCTCAAAACGGTATTTTCCGCCCAGTATTTCGATCGCGCATTTGCCGTGTCCGACTATCTCTAGCGAAGATTCGACGGCGCGTAAATTTTCAAGCTCGGCTACGCAAATTTCAAGCCTTTGTTTTGCCGCCTGCTCGTTTTTTTCAGAAACGACAACGCGCAAAAGCCTAGCAAACGGCGGATATATCGGCTCTCTAGCGAGCATCTCCTCCTCCAAAAACGCGTCGTAATCCGCGATAAAATTTTCAAAAAACTCCCGCTGCCTACTCTGTACGACCACGCGCCCCTCGCCCGAGCGCCCTGCCCTGCCCGCCACCTGCATCGCCAGCGCCAACGTCCGCTCACGAGCGCGAAAATCCGGGAAATTTAGCAGCTCGTCGACGCCCATGATGACGGCAAGATCTACGTTGTGGTAGTCGTGCCCTTTGCTCAGCATCTGCGTGCCGACAAGCGCGTCTATCTCGCCCGCGTTAAAGGCTTTTAGCGTCTTTTCAAGCTTGTTTTGCGTCGTGATCTCGTCGCGGTCAAATTTCTCGATCCTAGCCGCAGGAAACGCCGAGCGCAAGGCTTCCGTCAGCTCATCCGTGCCGATTTTTTTCGCCTCGATCATCTCGCTACCGCACTTCTCGCACGAGCATGTAGCAGACGCCGTAAAGCCGCAGTACTGGCACTTTAGCAGATTTCGCTTTTTATAAAAGCTCATCCCGACGCTACAAAACGGGCACTTTATCGTGCTACCGCACTCGCGGCATGATAGGTAGCGGAAGTTCGCGCGTGTCGGCAGGAAAACGACCGCTTGCTTGCCGCCCGCAAAACTAGCCGCAAGCTCGCCAAGCACGATACCGCTTAGCCCCGTCTCGCTCTCGTCGTAGATAAATTTTTTCTCGCTTTTAAAAAACGTGCCTTTTAGCCTAAAATGCGGCTGTTTAGCAAAGCTGGTTACGCTTGGCGTCGCAGAGCCTAGCACGACTCTTACGTCAAATTTGCTCGCGAGAAATATCGCGAGGTCGCGGGCATTGTAGTGCGGATTTTGCGCGGATTTGTAGCTGTCGTCGTGCTCCTCGTCGACGATGATGAGTCCAAGCTCGCTAAAGGGCAAAAATAGCGCCGAGCGCGCACCGGCGATCAAATTTATCTCGCGACTCTGAAACTTTTGCAGGATTTCACCGCGCTTTTTGGGCGTGATTTTAGAGTGCCACACGCCAAAACTCTCGCCAAAATAGCTCTTTAGCCGCTTCGTCATCTGCGGCGTGAGCGAGATTTCAGGCATCAAAAGCAAAACCTGTTTGCCCGCGAGTAAATATTCGCGAATGAGCGAAAAATAAATCTCGCTTTTGCCGCTTCCAGTATCGCCGAAAATAAGGCTAGTTTTACGGCTTTTGGTAAAATTTAGCGCTTCTTGTTGGGCCGGGTTTAGGCTCGGGGCTTTTAAGAATATTTTAGGCTCTAGTTCGTAGCTTAAATTTGGCGTTTCAAAGGGCTTTTTGTCTGCGACTGATTCTTGGCGATTTATCAAATTTAGCGTTTGTTTTTGAGCCGTTTTTGACGACGAAGCGTCCGCCGATAAACTCGCCTCCCTCAAAGTCGCGCCGCCATTTTGGCTAGCGTTTTTGGCTAAATTTGATTTTAAATTTGCTCGGCATGCACTAGCCTTAGATACGCCGACTACGGAGGTAAATCCAAAGTCCGAATCGCTAGTCTGCGCGGCATCGTTTGGCTCTAGGGTTAAATTTTGCCCCTCTTTTTTACGGATTTTGGCGTTTAAATTTAAGTCGGCACTATCGCCCAAAGCCCGCTCGTTCGCATTTTTTTCGCAAAACACCGGGCACGGCGCGCCTATGTCAAGCGGAGTAAAAAGCCCTGCGGCGACGGATAAATTTACGACGTAATAATGCGAGATAAACTTCAGCAGCGAAATCTGAATCCAAGTTAAGGTCTGCGCGCATACGGCCGATATCTGGGCGGTTTTGAAGCTTGGTTTTGCTACTTGCCTAAAAACGTAGCCTAGCGTTTCTTTGCCTCTAACCGTAACCGTAACCGCGCAAAAAGGCTCTAAATTACCGCCGTAGTGATAAGTGAGCGGCGCCAAATTTAACCCGCTTAACAAAATTTCGTAGTATTTTATCTCATCTTCACACACGGCTTGCCTTTTGTATATTTTGGTATTAGTCGGTTTTTAAATCCGCATTTTACAATAATAATCCCAAAAATCGTTAGTTTCGGTAGCGGCTTAAATTTATGCGCGGTTTGCAGCAGGAGATGCGATTTGCCCTCAGCAAAGCCGCGCCGAAGTTTATTTCGTAATCGGCGGTACCTCGCCTGGTTGCTGTTTCTCATAATCTACCGACTTATCATCTTGTCTCGTTATAACAAATTTACCTTTTGGCTAGCGGTTTTGCTAAATTTTAGCAAAAACCTTAGTCACACTATTTTTTGCACTTAAATTTAATGCATTTTGCTTAAATTTAGGCCGTTTGCGAAGTTAAATTCGGTATTATAAATTTGGCGGCGGTATTTATTTTTACCTCTGGCAGAATCGGTTGCCAATTATTACCGATCAGTCGTTTTGGCTCGCGGCTCAAATTTATCTAGCCTGCGCTTCATTACATCGGTTTTATCTCCACGCCAGAGGTTTTAAATTTGCCCTTTAGCTTGCCCCTATCTTTAAAGCCACTTAAATTCAGTATTTATGTTTGGTTAGACCTCGCTAAATTTTAGGAACGACTTTTGAAATTTGTATTATTCGCTTGCCTTATTGATCCCGTTTGCTTGCTATTATACGTAAAGCCGCGGCAGCATGTATTGTAGTCTATAGAGTTGTGTGACTTTGGCTATTTTTAGATACCATGTCTAGCCTATATCGCCTAATTGCTTTTATGATAGCGACAAATGCCGTATGAAGCGGCAATGTCGTACTCGTAGGCAACCTTTTTTATCTGATTTTATACCAACCAAACCGTTGCAACTTTGATTTGATATTTATTGCTTTTATGGGATTACAGAGTAGACTAGAAAGGGCATGAAGCAAAGCCGACTTTGACGCCTTTTATGCACATCTGCCAAAAAGACGGTTGCTACGCTTAAATTCATTTTGGCTATTTCTTGAGATAGATTTTCAAATAAAGGATTTAATTTGACCATAATATTATATCCTTTAATTTTTGGAATTGCCGTGTATCTTAAGCAGAGATTTTTACTTAAACGGACTTACAAAAAAATAACACATAACGCCATGGCAATTTTTGCGTCACAATAACAAAGCAACAGTGATAAATAAGGCGGATGCAAAAGCTAAAAACGACTTAAAATTTGAGTAAACAAAAACATTGCTAGGCAGCAAGGTTCAATTTCTTATTTTTTTAGTTTTTCTTATGCTACGTATGCCCGAACTATGATTTTTTGCTTGCTAATTAATCATTTACTATTGTAAGCTTTTGTGTTTTAATATTTATTCTACCGCCAAGCCGTAACTAAAATAGCAAAAATACAATAGAATAATCGCTAAAAATTTAAAAACCAATGGAGTATATTTGCAAAAAGGCATACATAGTTAAAATTCGTTTTTTAGTCTTTAAGAAAATTTATTTTATTTATGGAAAAATAAATCACAAAAAACTATATAACAGAGAATATATTTTATAAAATTAAAAGCCGTGAAAAATTCGACTATGTTTTAAAACATAGCCGAAAGATCTTATCTTTGATGTTAATCAAATTTTGGGTAAATTTTCATAGTAGTATACAAACGTCCTAGGACTTAAGCCATTTGCAACCGTTTTAAAAAAGCCGCCTACTCCGTAAGGGCCTTACACAACGACTGACTATGAGGACAGTCAAACGTACCATTTCTAGAATCGTAAGTAAATGATACAGTTTTTGAACCTAGTTTAAAAGTATAATTGTTACCACTTTTTGTCCAGTCTTTTGCACCGCCTTGAATCACGTCATCAAAAGGCACCGAACTACCAGTTTTTTCAAGTTGAGCAGGATAACCAAAACTACCCCTCATCATATTTGCACTGTATTTGTTGATTATACCGCTTCTTATAGAAGCTACATCGCTCCTAGCTCTAGCAATCAAAGCATCATCTCTAGTAGCAAAAATCTTAACCCCTGCTATGCTAGCTAAAATGCCTAAGATAACGATAATAAAAACGAGCTCAAGCATTGTAAAACCACGCCTCATAAAGATTCCTTGATATTAAATTTTATGATTTTACCAAACTTCCTAAAAATATAAAAATACATATTCACTAGGTTTTTTAATATGTTAAAAAATATAGAATATTAGAAAACTAAAAGCATTAAAAAACAAAAACCCAAATCCTTAGAAACAGGATCTGGGTTTATATAGCATTAACTAATCAGATAAAAATTAGCGAACTACGCTGATACCGCCGACTTTGATAGTATGTGCTGTTTTACCGCTACTACTATCAATATATGCCTTAATTTCTTGCATAGCAGGTAAGCTCCAAACGTTATTACATAGACCTCCAGTACCTACTACAGCACCTATTTCAACAGCAGTTGCGTTAGATGGCGGAGTAAGAGTTAAGCAGTTGTCGGTTCTAATTTTTATGGTAGGGCTTACAGATGTCATCTCACCCCATGCTGTAGGACCAACGGCTAGTTTAGCCTGTGAAGTGTAATAAGAATTTAGATCAGATATGACCGTAGAAATATTTGTAGCAGCAGCTGAGATCTCTGCATCATCACGAGTAGCAGTTAGTCTTGGGATAGCAACAGCAGCTAGGATACCTAAAATAACGATCACGAAGATCAACTCGATCATTGTAAAACCTTTTCTCATATGAGACTCCTTGTATTTATTTCTGCATACACTTATGCAGTTGGCGGAATTATATATATAAAATACTTAAAAAAATATAAATTTGTAAAAAATCAATGCAAATTTTAGGAAAAACGTGAATAAATAGCCTATTTTAGCCCATAGTTGCTACTTTATCGTCCGTAAAACGCCTATAAAAGTCTAAAACATAGACAAACACATCGCACTAAAAACATAAAAAGCCAAACAAATGCAGTAAAGCGCACTCTCAAAAACGTGCTAAAGGCCTAAAAAGCAGACTACGGCGACGGAAAATGTATAAATTTAGATATTTTTAGTTAAATTCTTTAGTTAGTTTTTGCGCCAAAGAGCGCAGTTCGCGCTCGCGCTGGTAGTTCTCGTAGCATTTTTGTACATAGGCGCTAAGCAGCTCCTTAACGTCTAGACATCTCTTCCCCCCGGTAAACGTCTCCCACTCTTTTTCAAAGCTTTGGGCAAATTCATCCTCGAGGCTTATATTATAGGATGTGGAGGCTATCTTTACCGTTATTTTTTTCATTAGTCGCGTCGCCTAAATTTACTTTCCAAGTACCGCTTCGATCTTGCGGATAACGTCGTCGCTCTCGGTATTTTTGGTTCTTAGGTCTTCTTCTAGTCGCGCGATTTGGTTTGTTTTGGCTTCGTTTTGGGCTTTGACGCTGATTAGTTCGTTGCGTAGAGATTCGTTTTCTTCGCAGATTTCGTTATATCTAGCCAGCAGGTCGTTTACCTTGTCGGTTAGGGTATTTAGTACTTTATCGTTATCAAACATCTTTTTCCTTAGTTTTGGTATAATTTTATGTAATTGTAACAAAAAAAGCTGATTTTTAAGGTAAAAAATGAAAAATTTTGAAATTTCGTCCAAATTTAGCCCGAGCGAGGATCAGGCCCGCGCAGTCGCTAATATCGTAGCCTCCGTAAGATCGGGCAATAAATACCAAACGCTTCTAGGCGTCACGGGCTCGGGCAAGACCTTTACGATGGCAAACGTGATAAAAGAGCTAAATATGCCCACTCTAATCATGACGCATAATAAATCCCTCGCCGCGCAGCTTTATAGCGAATTTAAGGGCTTTTTCCCTAAAAATCACGTGGAGTATTTCATCAGCTACTACGACTACTATCAGCCCGAGGCCTACATCCCGCGTCAAGACCTTTTCATCGAAAAAGACAGCTCCGTAAACGAAGAACTCGAGCGTCTGCGCCTCTCTGCGACGGCTAGTTTGCTCAGCTTTGACGACGTCGTGTGCATAGCGTCGGTATCGGCCAACTACGGCTTAGGCAATCCTAGCGAATACCAAGGCATGGTCGCATATCTGGGCGTAGGCGAAAATATCAATCAGCGCGCCTTGCTGCAAAAGCTAGTCGACATGGGCTACAAGCGAAACGATAACTACTTCGACCGCGGCGACTTTCGCGTAAACGGCGACGTGGTGGACATCTATCCCGCATACTGGGGCGACGAGGCTCTTCGTATCGAGTTTTTCGGCGATGAGATCGATGCGATGTATCACTTTGACGTGTTAGAAAACAAAAAGCTAAAAGACGTGGGTAAATTTACGCTTTATGCCACGAGTCAGTTTATCGTGGGCGCAGACCGCCTAAAAATCGCGATCAAACAGATCGAAGAGGAGCTAGAAGAGCGGCTAAAAGAATTTAATGAGCAAGGCAAGCTCGTAGAGGCTCAGCGCCTAAAACAGCGAGTGGAATTTGACCTAGAGATGATGAGTAGCACGGGCATGTGCAAGGGCATCGAAAACTACGCGCGCCACCTAACCGGGCAAAAGGCGGGAGAGACGCCCTACTCGATGTTTGATTATTTCGAGCTGGGAGGCAAGGACTACCTAGTCATCGTGGACGAAAGCCACGTGAGCCTGCCGCAGTTTCGCGGTATGTACGCGGGTGACCGCAGCCGCAAAGAGGTGCTGGTGGAGTACGGATTTCGCCTACCGTCCGCACTAGATAACCGTCCGCTTAAATTTGACGAGTTTATAAACAAACGCGCCAAATTTCTTTTCGTCTCGGCGACCCCTAACGAATACGAGATAAATTTAAGCTGCGGCCACGTCTACGAGCAAATTTTACGCCCGACCGGACTGCTTGATCCCTTGATCGAGATAAAAAACAGCGAAAATCAGGTGGAGATTTTATTTGACGAGGCAAAAAAAACCATCGAGAGAAACGAGCGCGTGCTAGTCACCGTGCTAACCAAAAAGATGGCCGAGGAGCTCAGCCGCTACTACACCGAGCTTGGCATCAAGGTCAAATACATGCACTCAGACATCGACGCCGTCGAGCGAAACGAGATCATCCGCGGACTGCGCGGAGGCGAGTTTGATATGCTTATCGGCATAAATTTGCTAAGAGAAGGGCTTGACCTGCCCGAGGTTAGCCTCATAGCCATCATGGACGCCGATAAGGAGGGCTTTTTACGCTCGACGACGAGTCTAATACAAACGATGGGGCGCGCGGCTAGAAACGTAAACGGACGGGTGCTGATGTTTGCCAAAAAGATCACCAAATCCATGCAAGAAGCGATGGATACGACGCTAGCGCGCCGCAAGATGCAAGACGAATACAACCGCGCCCACGGCATCACGCCGCGCTCGGCTAGCCGAAACATCGAGGAGAGCCTGCACGTCGAGGATGAGGGCGAGATATATAAACGCGGCAAAAATCTGGAAAAAATGCCTGCCGCCGAGCGAGCGAGCATAATCAAAGAGCTAAGAAAACAGATGCTAGAAGCCGCAGAGCAGCTGGAGTTTGAGAAGGCGGCGGCATTGCGAGATGAAATCGCCAAGATACGTAAACTATGAAGGCGTTGTCTTTTGCGTATCTTTAAATGAGTTTGCTAAAATTTTGCTCGGCGGACTACCTGTCCAGCCTACGCAAAATTTTATCTACACAACATTTAAATCTATCGCAAAATACTTCCGCCTTATCGTTTTGCGTTCAAATTTGTGATCCAATTTGGCTAAATTTTGTAAATTTGGCTTCAAAGAATTTTTAAATTTTATGAGCGAAAAGCTTTCGTCCCGAAAATTTGAGCTGAGTTTGTAACGAAGCCAAATTTTCGTGCCGCGATTTATCGCGGGCGCGAGCGACAACCGCTTTGAGCGAGTGAAATTTTAAAAATTTTATAAAACTTATACTAAAATTAGTCCCTTGTGCAAAGAATAACCGTTTAAGATTACTCTTTGCTTGTTGTAAAGGGGATGGGGCTTGGATTTTGCTTCCCTTGCGGTCGCAACTGCAAGTAGACACGAAGTCGCTCCCCACCCTCTACCCCTACGAAGCTTTTAAGGCGACAACACTACTTTACCTTGCAGACAAAGTGTCACAAATTTAGAAACAAATTTGGCTTTAAATTTTAACCAAACAAAAATTTAGTACCGTCAAGACTCGGGTCTAAGCGAGTAAAATTTCAAATTTTAGTCAAATTTAGCCTCAAATTTCGGCAAATTTTACTCTCCATCCTCGATATTTTCCTGCATAAAAACCCGCATACTCGGAAACTCGAGCGCGCAAAGACGGCCAAAATCTTGCTTATAAACGCAGCCCGTGTCGATATTTGCGCTAAATTCCGTGATATCGGGCCCCGCGATCGGCGTATGGCCGTAGACATTAAAGACGCCTTCATTTTGGCTAAAATCGCCTCTGCCGCAAAGTACATGCCGCCTGAACTCCGCCGCGCTATCGCCGTGCGAGTTGCGTAGCGCCCACATCCGCCCAATCGCCGAATGCGACGCGACGAGCCGCCTGCCCTGAGCGTTTTTAAACTCGGCAAGCTCCAAATAAAGTGGCAAATTTGATAAAAACTCTATATGCGCGAGCTTTTGTGCGCGGCTGGCTTTGGCGTAGGAGGCGAAAGTCTGCGCGCCGCCGTTGAGGAAAAACCAGCGCGGATCGCTAGGCGTTTCGCCGCGCAAAAATGCGTCCTTGTGTTGCAAAAGACGGTACTCGTGATTGCCCATCACGGCTGAGTAACCGCGCCGCATCGCTAGCTGCACGACCTCAAAACTTCCCTCGCCGCGGTCTATCAGATCGCCGACGAAGCAAATTTTAGAATCAGCGCCGCACGGCAAGCAATCTATCAGGGCGCAAAGGGTTTTATAGCAGCCGTGAACGTCGCCGATGAGGTAAATTTGGTCGTTCATCTTTTCCTTTTCTTGTAAATTTACTTAAATTTTAGCAAAGTTTAGCCAACGGGGCATAAAAACAGCGTATCAAAACTACATAAATTTAGTCGTTAAATTTAAGCGCCCTCACTCGCCGATTACTAACATCACGCCAAGCGCTATCATCGTTACGCCGACGAAAAACTCCAAAATTTTCCATGCGGCGGGCTTTTGAAACAACGGCGCTAAAAATCTAGCTCCGTATCCGAGCAAAAAGAAAAACGCAAACGACGCGCACATCGCGCCCGCGCCAAAGAGTCCCGCGCACTCGCTAAATTTCGTAGAAACCGAGCCCAAAAGTACGACCGTATCAAGGTATACGTGCGGGTTTAGCCACGTAAAAGCTAGCGTAAGAAGCGCCGTTTTAACCGCACTGCGTGCCTCCTCGCCATCTGCCGTTAGCGCATGCGAGGCGCTAAACGCGCTATAAAGACTTCGTAGCCCGTAAATGCTCAAAAATACAAATCCTCCCCAAAGCGCGGCGGTTTTGATGATAGGGTAGCGCTCAACCACGTAGCCAAACCCTGATACTCCCGCAAAAATCAGCGCGGCGTCGCTAAGCGCGCAGATAGCGCAAACTAGAAAAATATGCTGTTTTTTGATGCCTTGTTTTAGTACGAAGGCGTTTTGCGCTCCGATAGCTAAAATCAGCGAGAGCCCGAGCGAAAAACCAGAGAAAAAGGCGTTGAAAGAAATCATTTTATCACTTATATTTTGTTTTTTAAATTTTTGACCGAAATGCGTGTAACCAAAAACTCGGCGAAGTAAAATTTGCCGCACGCGTATATTTTTGTAAATTTGCTCGCCGAATTTAGCAATTTCAAGATGCGGGTCTGGGCGGGTAAAATTTGAAGCTAAATTTATAAATTTGAACGTAAAACGATAAGGCAAAATATTTTTCTACTTCGCTACGCTCGTAGCTTTTCAAGAGGTTCTAGACGAGGCGCTTTTAAATTTGGCGACGGGAGTTACCTTGTTGGTAATGACCCAGCCAAATTTACAAGCCTCTGCTTGCAGTTGCGACCGCAAGGGAAGCAAAGCGAAGTATAGGGCAAAAGACAAGCTGGTTAACTTTCTTTCAAAAGTTTTGCCACCATCTGCTCGCTCTTACCCTTATCGGTATCCTTTTTCGTCGCCTTATATATCCCGCTCACGTACTCCTCGAGCACCTCTTGCGAGTTTATGCGCGCGTCGCCCTCTTTCGGCGTTACTTTGGCGTATTCGCCGCTATTTTGCAGTTCAAAGGCTAGCTCGTTATCGCTAAGCTGCAAGCGCAAAAACTCGAGCAAACGCTCTTGCAAATTTTTATCTATTATCGGCGTCATGAGTTCTAGGCGGCGCTCGAGATTTCGCGGCATCCAGTCGGCGGAAGCGATGTAAATTTGAGGGTCGGCGTGCCTGAAATAAAATATCCTCGCGTGCTCAAGGTATTTGCCGATGAGCGATCTCACGCGGATATTTTCGCTTAGGCCCTTCACGCCGGGACGCACGCAGCAGATGCCGCGCACGATGAGATCGATCTTCACGCCCGCGCTACTAGCCTTTACCAGCGCGTCCACGATGTCGCTATCAACCAGCGCGTTCATCTTGGTCACGATCCTGCCCTGCTCGCCGTGCGCGGTCTCGGTCTTTATCATCTCCAGCACGCGCTCTTTTATCTGCATCGGCGACATAGAAAGCGTCTGCAAGCGGCGGTTTTTAGAAAAGCCAGAAAGTATGTGAAAAAACGTCGTCGTATCACTGGCAAACTCCGCCCTACTCGTAAAATAGCTCACGTCAGTGTAAATTTTCGCCGAGCCGCCGTTATAGTTGCCGGTGGATAGATGCATGTAAAATTTGAGCTTGCCGCCCTCTTGGCGGATGACTTGACTCACTTTTGCGTGCACCTTAAAGCCCGTGATACCGTATATCACGTGCGCGCCAGCGTCTTCTAGAGCCTTTGCCCAGTGCAGGTTGTTTTCCTCGTCAAACCTCGCCTTTAGTTCGACCATCACGGTTACTTGCTTGCCGTCGTTTGCGGCGTCGATGAGAGCCTGGATGATAGGCGAGTTTTTATCGACGCGGTAAAGCGTCATGCGGATCGAGATCACGCGCGGATCCTTGCTCGCCTCTTTGATAAACTGAACGACAGGATCAAAGCTCTCGTAGGGATGCACGACTAGCACGTCTTCTTTGTCGATGACGTCAAACATCGAGAGGTGGCTGCTAAAAGGCGGCAATGTCTTTGGCGCGTACGGCGGCAGGCAAAGGTGCGAGAATTCTTTATTTCCCACGATTTGCCAGAGCGAATTTAGCGTGAGCGGGACGGTGTACTCGTATATGTCTTTGTAAAAAATCTTCATGTGCGAGTTTAGAAACTCGACTATCTCGGCGTCGGCGTCTTTTTGTATCTGCATGCGGACAAAGGCGCCCTTGCGGCGTAGCTTGAGTCCTTGCTCGAGGATCATCATAAAATCATCAGCCTCTTCTTCCTCGATGACGATGTCGGCGTTTCTCGTGACTCTAAATGCCGCCGAGCTAAGAAGCTTGTAACCAGGAAAAATCTCCTCCGCATGGCGGTGCACGATCGTTTCTATCGGCACGTAGACGTTGTCGGCCGCTTGATAAAATCTCGGCAAAACGCGCGAGATACGTATCATGCCAAATTTTATAATCTCGGGACTATCTGCGTCGGCAAGCTTAACGGCTAGGCTAAAGCTAAGGTTGTTTAGATGAGGATACGGGTGCGTGGCATCAACCGCGATAGGCACGATGACGGGCAGGATGTTTGAGAAAAAATACTCGTCGCATTTGGCGCGAAGCTCGGGCGAAATTTCGTCGTAATTTTTCATGAAAAGCCCGTTTTGCGCAAGCTCTTTTAACGCGTCTTTGTAGTGCCTTTCTACGATAGATAGCTCGTCTTTGATGTATTTTCTGATCTCTCTTAGCTGATCGAGCGGACTCATGCCGTCGCTACCGCTAGCAGCGACTCCGGCGGCAAAAAGCTGCTTTAGCCCCGCGATGCGGATCATATAAAATTCATCCAAATTCGTCATATAAATCGCGATAAATTTTAGTTTTTCAAGCGGCGGTAATGCCTTTTCGCACTGGGCTAAAACGCGCGAGTTAAAGCGCAACCAACTAAGCTCTCGGTTGATAAAAACACTCTTTGTCTCATCCATTTTTCATCCTTTTTAATGTTTTATAAATTTTAGCGAATTTTCTCTTAAATCACGGTCTATCCGAAAAAGATGCGAGCTTGTGTTACAATAAACAAAAAATAAATTAAGCTTCGGCAAAAATAGGCAAGGGAAAAAAGATGGATTATATTTGAGCGGTTATTATTTTATGCGTCGGGATGGCGGTTTTTTGGGTGCTCAAAAAGATTTCGATGTAGTAGCATCGTAAATTTGAAAAACAAAATTTACGGCTTTGCGTCAAATTTGGTATTTTTGTAGCGATTTTGCATTCTTGTTTTGGATTAAATTCGGCGCGATTTGTAGCTAATCAAAGATAAAAATTTGAGAGAATTTGAGGTAGAAAACGGCGGCGCAAGTCGTCCGCCGCGGACAAGTCAAAGATTATTTTCCTTTTTATATTCTGCTAAAAATGCGTAGATTTCGTCTTTTAGTCTGAGTTTCTCGCGCTTTAAAGCATCCACTTCGGCATCGTTGTAGAAGTTGCCTTTTTGCATTTCAGCGATCTTTTCGTCCAGGTCGTTGTGCTTATCAAAAAGCGATGTAAAGTGCGCGTTTGTACCTTTTAGCTTAGTTATAAGCTCTCTATCCTCGTGAAACATCTTTGCTCCTTTAATTAAAGTTTGATTTAATTTTAGCGAATGTTATTTTAAGAGAGGGTTAAAAAAGCGTCAAATTCGGAGCATTCCCTAAAATTTACGGCAGTTTGGTTTCGCTTCTAAATAGCTTAAATTTTTACGATATTTAAATCCAAAAGATGCTTTTGTAAAATTTAAATTTGAGTAAAAGATCGGATCAATCCCTTATTTTAGCGTTAAATTTACGGCTATCTAGGCAAAGGCAAAATTAAAATACACATAAATCGTCTCAAATTTTAGACGTATTTTAGCTCTTCTGGCTTATGTCTACTTTTTATGACTCGTTTGGTTAAGCGTATCGACTCGCCAGTGCCGATGACTAGTAGCTTCGTACCCGTGCCGATTAGCGTATCGCCCTTTGGCATCGGGATAAATTTGTTATTCACGTCTTTGATACCTACGACGTCGGCGTTTGTTATGTTTCGTAAATTTGTTTCTTTTAGGCGTTTAAAGCGCACCCATGAGTAGTCGGGTACCAAAATCTCCTCAATATCGATCGGCGAGTCTTGCTTATACAAAAACTGCTCGAGCAAATTTTCCATATCCGGACGCACGCTCATGGCGCTAAGGCGCTGGGCGACTAGCTTTGACGGGCTCACGACGCTATTTGCACCGAGCTTTTTTAGGCGTTCGGTATCGTCTTGGTTGTCGGAGTTCGTCATTATAAAATAGGGCTTTTTGCGTCCGATCTCTTTTTCAAAAAGTCTTACTGTCGCGATAAGCGCGATATTGTCGGCTATATTAGAGCTTAGCGTGATCATACCTTTTGCGCTTGAAAAATGCGTCTTTAAAAGCGCGGTTTGCGTGTGGGGCTGAGAGACGATGTAGTATGGATACTTATTTTTTTCTGCGATCTCGGGCAGATCTTCTCGCGGGTCGATGACGACGAAGGGGATGTGATTTTCTCTAAATTCTCGGCTTAGCTCTAGTGTGTATTGGTTGTGATAGCAGATAACAAAGTGGTTTTTCAACCTTGCGATCTTATATAGCATTCGTCTCTCCTTTATGATCGCTACGAGCGCGCCTTTTTTTAAAACCTCGAGCATCAAACCCGTAGAAAACGTAAAAACGGCAAAACCGAGTAAAATAAACGTGATGGTAAAAAGCCGTCCAGCCGGGGAAATGGGCGCAACCTCGGTAAATCCGACGGTCGTAAAAGTCATACCCGCCTGATATATCGCGTCAGATAGGCTAAAGCCGTCAATCGCGACATAACCCATAGCGCCGATCGTCATCATCAAAACGACTAAGATGAGCGGTAGGCGAAACGGGCGAAGTTGTTCGTAAAGCTCGGTATTGAGATTGATTTGAGGTTTGGCAGAACTCGACCAGTTGAGGAATTTTAAAATCTTTTTAAACAAAGACAACTCCTCAAATTTGCGGTAAATTTAGCGTGACTGTTTTCTCATTGTTCTTAGCGTAGAAGCAGCTACTTTGATCTTTCTCGTAGTGCCGTCCTCTAGCGTTACGCGGATAGTTCGTAGGTTTGGTAAAAACCTTCTTTTAGTTCTATTTTTGGCGTGGCTGACGTTGTTGCCTACCATCGGACCTTTGCCTGTTATTGCGCATACTCTTGACATTTTATTTCCTTAAAATTAAAAATTTTTCCTGATTTTATCTAAAATAAGCAAAATATTAACTTAAATGCTCCGATCGGTTTTTACGCGAGTGTGATGTTTTAAACTAAAATTATGGATAAAAAGGATAAAATAATAAAATTTAAATATATTTTATTTTGCGAGATCTGCGGGCAAATTTAAGTCCTGCTATAAATCGGGAAATTTCTAGGCGTTTTATGAGATTAAAATTTAAAGACGATACGGCCATTTTTTATCCTCTGGGCTTTCTTGACGGAGACGTATCTAAGTATGAAATCAGCGAAAAAAATATAAATTCTATTCGCCAAAAATACCCTCGCTACATCCTAATATCCCTTAAAAACGCCGTTTATTTTAATAAAATCGGTTTTAATCTAATCCTTGAAGCCATTTTAAAGCTAGCCGCATTTAACGGCGCTAGCGTAGGCTTTTGCGACTATAACGAAGTTAAATTTAAAGCACTTAAAAGAATGTCAAAGGGCATGACGAATTTATCTTTTTTCGAGACCGCAAACGTAGCGGCGCTATTTTGGGGGGAGTTTAAACCCGAATACGCAAATAGACGCATCATAGTTTTTAACGACGATGCCGACCAAAAGCGCCAAATCGCCCTTAAACTCTCGGGTATCGGCTATATCCCGACGATAGCTAAGGATCTAAAAGAATTTAAAAGCCTTCATAAAAACTTTGAATACTCGGTCTATCTCACGCAGATAAAATCAAGCAAAAAAGACATAAAAACCACGCTCAGAGAAAATGTCGTCATATACGAGCTAGAGGGCTTTATCGACTCGGCTTTCATAAATAATTTCGACCAAAAGACGTTTAATAATTCATTAAAAATAGGCTTTAAATTTTTTGTCTTTGATATGAGTAAATCAAGCTCGATAAATATCCACGGGGTATCTTTTTTAGCCAAGCTCTCTACCGTCTGCGCCGAGTATGGAGCCGCTATCGTCGTATGCGGCTTAAAACTAGCCAGCACGTCTCAAGTCCTAAAAAACGACCTTGAGGACTACGGCATCTTGGTTTATAAGAGCCTTGGCGAATTTTACGAAGACGACGGTACTATTTCGGGCGGAGGCGGATATGGAGAAGAAAGGCCCAAAAATCTTACCAAAGATATCATAAACGCCCTACCGAGCCTTTTAGCGACAGTAACGGACACTCTAGCCTCAATGTCCGGTTCTAAGGTTACAAAAATAAGCACCGCCATAGAGCGTTTTAGCTGCCAAGAGGGTAAATTTAATATCGGCTCGGTCGCGTTTTACGGCGATCTAGAGGCCAAATTTATCCTCTGCCTACAAAAAAGCGATATCAAAAAGATGTGTAAAATTTTACTTCAAAATAGCGAAAATTTAAGCCTATCTCAAGCGTATGCCGATCTGCTAAGCGTTATTTGCGACCGTATCGAATCGCAGCTAGCCAGGCAGGGCATAACCGTGAGCTTTACCCTGCCGCATATTTTAGAGGTAACTCAAGACGAAAACAATAAAAACCGAGGCGTCTTGGTGCGGCTTGATATAGACGGCTCGGATGCGATATTTTTTCTAAGTAAATAAAGGATAAAAGATGTATGTAGCGCCTAGTATTTTATCGGCGGATTTTGGAAATTTAAGAGCAGAGATCGAAGCTATCTGCGAAGCCGGAGCCGATCTTGTACATGTTGACGTGATGGACGGGCATTTCGTGCCGAATTTAACCATCGGCCCCGTCGTAGTAAACGCCGTAACAAAGGCCGCTACAAAGCCGTTAGATATACACCTGATGGTGCAAAATAACACATTTTTTGCCGATCTTTTTTTGCCGTTAAAGCCTAAATTTTTAAGCTTTCACATCGAGGAGGAAAAGCATCCGCTACGTCTGATAGATCATATCCGTAGCCGCGGTGTGGGGCCTGCTATCGTGCTAAACCCGCACACGCCGATCTGGGCGATCGAGCACATCGTAAACGAGGTCGATATGGTGCTGCTAATGAGCGTAAATCCGGGGTTTGGCGGTCAAAAATTTATCCCTTCGGTGCTCGAAAAAGCCCGCAGCTTGCGCGAAATGATCGAGCGCAAAAACGCAAAATGCATGATCGAAGTAGACGGCGGCGTGACGGGACTAAACGTCGCGCAGCTCGATGAAGCGGGCGTGGATATCGTAGTGGCTGGCAGCTATATATTTTCGTCAAATTCATACGAGCACTCTATCCGCTCGCTAAAGCTCGAGTTTTGAACCAAGATTTTGAAAATTTATTAGCTGTCATCGCTAAGCGAAACGTACCCTACGCGGACTTCGTCGCCGCAACCAAGCAAATGGACGAATACTCCGAGCTTTTCGACGTTCGCGACGTGCAGATGTGGCGCGCGCTGGGACTTGATATAACCCGCACCGCAAAAAATCAAATCGAGCTAAAAACTCGCCGCAAAGAGATAAAAGATCAAATTTTTTGCGTCGTAGATATAGAAACCAGCGGCGGCATAAGTAGCGGCCAAATCATAGAAATCGGCGCACTAAAGCTACAAAATGGCGAAATAATCAGCAAATTTGAAACCTTCGTGTACGCGCCCTATGTCCCGGAAAATATCAGCGAACTAACGGGAATCACCGCAGAACACCTAAAAAATGCACCTAGCCTAGCCTTTGTCATGGAGCAGTTTAAGGTCTTTTTGGGTCAGAGCGTTTTTGTGGCGCACAACGCTCGCTTTGACTACGGATTTATCAGCGCGACAC